>CANFGH010000015.1 GCA_947446285.1 Chloroflexota bacterium
AGCGTCCTGCCGGTGGTTCGGGTGCAAGTGGCCAGGGTGCTGCCCCCGTGGATGGTTCTGGAGGTGGTCAGCGTCCTGCCGGCGGCTCTGGAGCTGCTGGACAGGGTGCCGCTCCCGCTGACGCTGCTGGTGGCCAACCTCCTGCCGGTGCAGGCGGACAGGGTGCAGCCCCTGCTGATGGTTCTGGAGGTGGTCAGCGTCCTGCCGGCGGCTCTGGCGCTGGTGGACAGGGTGCCGGCCAAGGCGGTCAGCGTCCGGCTGGTGCCGGAGGCCAAGGTTCGGCGGGGGGCGCGCCGCAAGTCACACCCACCAAGGCACCGTAACCCCCCTCCCAGGATCAGTCTCGACATCCGCTAGCGCTCATACCGGGCGCTCAGCGGGTGTTGGTTATGAGACGGTCGCGGGTTCGCGCCGCTGCTCCAAGATGCCGGCGCTAAATTGGCTCAGAAGTAATCCCGACCCGATGTCCGTTGACCGCGATTGTGATGAGCAGGTCTGAGATGAGGTAACGGGTTTCGCCAGGTTTGAATGGTGTCGTATCCGTGCTACCTTGGATACATCAGTGGTTTGGTTTTGATGCCTGGGGCTAGGGAGCGTCTTTTCCAGCCGGTGCGGCCATGGAGGAACTACGCATGGAGACGGTGTTCGAACCAGAAAACGGTCGAGTTCCACTGACCGAAACCCGCTTGCACGAGATTGATGAAGCCGTCGAGGCGTTCGTTGAGGAAGGTGCAGATGCGGAGCGCGCTGATGCCGATGCGACCGAAGCGGTTGCGGGGTTCGACATTCACGAGGCCCTCCATCACCTCAAGGAACGGGTCGCAATCGAGTTCGCGTTGGACGATGATGAGGATGTCGAACGGGGAAAGCTCACGCGCGAAGATGCCGTTGATGCGTTCCAGGAGCGCGTTCATGACGACGAATCTGGCCGGCTACGTGATCTCGGTCACGCGCTTGATGCATCCGAGCGCGATCATGCAATGACGGTCACGCACCAAGAGGTGGTCGGTGGCTCCGAAGCCCGAAAGCGTGCCAGTGCCGAGGCGCATGCCAAGGAGGTTGGCTATGCACTCGATACCGCCGACCATGCGGACCGCCTGAGCGAGGCCAACGACTGACCACTCTGGCCTTCTGATTACCCGAGTTCGACGCGATCTACCCAAGCTTGGGAACCGGTTTGTTCAGCGTTCTGCGCCATCGCCAAAACACTTGGTCTGAACGCAGTACATTTGATCTGGGACGTGCTATAGGTGCATCTTATGCATACGCTCACACTTCGTAGTGTGTTTCGGAAAGTGGCCCGCGCACTGGTTTCTGGATGGAGCCTTCGGTAATGGAAGGTCATGCCGACCCGATGCGCGCAGCAGGTCCGCGAATTGTGGTTGTGCGGCCGGGCTGGGACACAATTGCCGCGCTTCGGGAAGCCATCACGTCGGCACAGGCTTCCGACCGGTTCGCTCCAGTGATGCTTGTCACGGCTTCCATCGACGTAGGTCGCGAACTGCAACTCGCCATCGCCAATGGCAGCTCATACATCAATGTGTCGTACGCGCGCCTCCCGGAGCTTGCAGCCCGGATCTTAGGAGTGGAAGCGACGATACGAGCGATGGGAACGACCGCGGAACTGAGTGCCGTCCGCGCGGCCCTTGCGCGAACCGCGATGAAGAACGGTCGTGGCGATGCATTCCACGAAACCCGACACCACCGGTCTCTGCACCTTGCACTTCTCGGACTCTTCAGGGAGTTTCGTAGCCGAGAGGCCGATCCTGATGATGTCCTCGCCTCGGGGGCGGCCGGTGCCACGGCCAGGGCGGCCTCACAGGTCTACTCGGAGTTCAGGGCAATCACTGGCCAGGCCACCGACGCGGTGTCGCTTGCGCGTGAAGCAGTGGCAGCACTGAAGTCGCCATCTCAGGCGACGCTCGATGCAATTGCACGATTGGGAACCGTCATCCTCGTCGGTCCGACAAGGCTTGACCGCGCGGATGCAGACCTTCTGGCATCGCTCTCACGTCACGCACCCGTGCACGTCATCTTGCCTCGCCTCGACGACCACCGTGGTCGGGCTGACACCAGAGCGAACCGCATTGCCTCGACCTTGGCTGAGGCGATAGCAGACGCGAATTCTGCCGGCGCCCTCGCCCGCAGCGAAGCATCGGTGGGTCAAGCCACGACAGGTGGGGCTGACGTCTCCGCCGAACCGCTCGCGAGAACGCTCCTACTCCGGTCAGACCTGCACGTGATCAGGGCGCCTGATCCCGCCGAGGAAGTGAGGCAAGCCGTTCGCCGGCTCCTTGCAGTTGTCGGAACCGGAGTGCCGTTGCACCGTACTGCGATCGTCTACAGACAGCGGGATCCGTATCAGCGTCTCGTCGCCGAGGTGCTCGATCAGTCTGGAGTACCCCACGTTGACCTCGGGGGCATGCCTCTTTCCGAGACATTGCCCGGTCGTCGGCTACGTGCCCTGCTCAGGCTTCCCTCCTCAGACTTCTCACGATCATCGGTCCTCGCCTGGGCGGAGACGGCACCGGTCGTTGATGTCAGACTGCCGGGCGCCGAGGAACGCACCCCGGCAGAACCCGTGATCATCGACGGTGCCTCATGGGACTGGATATCGCGGGAGGCCGGAATAGTCCGCGGCGCGACCCAGTGGGGTACCCGGCTCGCGGGGTACGCCGACAAATGCGCCGCCGACGCAGATGCTGCACGGGAATGGGCCGAAGAATCCTCACCTGATGTCGAGGTGCCTATTGGTCGCGCGAAGGACGCGCGACTGATGGCGACCATAATCGGGTTTCTGGCTGAGCGCCTGACCCGTCCGGACTTCCGTGAAAAGGTGGTTGGGTCCGGGCAATCAGGAAGCGCTTGGGCAGATGCAGCCGAATGGGCGACCGACCTTCTTTCCGCCGCCGCGACCGGTGCGACGTCCGGCGATGGATCGGGTGCTGGGACGGAACCGGCGTACCTTGACAGGATCAAGGGTGTGCTTGTCGGATTGGCCGCATCCAACCCTTTCGACCTGAACCCAAGCACCGAGACTGTCGTATCGGTCATCGAGGCGACACTTGAGAGTACGTCAGTGTCAACCCGCCGGCTTGGGGAAGGCGTTGTGGTGGGCACGATTGACCGGTTGCCTGCCGTCCCATTTGCCCACATAACTATCGTTGGAATGAACGAGGGCGCCTTTCCTCCGCCGGTCGGGGCGGACCCTTTCTTTCCCGATCCCGACAACGATCCGTTTGGCAAACGCGAGGCACATCCAGTCGCCGAACGGGCCACCTTCCTGTCAGCGGTCGCGCTTGCCGATGGCGGCACCGTCACGTTGTGCACGCCCGATTCCGTTGAGGGCCGTGAGGCGTATCCGGCCAGGTGGTTGCTCGAATTTGCCGAGGCGCGTCACGGATCGGCGCTTGCCTACGGGAGAAGCCTCCGTGACTTGTCCGCCTCCGTCCCGGTTCCCGATTGGCTTGACCACCGTGTTTCATCCCGGGACGGCGCAAGGCAAGCCACCGGGGATCATCGTCCAAGGACCGGTGCCACGCCCGCCAATACGGTCGCCCATGCAGCGTCTGGTGCACGTATCGGGGTCGGCCGTCGCACCGTCGCGTTGGGTGTAGAGGATCGGCGGATTGGCGCGATAGCCCGGTGGGTCGATGCCGGCCAATCGGCCTCGACACATCCGCTTGTGACTGGCGACCTGCCGGTGAGCGCGTTGTGGCGACGTGCACAGGCCAGTGCCACGGACACTGCGTCGTTCACGCCGTATGACGGCAACGTCGGGACCATGCGCACATCGTCCCGGACGCTGACGCGCGCGCTTGAAGGAAGCCTGTCGGCCACCCGTTTTGAGACGTGGGCAACCTGTCCGTACCGATCGTTCCTCAAGGATGTGCTGCGGGTCACGCCAACCCGGATCCCGGCCGACACCTGGGGGGTCGATCCGATGGTCCGCGGGACCGCAGTCCATGAGGTTCTTGAAAAGTGGTACCGGGAACTCCAGGGGCGCGAACGGCTGCACGCAAATCGCCTTCCAGATTCATCGGACTTGGCGCTGCTCGACACGATCGCTTCGACAGTCATCGCGAAACTCGAAGGGGCTGGTGCTGCTGGGTATCCGGTGGTGTGGCGGGCGTCGCGTGCAGTGTTGGTTGCCGAACTGCGCGAGTTTGCGATTGCGGACGGAGCCCAACGCGTAAAGACCGGGCTTGTGCCGATGCATTTCGAACAGTGGTTCGGGAAGGAATCGCGTCGACGCCCCACTGTCGCCGGCGCAGCGCCGTGGTCAGGGGTCACCATTACCGCTGACGTCCCCGACGACCTCGATCCCGGCGTCCTCGTCAATGACGGAGCAACCGCCGCCCCAGACGATGCCAGCAGTGACGCGGACCAGGCGGACCAGGCGGACCGCGTGACCAAGGCGGTGGCGGTTACTTTCCGCGGTACCATCGACCGCGTTGATTGCTCGGATGATGGTCGCCGTGCGT
This sequence comes from Chloroflexota bacterium, assembly GCA_947446285.1. Classification (GTDB taxonomy): domain Bacteria; phylum Chloroflexota; class UBA11872; order UBA12225; family UBA12225; genus UBA12225. The sequence goes on from CANFGH010000015.1 coordinate 4,485, forward strand.
GGGTGATCGACTACAAGACCGGCTCGCCGGATCGGTTCAAGAAACTTTCATTGGACCCGGTCCTGTCGGGCAAGGCGGTGCAACTCGCCCTCTATCGCTACGCCGCCAGTCAGGAGCTGGGTTCGGCTCAAGTCGGTGCGTCCTACCGGTTCGTCTCGGGTCGCGGTGCGGGAACCGAACACTCGGTTGTAGACATCGCTCGGGCCAACCAGCGTTTGCGGGAAGTCGTCACCGTGGTCGCTACCGGGATGGTGCACGGCGCCTTTCCGCAGGTGCCAGGGAAGGACGAGGAACATTGCCGCATTTGCGACTTCCGCATGGTTTGTCCCGGCAACCTTGAGGCGGTGCGTGGGCGCACCAGACAGACTGCAGGCGGTGCGGTACACGACCACCTTGCGCCGAAAGTCGAGCGTGAAATTGACGGTACCGAGGACGAGAGTTCGGACGAAGGGGAAGAGGAGTGAGCGACGGCATGCCAACGCCACTGTTCGATGCTGCGGCGAGGCATCGCCTAATCACCGACCTTGATACGACATTCGTTGTCGATGCCGGCGCCGGGACGGGCAAGACGCATACGTTGGTCGCGCGGATCGTATCGCTCGTCGCGAATGGGCGCTTGGAGATCGGGGCGTTAGCGGCGATCACGTTCACGGAAGCGGCGGCTGCCGAACTGCGCGACCGAATCCGAGGCGGTCTGGATTGGGAGGCTACCAGCCCGGATGCATCCGACCTGTCGCGTGAACACTGCCGCATCGCGTCTGGCGCGATTGATGAAGCGTCAATCCAGACGATTCACGCCTTCTGTGGCACGTTGCTTCGGACGTTTCCCCTTGAGGCGTCACTTCCCCCCGGTTTCACCACGTGGGATACGCTGGACGAATCGCGTGCGTTTGACGAGACCTTCCGCGCCTGGCTCCGGGATGAACCCGAACCCGGGACGGTGCTGGAGGCAGATCTCGCCTACGCCCTGCGTCTCGGCCTGAACCCGGAGGACTTGCGTGCACTGGCGTCGCGCTATGCCGAAGTCCCGGTTCCCGGACCAACGGTATCCCAGACCGTCTACGCGAATGGCGCACCCCCGGAGCTGGAAAGAGGAACGGTTCTGCTACCCAACAGGGACGCTCCGAACGGTGTGAACCCGAACGCAATCGATGCGGTCGTGAGGGAGGTCCTTGGAACGTTCGACGCGATCGATGCCCTGCTTCCCCGCGCTCGCAGGGGTGACGAGGATCGACTGGTGCGAACGGTCGACGGGTTTGCGTCCGACCGTCGGCGCCTCCAGTACGCGCTTTCGAACCCGGATGCGGACGGCGTTGGACAGACCTTGGCCCTCACAGCACTGGTGCGACGCAAGGTGTCCGGTGCCAACCGGGGATCGCAGGCCGACTGGGATGCGTTCGGTCTTGACGAGAACCCTGTGTTCATCATTCGCCAGCAACTTTCAGCAATTGATGAACTGGCGCGAATGACCGTCGCACAAGTCCGGGACAATGCGTTGCGTCGGGTTCTCTTCCATGTGGATGTCTTTACCCGGGGTGAGGCAGACCGGCGCCGCGCCGCAGGCGTGACGACGTTTCAGGATCTGTTGTCGCGGGCGCGTGACCTCCTTCGTGACAACCCGGAGGTGCGCCGTCGTGCCCACGCCCGATGGCAGAGGCTGTTCGTCGACGAGTTCCAAGACACCGATCCGCTTCAGGCCGAGATTGCGTGGTTTCTGTGCGCCGATCCCGAACACGCCGAGGTGACCGATTGGCGGGCGTTGCGGATTGTGCCGGGACGACTCTTCATCGTGGGTGACCCCAAGCAGTCGATCTACCGCTTCCGTCGCGCCGACATTGCGGTGTACAACGAGGTGTACGAGCAACTCGCGCCCAAGAGCGGTGGCGTGCGCATCGAGCTCGTCCAGAACTTCCGGAGCCTGGCGCCGGTCCTTGAGTGGGTCAACGATGAGTTCGGGGTAGCCATGACGGGTGCGCCGGGTATCCAGGCCACCTATATCCCGTTGGTCGCGCATGACAAATCGGCGCAGGGGCAGGTCGAGGCGCATTTCCCCGTTGGATCATCGGATGCGGTGGAAGTGGTTCGCGGGTCGATTGCCCCCGGCGTTACCTGGCGTCTCGGGACCATCGTCGAGAAACCGGTGTCACGGGTCCGGCGCATCGAGGCTGCCGACCTAGGCCGGGCCATCAGGCAGATCATCGATGGTGGCTGGCTCATCCGCGACCGCGAGACGAAGCAGTTGCGCCCGGCGAGGTTCCGCGACGTCTGCATTCTGATGGCGACCCGGACCGGGCTCCAACATATCGAGGCCGGGTTGACGGCAGCTGATGTCCCGTACCGTGGCGTCGGAGGTGCACTCGTCGCGGCTACAACCGAGATACGTGACCTGATCGCGTGTCTGCGGGCGATCCATGACCCGTCAGATCAGGTTGCGACGGTCGCGGCGCTTCGATCTTCCGCCTACGCGTGTACCGATGTCGACTTGTTGTCGTGGGTGGACGCGAGGGGGCGTTTTGACTACCGGACCGGACCTCTGGGAAGCGATACGGCCGTTGCTTCGCCGGTTGCCGACGCGCTTGCATCGCTGCACGCGCTTCATCTCGCGAGGACTGGCCGGAGTGCGGCCATGACCGTCGAGGCGCTCGCACATGAGCGCATGCTGGCGGTCGGGACCTTCCTCCACCGGCAACCGCGGGAGGCTTGGCGCCGCGTGCGTCTGGTCGTATCCCAGGCGCGGACGCTCGCGAATGCCGGTCTGCCAACCCTGCGCGACCTGGTTGAGTGGTTCGACGAGCTTCTTGAAAAGCGTGCTGACACCACGGCACAACCTCCCGAAGGGGACGAGGACGCCGTCCGGCTAATGACTGTGCACGGGGCAAAGGGGCTCGAGTTCCCCATCGTGTTCCTGACTGGCCTCGATGGTCGGCAGCGGTCAGCGGGGTCGCGTGTCGATGTTGCAGTCCCTGTGGACTTTGCCCTACCCCAGAAGGACGAGGGGGAACGTATCGCCCGATCCCGTAGCGACGGGCAGGCGGACATCGAGGCGCGGTGCGGGGATTTCCAGACCCTTGGATACGCCGAGTACGGTGAGCGTGAGAAACGACTTCTCGAAGCCGAACGGATCCGGCTGGAATACGTGGCTGCGACACGCGCCTGCGACCATCTGATGCTGTTGCTGCACCGTCGCGCCCCGTCAAAGTCGGAGGGAAAGTCAGCGCCGACGGCTGCCTCTCGCATCGCCGCCCGTCTTGACCGCTCCGACGCACCTTCCCCCCCGCTCGCCGTGCCCTTTGTTTGGCAAGACATCGCGCAGGCTGAGACCCCCGTGTCGTCAACTCGGGCCCTCGACGCCCTTGAACCGTGGGAGCTGGTCGGGACCTCAGACGAATGGATCACAGCCGAGCATGAGTGGTTGCGCCATCGGGTCGAGTGCATCAGTGACGCGTCACGTCGTGCGGTCGTGACGCCCAGCCGCCTGCGGCGTGACCACGCAAGGCCTGCGAACGGTTCCGGCCGTGGCGATACCGATCAGTCCGTTCCGACAGCCGAACCCGACGAAAGCGACCTGGTGCGGGAAACTCCTGGCGGTGATCCAACCGAAGACGCCAGTGAGAGCGCGGACTTGCGCACCCGCGCGCAAGCCAGAGGAACCATTGTCCACCAAGTCCTGGAGCGGATCGATCTCGGGACGCTTGAGAACATCGACCAGCTGGTGGCTGAATGCATCGATGACAAGAAGCGTCAACCACACGTTCGTGACCTGGTCAAGGGTGAGGCCTCGCGGATCATCACGCTTGTCCGAAATGCGGCCCGCAGCCCATTCGTCACGAAGGCGGTCACCTCAGGTCGTCTCTGGCGCGAACTTCCGCTCGGCGCATCCGTCGATGGCGTGACCATCTCCGGCGTCATCGACCTCTTACATGAGGCGCCTGATGGAACGCTCGCCATCGCGGACTTCAAGACGGACGTTGTTGGCAATGAGACGGAAGCCCGGGCGACGGCCGGTGCGTACGAGGCTCCGGGAGGCGCATACGCGCTCGCATTGGAGGCGGTGACCGGGCGCCCGGTATCGTCGGTGTCGTTCATCTTCGCGCACCTGCACGACGGCCATACCGTGACGTACCAGGGAGATGAGCTGCGCCGGATCATCCAGGTGGCCCGCGACCGGTCTCGCGAATTCCATCAACCACCGGTAATGTGACCGTCCGTCCGTCCGTCCGTCCGTCCGTTCGGTGAGCACTGACCCTGAGTACCTACACATTCCACCAGCGCCACAACGCACGGGAAATCATCTCGCCGGTGGTGAACGCGTGACCCGGACGGCGTACCTGCAGGCGTCCGTTCGCGGTGTCTGCCACGACGACCGTTCCATCAGGCGCCACCGCGATGCCATCGGGCCACAGGAATTCGCCGACTTCGTTTCCGGTGCGACCCCAGATTTCGAGAAGCTTGCCATCTGGCGTGAAACGTTGGATGCGGCTGTTGTCGGTATCAAGGACAAGCACCATTCCCGGTGGATCCACGGCGATGCCAAGGGGCCAGTCGAAATCTCCCGGGCCGTCACCCGCACGTCCCCACGTACGGATGAACTGGCCGTCCGGGCTGAAGACCTGGACACGATTGTTCCCGAAGTCAGCGACGTAGACCCGGCCTTCGGGGTCAGTCGCCACTCCCCGCGGGTACCGGAACTCCCCGGGCGCGTCTCCCTCATGGCCCCACACCGCGAGCACCTGACCGGACGGTGCGATTGACTTGATGCGGTGATTGACCGTGTCCGCGACGAGGATGCGTCCGTTGGGTGCGATCGCGACGCCGGAAGGGTTGGCGAAATCCCCCATCCCGGATCCGGACCCGCCCCAGACCGACATAGGCGTTCCATCGGCCTCGAACCATTGCAGCCGGCTGTTGTCGCGGTCTGACACCAGGATGCGCCCTTCGCTATCCACGGCAATCCCGTAGGGACCGTCAAATTCGCCAGGGCCGATTCCGCGTCGCCCCCAATCTGCGAGAGGCGTGCCGGTTGGCGAGAGTTTCCTGATGCGGTCGGCACCGAACTCGGCCACCAGGACGTTTCCGTCATGATCGAAGGCCACGCCAATCGGCCCGACAAACTGTCCGGCACCGGAATAGGCCCGCCCCCAAGAGGCCACGGCTGATCCGTCCCGACTGATCTGATGGACGCGCCCTGCCCCTCGGTCGGTGACGATGAGGGATCCGGTTCGGTCGATGCCGATCCCAATCGGAACCCTCAGGTCTGGCAGATTGGTACCTCGCACCCATCGCCCCGTCACCCGGCCGGTGGGATCACGCGCGGTCACGTCGGCTGTGATCTCATCGGTCGTGTAGACCGTGCCGTCGCGCGCAATCGCCAACCCCAGTGGCGCCGGAGACATCGTGTCGTCGTCGGAAGACCTTCCCCAGTCATCAATCGGGATGCGGACCCCATGCCGGTCAGGCGGGTTGACGATGCGGACACGGGCATTCCCGGTGTCCGCAACATACGTGATGCCATTGGCATCGACCGCGATTCCGGTTGGGCGCTCGAGTCCGAGATCGTCCGATCCTCGACGTCCAAAGGCATTCATGAATTGGCCGTCGAGATCGAAGGTCTGGATCCGATGGTTCTCGCGATCCGTGACGAGCGCGGTGTCTCGCCAAATGGCTATGCCATAGGGACCGTCAAACTCGCCAGCGCCTGAACCACTGTGGCCCCACACAGCAATGGGCACACCTGATGTGGTGAATACCTGCACCCGGTCGTTTCCGCCGTCGACCACATAGACGCGCCGGTTCACATCCACGGCGATGCCAGTGGGGCGGTTGAACTCGCCCGGGCCGCTTCCCGTGCGTCCCCAGCGCGCCACCGTCTGCCCATCCCGGTCGACGCGGATCACTTGGGCACGGCCGCGGTCGACAATCAAGGTGGTGCCGTCGCTGTCACAAGCTACCGCCCACGGGGTCTGCAGGCCCGGGATACGGTCATCCGCCGTGCCGAGGACACTCCATTCAGGCGATTGGTCGCCACCAGATAGCTCGAGGTCGCCGAATGTGAGCGCGACGCCGAGTATCGCGAGACCGAGCACGATGATCGTGGCGATGACGGTGGATGCGGGGCGCTTCATGTGATGAACGCACATTTTGGACCATGCCCGGATGGTGCGAAGCGGACCCAAAGCATGTCACGTTGGGATTGAGCGGAAACCGCTGGTACCGGACCGCTACTTGGTTAGAAATGTTCCGGGGAAAGTCACGCGTCGTTGGCGAGCAATTCGGGTGGCTGAACGCTACCCGGCGTGCCGTACCGCATCGGGAGACCGGATCAGCTTTTCCAGGCGCGCAACGTCGGTCTGGGATCCGAGCCACTCATGCCACTCGGCGATGGAATATCGCGCCGACTCGAAGGCACGCCATTCCGGCCGACCGGCCCCATCGCGCAAGTTCCGCTGTTCCTCCGGGAGCGATGCGAGGACGCGGAGCCATTCTGCCCGCTCCGGAAGCGCATCACATGCCGTCCAATAGGCTTCTTCGGCACGCTCCATTGTCTCCCGTGCCCGCTCCAAGTCATCTTGAAGATTTTCCATAGAGCAAACAATACCGCGTGTTGCATCAGCACCACAACTCCGAAGTTTGAAGGACTGGCAATAGCCCGCCGTGTCTCGGATCAGCCATCAATTGGAGTATGGGCATCGGCCCCGCGTCCGGCCGGACCGGCGAGTGCGACCTGGCCGAGGCCGGTGACTGGTTCCCGTATGCCGTCGCGGGCCGGGTCTGCGTATCGCACGAACCAGTCGTCAAGCTCACCCTTGAGTTCCCGCCGGGTTGAAACGTGTCCCGGATCCGAGGCAAGGTTGACCAACTCACCCGGATCTTCTTGCAGATCGAAGAGTTCGTGCGGACCATAGGCATATCGGTGGACATACTTCCAGCGATCAGTCCGGACCATCCGTACTGGACCGTATTCGTCGTGGATCGTCTCCGGGTGAGCACCCGTCGCGACAATCACCAGGTCCGGGCCGGTTCCCGTCCTTCCACTGAGCGTCGTTGCGAAACTTCGACCCGGCAGGCTGTCACGATCAGGCACCGGAAGGCCGGCGTGGTCAAGGAGGGTCGGGAAAATGTCGAGGTGGCTGCGCAGCCGGTGGTCGACATGGCCCGAGGCAACCCGCCCAGGCTGACTGATGATCGTCGGAACTGTCACTGAGTTCTCATACATGTTCAGGGGAAACGTGCCATTCCCCTTCCCCCAGAATCCGTGTTGGCCGCACGAGAACCCGTTGTCACTAGTGAAGATGACAAGCGTTTCATCGCGCAGGCCAACGGTTTCAAGATGGTCGAGGATCCGCCCGATGCCCGCGTCCATGGCGGTTACCGCGGCGAAGTACCCGGCGAGGGCGTCGCGGTTCCCGTGGTTCTGGGTGGTCAGCGGTCCGGCCCAAGGATGGACCGCGTCCTGCGGGCACGACGCGAACGCGCAGTCCGCATAGCGGTCGACGAATTCGGCCGGGTGGTTGTCAATCCACGGGCTATGCGGCGCGGTGTACCCGATCTGCAGGTAGAACGGCGTTGCACTGGTCTGGCAGGCGGTCGCCGCACTGCTATCCAGGAAGTGCAGCGCGTCCTCGGTGATGGCATCCGTGAGGTAGCGGGGTTCCTTATGGAGGACCCCATCACGGATCATCGGTGCGCCGTAGTACGGGCCTCCCCCAAATTGATGTGCATACCAGTGGCCGAATCCGAGGCGTGGTCTCGGGCTGTCTCCGAGATGCCATTTGCCTGAGAGGGCGCAGTCATACCCATACGCTGCCAGGATGTCCGTGTAGGCGGTGATGCCGTCGAGGTATCCGGTCGCCGGTTGGGTTCCCCCATTTCCGTCCCGTAGCCAATCGTGGATGCCGTGCTGCGATGGGATGCGTCCGGTGATCAGCGACGCTCGCGCTGGGGAGCAGACGGGTGACGCGCAGTAGAAGTGCGTGTATCTCGTGCCGGTCGACGCAAGCCGGTCGAGGTTGGGGGTCATGATCTCGGTGTTACCTGCGCAGCCCAGTGCCCAAGGCCCGTGATCGTCCGCAATGATGACCACGATGTTCGGCTTGGTTGCATGTATATCCGGCACTGGATTTTCCTTCTGCCTGACGCTACTCGGTAGAGAACACGATCACGCCGCAATCGAGCCGAGTTTACGGAACCGCACGGGGCATCTCGCCATGCGTCGCGCTACTTTCGGGAGTGTCATCCGTCTTCTATGTTGCGACCGCGTGATGAACGTAGAGCCTCATCCCGCGTCGCACGACTTGGCCGGGCGCACTATGGCAGGTGCTCCCGGCTTCTTTTTTGCCTGGGATCCAGACGAGGTGTTCACAAGACTGGTCCGAAGGGGACAACTTCTCTGGATTGGTTCCGGTGACACGCCAGTGGCCGGTGGTGCGCGGATATGCTGCGCCAATCCCTTGACGCAAAGCGCAGTCAGATCATGGGACGGTTGCGCGCTGCGGGGAAATCACGTAGAGACCGGACACGTCAATGCCTGAGACACGTTATGTCGACCGGATCGACTCGGTCGATGACAAAGTCGAGGCACTGGCACGTGCCCGCGCCAGTGGCGACCACGCAGTCGCCCTCGCGCTCGCTGATTCGATCAAGGACGGTGTGCGGGCGGAGATGGCCTTTGCATCCGCTGTTCCTTCCGACGGCGACGCGGGCGCTCATGCCGACTGGTCGCCCGTCTCGGCACTTCCTCCCCAGTGGCAAGCATGGGTAGCCGGTTGGTCACACTTTCGCACCGTCACGGTGGCGGAGCCGGTCGGGCTGTTGCGTGATCACGAACCGGTGGACATCGAAGTTGTCCTACCCGTGCCCATGTCGAGTTCCCTCGCGCGTGAACTGCGCGTCGCCCGTATTGTCAAATCGGCATCGGGGACGTCGCTGGCCCGGGTTGTCAGTCAGGTCTATGGCGAGACCCGGACCCGCGGGCCCAAACCGGTCCGGCGTGCACACCTCACCTGGCCGGTCAATCTGGACGCGCGCGAACATGTCACGTTCGTGATCCTTGTTGGCAATCCGGCAGCGGAACTTCCCAGGGACGTGACCGATCTGACGGTTACTGGCGAGGGTTCCGCACTCGAGATCGGGAATGCGCACCATGTCGCGTCACTCTCGGCGCAAATGGGTCAGCTTGAGAGGCTTCGATACCGGCGTGGGCATGGCCTGGAGTTGTTTGCCGGCGGTGAAGGCCACGGCGAACCACCGCACATAGACTGGGCACACGACTACCTTGCAGCTGATCGGTTCCAGAAATTCCGTGTGACCAACTGGGATGCATGCCCGAACATGGAGGTCATCCGCGGTCCTGTCGTCACGATTGTGCGCCGGTGGGGCTTTCCGCACAGTCCTCTTCATCCGATGTTTCCTGCGTCGCGCATGTTCGTCGAGGTGCGCTATCTCTTCTACGCGGGTGTGCCCTATTTCCTCAAGGACGGGCGCATGGAAGCGACCCGTGACTTCAGTTTGAACTACCTCCGGGATGATGAGTGGGTCTTCTCAGGCTATGCCTTTACCGATCAGGTATGGGTCGACGAGGATGGCGTGGCGCATGAGGGTGCCGTTCCTTCGGAACATGCCGACCGGATGTGGGGTGTCGGGTTCTTCCACCGGGATAGCCAGGATGCGTTTGTTTCGCTGCGGCTCGAACACCACCTCCAGCCTGCCACCACCGGCAGCGGAGGACGACAAACACGTCCCGCCATGCGTCATGCGGATGCACCCGCCTTGCACTATCCCGGTCATGGGCAACTCTGGAGCCGTTGGGCACTGCGCGACGACCCGGAACTGATTGCAGGGGACCGCCTCGTGCAACGGAATGCCTACCTGACCGCGCCGTATCCACCTGGTGAGGGGGCGTCAAAGATTGGCGAATGGGTCAGGCGGTTCCGGAACCCGGTCGTCGTATCCGTTCACCAATCCCACGAATCCGGAACGGTTTCCGTCTCCACCCTCCCAGATGACCTGACCGGCACGCAAGCGTCAGTGCCTCCCGGTCGTCTGGCAACGGCTGGTGAGGAAACCGCGTGCGCCTTGCTGAAGCAGTCGATGTGGGATGCATTGCGTGATGTCCATGACGACATGTTCTATACCGTTGATGCAAACCTCAACGGGATGGGCTACGTCTACGACCTGCGCATGCCTGACGGATTGGCGTCCGGTCGCGTCGAGATAGCTTTCACGATGCCCCATCGGGGCCGTCCGATGTACCGCTATCTCGCCAATCCGGCGGTGGCCCGCCTCAAGCTAGTGCCCGGGGTCCAGGATGTCACCGTCGTCCCGGTTTGGGATCCCCCCTGGACGCCGGACCGGATGGACGATGACGCCTGGCGGGCAATGGATTTCCCGGTCATGCCACCAGTCCCTCACGCCTGATCCGCATCCGCCTTGGGCACGTCAAAGGGAAGCGTGTCTGTCTGGCTGGTCGAAGGGGTCGCGTGGGCTGTCCTGGGTCTGTCTTCATGCCGCTTTCCCGAGGTGCCTTCGGAGCGCACGAAGCAATCATGCAGGTAGCGAGGCAGGGGGCGGGGTTCCGCGGATATGTTGTCCGCGTACCCACCGTGCGGCGTCCAGTGGAACTGGCTTGCGTGCGGTCGGGAGTGCGGAAGGACCGACGGAAGTGACTGGCGAGCAAGTGAAGCATCGCGCAACCGGCGACGATGGGTCGGGGGTAGCCTCAACGGGTGGCATGCGGGCGTGGATCGACGTGATGCGTCATCTCGAACCGATCATGGCCGATTACGAACGCATTTTCGATGCGTGGGGATCCGGTGGCGTCGACGGCTTGGTGATCGGTCCCCTTGCCTTCGAGGACAAGAGTTTCACGTTCGACCCGAACCCGGCGGTGTACCGGCGATTTGGTGTCGAGCCTCCGCCGGCCAACACCCAGGATTCGTTGTGGTGGAAACTTCCGGCCACCGATGTGCGGGGCACGTGGCGCCGGCCGGACACCGACGGGCGCGATACTGCCTCGGTACCCACGGATCTTCGCGAACGCCGTGCACTCCTTACCCGCATGATCGAGGCCGCCAAGGCCCGCGGTTGGCAGGTGTGGTTGTTCTGTCCCCACTATGGTGTCGGTCCCGGATCGCGCGGGCCCATCCTTGTCGATGAGCAGACCCGAAGGGTCAATGCGGCCCGCCTCGTCGACGCCATGGAGGCGTACCCGATGGCCGACGGCGCCCTCTTCGATGGGCCTGAGTGGGGCTATGAGATTGCACCGTTCCACCAGAACGCGCGGTCGTCAATCTTCAACGACCTGCCGGAGACCGTTGCCGACGGCGCTGCCCGGATGGGTTTCGATTACGCGCGGATGGTCGGCGCCAAGGACCGCCTGTTTGCCCGGTTGCATGCGTTGGATGATCGGACAATCGATATCTGGGGAGATCGTTCGGGAGGCTTCATGGGTGGGTTCGGGCTTCTCGGTGGTGACCCGGCCTTGGCCGAGTGGATCGCCTTCCGGACGACTGCGGTCACCGAAACGTTTTCCCAGATCAAGGAGATGGCCAACGCCAACTCCAACCGGAGCATCCCGATCGCATGTGGTCCGCGTTCGGCTGCGTGGTCGTCGATGGCCGGCTATGACTACGAGGCCCTTGGCAAGGTTCTGGACCGCATGTTCCCGAAGCACTATTTCTGGCACCGGGGCTTTGACGGGCTATACGGGTCGGTAGCGAGGTTCGTCGAGACGTTGCGAGCGTGGAACCCCGGCCTCAGTGAGGGTGGTGCCCTCAAGTTCGTCACGTCAGTCTTCGGGATCGACCTTCCAGAGGTCCATTCGTTGCGAGACTTCGATCGTGGATTTCCGCAAGCCTTCTTCGACACAGTCGTGGTTCGTGAGACCACGCGGGCGATCGCCGCAATGGGAGGGGATGCGGAACGGGTGGTTCCGTGGGTCGACTCCGGCCGGAAACCGCACGACGGTGACCCGTTCACGGCACATGATCTGGATAGAATGCTCGAGGCTGCCCAGGGTGCGGGATTGCGCCGGTTCCTCTACCACCACCACGGCAATCTCACCCCGGGCGACTGGGCCGTGATCTCTGCGCGGTGCGGGACGCCGTGGCAGTCGACGACGAGCCCGATCTGGAGCCTGGAGGGATATATCGGCGCGTACTCCATGCCGGGCTACCACCCGCCCGATCTGGCGACGCTCTAAGGGGGGATGGGAGCCGTCGGTGCGTCGCGAGTGCGCCTCGTGACGCATTGAGGTAGGCGCTTTTCTTTTCATATGAGGGCGACCGTGTAACCAGATCGGTTCGTGAGGCGACGCTTCGGGCGTCGTTGCACGTTGACCGGCTCTGGTGACGTCTCAATGCCCGATGCCCGATGCACCGGACGTCGGTCAGTAACGCCCTGGGGGGTGGGGTCCTGTTGCGATGAAGCAATTTCCGGCGGCCTCAAGTACCCGGTAGCGATGCCTTGCATTGCCGCTCCATTGCCGAACTCTCCAGTAACGCTTCAAGTGTTCGTATGCCTTTGCCTCCGCCATTCCTGGCCCGTTGCCGACGCGCTGCCCTCCCAATGAGGGCATGATCGTGTAACGAAATACATAGACGCCGTCAGCATCATCCCGGTCGGGACGGTCACGTTCCTGTTCACAGACCTCGAGGGAAGCACCAGGTCATGGGAGCAGCAGGGACGGGCGATGTCGGCTGCCCTCGCCCGTCACATTGGCAGCGGCAATCGACCTCCAGTTGGGACTGCAATCCGAGGACTGGCAGTCGATGGGGATGGCAACCCCGCTGTCACGCCGATTGGCACTCTATACCGGACCCGTGGAGACCCGGGACGGGGACTACTTCGGCCCCGTCCGCTCCCAAACCCATGACTGTCCGATAAATGGGTGCAAGTCCAGGCATGGATTGCCAATCTCTTTCACGCGGCCGAGCATGCGTGGTCACAGCGCGCGGGAGTCGGGGCGGTCCTTGACCGGTTACATGCGGAACTGGGGAACCTCCGGCACGCGCTCGAGTGGGCATCACAAGAGCCTGTGGACGGCGCGCGGGTGACCCTGGGGCTACGCCTGTGCGCGGCAAGTGCGTCCTATTGGCGCTTGCGTCATGACTACTACGAGGGTGCATTGGTGATCGACCGTCTGCTGGGGATGGTGGACCCGTGGGTGACCCGGGGGGCCGGGACGCCAGCGTCTCAGGCGATGATCCCTGCGGATGTCTTGGCATCGGCTCGGACCCAGGCGATGCGTGTGCGCGCGGTTTCCGGCATGGGCAAGCCACCAGTGTGGATGCGCCCGATCCTGGAGGAAGCGATTGCGTTCTACCGGACCACTCGCGACCGGAAAGGTGAGGGTCGCGCGCTGCTTCAACTGGGGAACTATCTCGACATGCGAGGTGATGGTGGTGACGAAATGATTGTGACGTTCCGTGCGGCAGCCCAGGCAGCGACCGAAGCGGATGATGGGGTGACCCGCGCATTTGCGCTCTGCAATATTGCTTACGCTGATCTTGAACCTGCCCGAGATCGAAGCGGGAGATCGATTTGACTTGGCCACGAGGTTGGCGCAGGAATCGGGAGACACTTTGATAACCACACACACGTGTGTTTAATACGGGGTGATCGACTTCAACCGGCGCCAGTGGGACGAGGCCGACGCAAGCTTCGCTCGTGCCGACCTTGGCTGGGGTAGGTATACCGCGTCTTCGCGCTACCGGCGCGCTGAGGTCGCCATGGCGACTGGGGACTATGCGACCGCCTATCGGCACTTGGCAAACCTTTCCGAAGGCATTGCCTCGGGATCGATACCAGGGACCTTTGCCGCTTTCATTCCATTCGGTGAGGGTCAGCTGGCAAGGCTTGAAGGACTCAACCAGATAGCATCAGGATACTTGCAAGATGCACTCGCCAGTGACTTCGCATCGAAAATGGATGAGTTGCGAGTGCAAGCACTGGCTGGACTCGCGACGATGGAGGGAGTATCTGGTTCGGCAAAGCGTGCCAGAGAACTGCTCGGCCAGTGCCTGAATGATGACCTCCTGCAATTCTTCATGCCTCTGACCATGGTCATCGCCACCTTGGCGGAGCTTCTCGTGAACGCCGATGCCGAGACTGCGATCGAGCTCGGCGCACTAGCTGCAAGCTATCGCAACCGGAGCTGGTTCAAGGCAATGTACGGACCAGACGAGGCAAGGATCACCACCATTCTCGACCGGGCGCGCGAGGAGCATGGCATCCCACTCCCAGATGTCCCGGCCGACCTGACCGCAGCGCACGCCATCGCGGAGTGCCGGGAGGCTCTGGCATTGATTTCCTGAAGTCGCCGGTCAGGAAGCATATGTGCGGCGATGAATTGTCCAGAATCTTACTGTTCAACTGCGCCCGCGTGGCCCATCCGGACGCCAACCGCCATCCTTGGCGAGGGATCTGCCCGTCACTCCCGAGAGGGCGGCGGGCAGGTCTCAGATCCAGGCTGAAGAGGCGCTCAACTTCCCTGTTCGGTTTTGAGAATGGCCTCGGCCTCTGGCTTCGCCACGCTGATCATTCCGCCGATGGATTGCTCACCGTTGAGCACCTTGGTCCACTCGCGGTTGATCACCACCATGGCCTTGTCCCATCCCTTGGGTCGGTGCTCCAGTCGGGCGTAGCCGTCCATGGCCTCGAAGACGACCTTGCCGTTCTTTGCCGGGGCCCGGGTCTCAGGCCACTTCTCGGTTGCCTTCTTGTTCGCCATGAAATTGCCGGCCTGCATCTGTACGGTCGATCCGTCATCGCCGACGAAGTACTTCACAAGCTCCCACGCAAGGTCGGGGTTCTTGTTCTTGCCTGTCGTGATCACGCCGTACGCATTGCCGGCCATCCGGGTTGCACGCTTCTTCCCCGGCACTTGCGGGAGCAACTGCAGGTCCCAGTCGAACTGCACGGTATTGGTGCCCACGGGCGCAGTGTTCTGGTTGGAGGCGTAGCTGCGGAAGCGTCCGGTCCCGAACATCCCCTGCTGGCTGCCGGTCAGGCCACTCGCAGTCAGTTCGGCCGGTGACGGGGTGATGTGGTGCTTCGATACGAGGTCCACCAGAAACTGGAAGGCATCACGCGCGGGCTGCTGGTCGATGATGCACGACTTGCCATCGGGGCTGAAGAACTCGGCACCGAACTCCCAGAAGATCGGGAGGCCCATCGATGCGCCGCTGAGCGCAGTGACATTGTGGGCGGCCCACTTAGCCTCTTGCGGGTTGTCCTTCCAGTCGGAGAGTTTCACCGCCCAGTCCACGAATTCGGTATGGGTCCAGTCCTTAGACGGTTCCTTCAACCCCGCCGCAGAGACAGCGTTCTTGGCGTAATAGAGCACAGTCGCGTGTACTTCGCGCGGGATTCCTATCTGGCGGGTGCCAGTTCCAACTTGCACGTCAAACGCCTTGAAGATCGTGGGGAAGAAGTCGTCCGCCTTGATCTTGGTGTCCTTGGCCAGATAGGGCTTGAGGTCCGAGAAGTGGGGCCATTGCTGCATGAACCCGGTGTGGGTCACCGAGGCGTCGGGCATCGTGCCCGCCGCGAGCAGGATCGCGAACTTCTCCTGGTTGTCGTTCGGCTCGACAACCCCTTCGTATTCGACCTTTGCGCCGGGGAATGCCTTCTCGAACTCGGCAACCCGGCCCTCCAGCGCCTTTCGAACTGGGAGTTGCAGCGGATGGTCGAGAATCCAGATCGGCCCCGCGGATGCTGCCTTGATCGGTGCAACCGTCGGCGCGACCGGTGGCTGGACTGCCGGTGCAGCAGTTGGTGCAGCGGCTGCCGGTGCCTTGGTAGCTGCTGTAGTCGGCGCTGCTGCCGGTGCTGCTGCCGGTGCCTCACTCCCCCCGCATGCGACAGCGGCTATCCCCACCAGTCCCGCCCCCATGAACCCGCGGCGTGTGTGTCTCATAGGTTCTTCCTTCTTCCCGTGCCACGGTTCAGGGCACCCCACCCCGAACCGGTTGCGCCAATATACTCGCGTTCATTCCCAAGCACAATGCGCCGATGTCAAGGATGATCACAGTGGAAAAAACTGCGAATACATATTCTCGAACAGTAAATGATCTTGTTGCGACATTTGGTGGGGTACCCACCATCAACGGACACACCCACGTCATCAGTGAAGCGGACCGTCTGGGACGAGACCTCGACGCGCTGTCGTATTTCGCACATCCCTACCCTGCCGCCGACCTGCGGTCTGCCGGGATGTCCGACCGTGACCTCCTATTTGTCAGTGGCGACCAAGGGAACCTGGCCATTCCCGAGCAACATTCCCCGCCGGCGCCCCTTGAAGAGCGGTGGGCGAGATTCCTGCCGTGGTGGGACCGCATCCGCTTTACCGGGTTCAGCCAGTGCCTGCTTGAGGGTTGGCGCGCGGCCTATGGGTTCGACCGGCTTGATGCCACGACAATCGGCCCGATTTCCGATGCAATCCGCGCCGGACGGCGCCCGGGACACTACGCCGAGATCCTGCGGGACCGCGCCAATATCGCGATCAGTCTCGTGCAGATGACGGGAACGTACGGGGAGGAGGTCGCCGAGATCGACCGGGACCTGTTCCTGCCGGTTCCACGCCTCAACCGCTTCACGATGCTCCGAAGCCGGGACGACCTCGCCTCGCTTGAGGCCGACTATTCGACAGACTTTCGTTCGGTCGATGACCTGATTGCCACCATGCACGCGAGGTGTGCGGCATGGAAGGCCGCTGGTGCGCCCGAGATCAAGTTGTCGCAGAGTTATCACCGCGCGATGGATTTCGGTACGCCGGACCCCTCACGTGCGGCGGAGGTCTTCCGTCAACTGCGCGACGGGCACTACCCGGGACTTGACACGCCGGACGGACGCGTTCTCGAGGATGTCCTCGTCCACGGCGCGGTTTCGGCGGCGACGGCATCCGGATTACCGGTGCAGTTCCATGTCGGGCCGCGCGCTGGCAGCTACGGCAGTTTGGAGGGGACCTCACTCGCCCCGATGGCTGGGCTCATCCGTGCGCACCGTGATGCGCGGTTCGACATTTCCCACAGTGGGTTTCCCTACCTCACGGAGGCAGCAGTTCTTGCCAAGACGTGCGGGAACGTGTTCCTGAACCTATCCTGGATGCACATCTACTCGCCGGAAGGGTGCGTGCGTGCCCTCCGCGAATGGATCCGCATGGTGCCAGTCAACAAGATCATCGGCTTCGGCGACGACTTGTACTGGGTCGATTCAATCCTCGGCCATCTCGTCATGGCTCGGCAGAACGTCGCGCACGCCCTGGCCGGGATGATGGGGGAGGGCCTGTTGACGGAGAGGGATGCAGTGGAAATCGGCCGGGCACTCTTCAACGGCAATCCGGCTGCCCTCTACGGCATTCCGCCCGCACGTTGACGAGTTTCGGTGGTGCCGGAATAAGGTCGGGGGCCGACGCGATTGCCTCCCCATGGCCAACCGGCCAGGTTAGGGTCTCTTCCATGCCCATTGCGAATGAAAAGGGGAGCGGGTGACGCCTCTACGGTCCGTGGTGACGGGTCCTTCCTGGTCCGCGGGCATCCTTGCTCGCATCTTCCTGGTCAGTGCCTCGTCGCACACCCGATGCGGAAGCATTCCCCTGGATAGGTAGGATTGGGAGAAGACTGACGGAGGATGTCTCGGTTGGGACTATGGCTTGAACCAATGGGGTACTGGCGGGCACGGATACCCGCGGACCAAGGTGCCTCTCGGCCACCGCCTCCCCACCCTGATCCGAGCAGTTTCTGGTCGCCATAGAATTCGCGGGCGGGAGTGGGGAGCCTGTTCAACCCTGCTGATGGCTGCGGTTGCGATGGGGGAGGGTAGAGATCGCCGTCCTCCGTGGAGGAGTCCCCGGCGGTGATTACCGGTGCGACCTGACGGATCCAGACGGGGCAAGATCGACGCCAAAGCCGTACAGACTTTCAAGTCGCTCGGGCTTAAAGGAACGACGGTCATTCCCGCCGGTCGCACCAAAATACGTCGGCCCGGTGTGGAAACTCGATCACCTCGCGGTCGCGTGTAGCAGGGTGTGTGGCAAGCAACGCATTTGCCCTTGACAGTATTTCAGCGCGTGTCTCTTCCGCAAGTGCTCCGACGAAACTGGTCGACGCAACCCGCGCAATCGCAGCGGTACGTGGCATGACCTGTGCAAACGAAAATGTCGCCTCCCCAAGCGGCTCGAACCATGTGGATGCCTCAGGGGAGTTGAAAGCAGAGCGCCACGCTGACGATGCGTAACGCGGTGGGTCGCCGTGCATGTATGTCGCCACCATGGCGACCAGTTCCGCCACCCACGGCACCGTCTCATCGCGCACGTTCCACGCAAGTCCGAGAGCCCCTCCCGGCCGGAGGACACGTCTCGCCTCGCGTAACGCGGCGAGGCCATCGAACCAGTGGAATGCGGTTCCGACGACGATGGCGTCGACCGACGCGTCGGGCACGGGGAGGGCCTCAGCGGTGCCATCGAGGATGGGCGTGCTGGGAAGCGCGCGCATGAAGGCATCGCGCATGTCGGGGACCGGTTCGATGCCGGTCACTCGCGCGCCAGTCGGCAGCAGCAATCGCGCCATCTTTCCAGTTCCCGCTCCGACGTCCAGGACGTGCGTCCCCGGGCCGAGGCGAAGGCGATTGACGAGGCATTTGATCGCATCAGGTGGATATTCTGGCCGGCCGGTCTCATACGCTTTGCCGGCCGTGGCAAAGCCCTGCGCGGCAATGTCGTGAACTGTTCCCATACGGAGTGTTCCCTTCACCGCCGCTTGACACGTCCAAGAGCCAAGTTCGGAGGTGCGATGATTTCTTGTTACTCGAAGGTCGCGTCTACTTTCCCGAGGGGGCCGAAGTCGGCAATGAGGCGGTCGCCCGGTGCGACGAAGAAGTGTCCGGTGCATGATCCGGTGCTGACGAATTCGCCGGCCTGCAGGCCCATGCCACGCTCTCGCAACCAGTTCGCCACCCACGTCAGCGCGGTCAGCGGGTGGCCCATCGCTGCCGCACCGACACCAGATTTCTGCCACGTGCCATTCAATGACAGGTCGACCCGCGCCGACGCGAGGTCGAGGTGCCTCCAGTCGGTGACCGGATCGCCGGGGACAAAAGAGGCTGCTCCATTATTATCGAGGGCAGCCCCGAAATAGCCACTTGCACCGTACCAGTCCTCGAAGACGGTGTCGCCAATCTCCAATGCGGGATGGAGTGACCCAACCGCTTCCGCGAGTTCATCCTCACTGAATGGCGTGCTGCGTGCGGGCAAAGCGTGCGCCATCCGGAACGCGAACTCCGACTCCGCGCACCGGTAATTGATGAACAGGTGGGCCGGGACGTGCGCTGGACTGGGGTGGACGCCGCTGCGGGCGAGTTGGCCGGGACTGGCACCCGGCATCCCTTCGGCACGCTGGACTTCCAAGCTCGCCGCACCAATCTTCCACCCGGCTGACGGCCACCCGAGCCTGGCGTTGATGGACAGCATCGCCATCATGGCCGATTCCCAGTGGCGGGTACGGAGGTGCTCCGGAAGGAATGCGGTCCGCCTGCCGGCACGCGCCGTGGCAATCGTGGTCACCACTTCGTTCATCTCGGCGTCAGTCAGCGCAGACACGCGTGCGCACCGGATGCCCGTTCCCGGGAGGGTTGGCCCGTGTATCCGTCGGCCCCACGCGGCAATCTCATCGCTCATGCATGTCTCCTGTGATCTGCCAGCATACATTCGTTCGGTCAATCCCCCGCAATCCTTCGCGATTTTCATTGCCGACGCGTGGTTTCGCGCGGTCGTCACCGACAACCGCGTCACGGACCGCCACCCCGGGCACGCGGGTACCATGCGATGAGTTGGTTGGCTTGCGTACCTCCTTGTCCCGTAAAAACCGGATCTGACCACTCTCGCCCCAAAGCGGACCCCAAGGAGCGAACGGCGTGACATCAGTTATGTCAATCCCAAGCGGGACGGTGACATTCCTGTTCACGGACATCGAGGGGAGCGCGCGGGCGTGCGAGGAGAACCAGTCCGGGCGTGGGCAGTCGGGGCTGGCGCGGCGGCTGGCGCGGCACAACGCGATCCTTGACGAGGCAACGGCGCAGAACTCCGGCTCTGTCTTCAAGACGATCGGGGACGCGTACTGCCTTGCGTTCGGAACCGCGGATGATGCATTGGCGACCGCGATCGATGCGCAGTTCGCGCTGGCGGAGGAGGACTGGGGCTGTGGGGTGGTGCGGCCGGTGCGGGTGCGGATGGGGCTGCATACCGGGCCGGCACAGGCTCAAGAGGGCGACTACTACGGGCCGGCGCTGAACCGAACGGCACGGATCCTGGCGACGGGGCATGGGGGGCAGGTCCTGTGTTCTGGACTTGCACCCATTTATCGGACAGTCATGGGTTTGGGAGCGGACGGGGCAGACGGTTGGGACGCTTCGAAGGCGACGGGGCTGAGGTAGCCAAGGCTTGCGTAGCGACGGTGCGGGTTGTACCACTCTTTGGGTGCAAGTCCACCGGACCCGGCCGGAATGGCCCCAGACGAACAGGAAGGTCGAGCGCTGGTTCCAGACCGTCCTGCGCGAATGCCTGCACCTCCACCCGCTGGCGAGCGAGGACGAGCGTCAACGGGCAGTGGACGCCTTCGTGCGGTACCACAACCACGACCGACCGCACGTCGGAATCAAGGGCATCACCCCCCTCTCCCGCCTCGCTTCCCTGTCAACAACCTTGTGAGAGAAACAAGTAGACCGCCTGCTGGGCAGTTTGACGTCACATTGACACCCTTCGTGTCACCAATGGGTCGTCGGTGATCCGTCCGGAAAGTGAAATGCCCAATCCCGGACCAGCGGGCAGCGCCAATCGTGCCTCGGAGCGCCCATCGGCCCCCGGCACCCGCACGAGTGCCGGCAGTTCGTCCACGATCTGCGGGAAGAGGTGGCGGGTGTTGTGACGGATCATCTCAAGCAGGTAGAGCGAAGGCACATTTGCCGCGACGTGCATCGCCGCCACGTGGTGGACCGGCCCGCCTTCGTTGTGAGGCTTGACCGGAATGCGGAATGCCTCGGCCATCGTCGCAATCCGCTTCAGTTCACCCAGTCCGCCAGTCCAGGTGAGATCCGGGTTCACGATCGTCGCACCACCGGCCTCTAGCAATCCTCGGAACGCAAACCGGGTGACGAGACGCTCTCCCGAGACGACGGGAGCATGGCACGCCTTCGCGAAGGCAACCTGTGCGCCGAGGCTTTCGGGTGACAATGCCTCTTCGATCCATTGGACCCGGTACGGCCTGAGTGCATCGGCGATCCGAAGGGCGCAGGGGAGGTTCCAGAACCCGTGCAGCTCGATTGCGATGCCAATGGAATCGCCGACCCGGTCCCTGATTGCGCGCACGGGTGCAAGACCGGCATCGAGATCGCGATCCGACAGCATCTGCCCGTGCGATGGACCTGCAAACGCATCGAACGGCCAGATCTTCATGCATCCGAAGCCCTCGTCGACGAGTTCGGCGGCGAGGGATCCGGCATCCTCGAGGAACCGCCGGTTGTCTGGGATCGGGTCGGAGCCGATGCACGTGTTGTAGACGGGAATCGTGTCCCGGCTCGCTCCGCCTAGCAGTTCGTAAATGGGAACGCCGAGCCGTTTGCCCGCGAGGTCCCAGAGCGCCACGTCGATGGCGCCAAGTGCCCGCATCTCCGACCCACCCATGGTGAAAATCGCCAGATGATCGTGGATCTTCGTCCAGAGATGGTCGATCCGGGTCGCATCCTCACCAATCAGGAACCGTGGAGCCAGGTCGTGGATGACCGCCTCGGCAGCCGTCGAAAAGTGTCCAACCTCGCCGAGGCCGGTATGACCATCGGTGGTATGCACGTGCAGCCATGTGAAGCGCGGGAACGCGGGATGCCGGATCGTCTCAACCTTGGTGATTCGCATCGTGATCGGTTCTCCGGTTCCGGAAACACGTTGGATCTGGTCATGAACGAGAGGCGCCCCACCATGCAACTGGTGGGGCGCTGGGCTTGGGGCGCGATTGGTTACGGACGCGGCTTGTCGAGGATGACCTGGATGCGGGCATTCAGGTCCTTGAGGAAGCCGATCTCCGCCTTGGCATCGCCCGTGGTGATCTTGGTGATTTCAGGATCCCGTGTGGTCTCCACGTCAGGTGCGCGGAAGTTGTATGGCAATGACGCGGGCTCATTGATTTCGGTGACGGACGCCAACTGTGCTTTCTGGGTCTGCTTGGGTAGGCGCGGATGGTTCAGGATCCGTTCGTCGCCGTACACGTCCGGACGGCCTCCCGGTGTGGTTGAACCCTTCGATTGCAGGGCAAGTCCTACACCAAACTCCTTGTCGGTCATGAACTTGAGCAGTTCCCAGGCCGCGTCCGGAGCCTTGCTGTTGCGGGTAATCGAATTCCCATCGCCCGCAAACATGCCTCCCCGCTTTCCGGTCTTGGCATTCTTCGGCATCATCGCGCCATCCCACTTGAACTTGTCGCCGACCTTGGCGAGGATCGGGTCGGTCTTGAAATTGAAGTAGGCTCGTCCGACCATCGCGATTTTGCCATCGACAAACATTGCCGGTGTATCGGCCAACGGTGCCATCACCCGTTCTCGTTGGAACAGGTTCTCGTACCACTGGAATGCCTCGAGGGCGGCCGGCGAATCGAGGGTGGACTTCTTCCCTCCATCGGAATAAGGGTCAGCGCCAAAAGCGCGAAGGTGTGCGGTGAGGTTCTCGCCACCCCACGTCTGGATGGAATAACCGAACTGCGACGTGTCATTTCCCTGACGTACGGTCAGCCGTTGCGCGGCCTTCAAGAGGTCGTCGGTGGTCCAGGCGTCGGTCGGGACCGCGACGCCACCCTTCTCGAAGAGGTCGATGTTGTAGTAGAACCCGGCACCAAGCACTTGGCCCTTGTAGGGCAGCCCATGCAACTTTCCGTCGATGCGCATCAGTTCCACCAGGGCAGGGAACCACTGCTTGAGGTCAATCTTGTCCCGGGCGATGTAACTCTCGATATCGATGAATGCCTTGCCGAGAGCGAAGTTGTGGTAACTCTGGTTACCAAGGTACGAGTGACCGTTGTCAGGCAAGGTGTCGCTGGCTGCCATGGTCTGCAGCTTGGTGATCAGTTCGGCCGATGGAACCAGTTCGACATCGACCGTGATTGACGGGTTCGCCTTCATGAAGATGGGGATGCGCAGCCCCATGATCTCTTCTTCAGACGGAGTGCGCTCGATCACCCGCAATTTCACGGGTGCCTTCGATGCCGTCGGCGCGGGTGCGGCGGTGGTTGGCGCGGCTGCCGCCGGTGCGGATGTCGGTGCCGCTGCCGCTGGTGCTGCGGGCTTTGCTGCCGTGGGTGCTGCCGCTGGAGCGGCGTCGCCTCCGCACGCTGCGACGATCAGTCCCCCAAACGCTGAGGCGGCAATCGCGGCGCGACGGGTCAGGCGAGATGCAGCCAAGTTGATGATGGTTCGGTCCATTTGTTCCCCCGGGGCCACGTGCGTCCTGCTATGGGACGGCGGCCTCACTTGACCATACTTGGGAAATGACCGCAGTGCAATTACGGTTGTGTCACCCTGACGTGCGTGCCAGGGCTTCCGGACGGCCAATGCAGGTCTGGACCAACGGTTGGTCTGGGTCGGACATTGGTCCGTCCCTGAGTGTGGGACGATGTGGTTTGCGATGGTTAGAGACCGATCAGATGTCAGGTCTGGCTGATCGCATGGAGGGCAGTGCAGTGGAACCGAAGCGCATTGCAATCACTGGCAGCAGGGTCGGGATGTGGGTCAGGGTCTGTGCAGTCTGGTTACTGGCGTCTTTCCTCGTGCCAACGTGCGGGGCACCTTCACCTCCATCGCGACCGTCTGGGTCAGCCCCGCCCGTGGCGACTGCAGCACCTACGAAGGTTCCGTAACGCCATTTCTACTAAATGGGTGGTCGGCCTAGTCTCACTGGGGAGGCGACCACCTTGCGGAACTTGGACGCGACGGAACAACGCTAATTGGCAGTCGAAGACCATCGCGCGCCGCCTGGATGAGGTCAGGAAGCCAGACATCTTGCACGCGCGCAATACCGCTGGCATTCGTCGCGCCTGACGGGTCGCTTCCTGGCAGCGTGTCACCCCGCAGGGCAAGTCGGACTTCGAGGTCGGCAACCGGGTGCGCAGCATTGTCGCGCACACCAATCATCACCGCGGCGTACCCAGCTCGCCGATCACCGTCCGGCCTGATCGTTGGCGCCAGGTGCAGCACACTCCCGTCTGGCATGGACACCGTACAAGGTGAACAGGCAAGGACGTGGGCCAGCACGCTCGTGGACAGGCTGGCATTTTGACCGCTGGGACCGGGTCCGGCTCCTTGTGACCAGTTGCCGTTTGGATTGATCGTTGATCCGGCCCATCCCAGCATTGCCAGCGGGAGCTCCGGTCGTCCCCGAGCGATTGAGAGGACCGCGAGCAGGTTTCCAAGGTCCGGGTCGGCTGTGCTATCCGCGTTGACCGGCCTGGGCGCAGTAGGAACTGCCGGGACTGACCTGCCGGCACCGAGGTTGTGTTGGGTTTGGACGCGCTGGGCCGGAGAACCAGCGTCACTTGTCGAACTAGCCATTGCGGCGCGCGCGACCGACCAAAGGTGATCGGTGGTTGTCCGCATCGACCAGGCCAGGCGCTCAACCAGGGCCGGTGTCATTTCGTCGGTGTGCAACGCACCGTTTTCCAGAAGGCTGAGGGCAACCGGGTCGATGCCAGCGTCGGAAGCGACACTCATCAACGTCCGATCGGAACCGCGTCGTATCCCGGCGACATATTCGCCGAGCCGACGCACCCCATTGGATGATGCCCGCGTCGTCCGGTGAGCAAGCAGTATCGACAGGCGACGCACATGCAGGCGTGGGTCGTTGCTGGCACCGTCCCAGTCATAGGCAAGGGGCCAGAAACTTGTCGCTTCGGCGAGTGCGACCAAGTCCGTCCCGGCGTCCTGACCCCACAACGGATCTGCGAGCAGGTCATCGTTCCAACCCTGCAATGCCCCGCCGGGCGGATCATCCTGGACCCACCGATAACCGTGACGATCACCACCGCGCATCACTTCGGAACTCCGCGGGAGGGGCGCAATTCCCCCGTGTGCGCAAAGAATGGCTCACCCCAAATCGCTTGATGCCGGTCGTAGAGTTGGCGAAGCCCGGTTGCAACCGCGCTGACAAGGGCCGGGCGATTGGGCCACGCCCGTCCGCTTGGGTCAACAGTTGCGCGGAGGGTCTGAAACATGGCGTCGACGACGACCGCTCGTGGACGGGTTCCGACCATCGCAAGGTACGCCAGAAGCGCCGAACGAAGGTGATACCCGGTCTCCTGGGTAGTCATTTGCCGCAAGGTCCCGAGTAGCACCTCGCGATGTTGGCCGACGATGGCGTCTTCAAGGCGAATGCGCGCGTCAGTCAACCGGCGCCGGGCGGCGTCACGCGTGATAGTGCGCGGTCCCTTTCGTGACAGGTGTGCGGCGAGGGCTTCATCGACACGGTTTCCATGGACGAGTGGTGTGTACTGCAGGAGGGCGAAGTCGAGCGTCTCAACATCCGATGGACGCAACCCACGCAATGTCGCGCCAACGACCTGGCGTGCATGCTGCTCAGATTCCGCCTGCTCAACCTCGTCGGAAGGGGTCCCCCGATCCGTGTCCGGGAACTCCGGTGCGGTCGTCGCCGACGTTTCCCCGTCGCCGGCGGCGTCAGCCGACACGATCAGGAAGTACGGGGGGTAGCGACGCCAGCCTTCCGGTCCGACGCTCGGCCCGTTCGGGCGGCGGAACCGGGGGTGTCTCCGCCTTGTCCGAGCCCGTCGAATGTCGGTCAACTTGTTGGCGGCGATCGCGCGGACGCCCGAGATGAAGCCCGTGTCGTGCCAGAGATCGGCGCTTGCGACCCCACGCGCCAGTGCCGATCTGTGCACTGAAGATCCGGGAACCTTTTCGCGAAGGTGGATCACCATGGTGTGGACGTCATCAAGCGCGTCGGCTGAAAAGCCGGCAACCGAGAGTGCAACCCTCTCCGAGGCGAACCAGTCCCACTCCATGGATGGAAGGGTGCTGCCTGCGGACGCCGTTGCTTGCGCTGACTGGTCACCCGCCTGGGCTGAGTGCGCCCCTGAGACGGCATAAAGGCTTCGAATGGTTGCCACTGGCTCTTCCTGATGCCGACACGAATGAACTCGATCAAGCCCCGACAGCGTAGCACGGGGATTTGCGGTGCTTGGCACGCCCGAGGTGATTCGCCAGCCTGGGATGGAGCCGGGAACTCCGGTGGTCGATGAGGCCCCTTGGACCGGCCCGGTATTCACGGAACCGACGCCCGCTCCATGAGGTACTGCATGGTTCCAATCGGTGCCCATCCCGAGGTGACCAGGTCCACCGCGTGATGAGCGCGGCGCGGACGCAGTGACGTCGACACCGCGAGCCGCGCATCGTGGGGTCCGCTCATCACGGTTGGACGCACACGCCTCCCCACCTCGGCGAAGACGCTCGTACTGCGTTGTCAACAATCGGACGTGATCGGTTCTGACGCTCATCCAATTACATGAACGTCACATGGATGCATGGTGTGAGGCGCAGTGCATTCACCAGTCTTTCCGGTCGGCGGACATTCTGCGCCCAAAGCCACAGTCTCGATTTCTGGGGCTAGCTTGTTGACGTTCAGATACGGCCTGCACTGCCAACGAATGGCGCACCGTGGATCACGTAGGGAGCCCAATGCGCGAGTTCCGCAAACGGCCTGGTCGTGTCACCTACATCCAATGAGACAAAGCGGGATGCAAGCGCCTGGATCGCTTCGTGGGCCGGATCGGTGAAGGGAAGGACGTCCGCAAGTGCCGTTGCCAAGTGAACAAGCACCTGGGCGACCGCCGCGGGGGTCGCCGTCCGCAACCATCGGGTAGCGTGGCGAAGTGCATCCGCCTTGTTCGTCTCACCACCGATCACGGCATTTCCCATGTGCCATCCCACTAGGACGGCTGCCACTTCGTCAACCGGCCAGAGGGTGCCGCCAACGCTTCGTGTCCCTCGGATGAGCAGGGCCGTAAGCAGCCCCGAAAGGTGGTCGCCCGGCGCCGGATCATCCGCGTGCGTGCTGCATGCCAGCAATTGCAGGTGATCCACCCCGCTTAGGTCCAACCGGGCGAGCAGTTCGGCGGAAGTCACCCATGTGCCTTCCGCGTCGTCGCCCCGATATGTTTCATGCTGGACATCGGCAGTCAGTACATCTTGGAGTGGGGTCATTGGCCGGTCTGGCATCGATCTCCCCGAATGGACCAGCAAGCCTGAGTCGATCAGTCCACCAGCGCGCCCGTGGGTCGCGACAAAACCGAACCGCTTGCCGGCAAGGCATGCCTGGCCAAGGATTGCGTCGCGCGAGGCGCGTTCCCGCAAGCGCAGGGTCACCTTCCCGGAGGGACCGCCGTCGGCCATCGTCGCCGTCGTTTCGCCGGGGTTCAACCTCTCACCCGCGGCTCGCGCGAGGGCTGCTGCCAGCGCCACGGTTGCGTGGGGTGCCTCGTCGCCTGCGCGCAAGCCAAGACCAGGTGCCAATGAGGCGATCCCGTCAGGCGCGACTGGTCGATACGCGACGAGTGGAAGGACGTCGGCCATGTTGGCGTAGGTGACGGCATACCGGTCAGTCAGCCTGGTATCGCGGTCCCACCGGGCGATCCCCCGTGGCGCCCATGGCAAGGCGTGCAGTGGCAGGCGATGCATCGCTCCGGTGGGCACAAGCACCAGATGAGGGGACGTGGCTGCACGGTCTGAGGCCAGCATTTCCTGCCGTTCGGTCGCTGCTTCCAGGAGCGGGGCGAGGACCGGAATAACGCGATCAGCTATGCCCCGCAATGCCCGTTCGAGGTCGCGGTTGAGTTGTGCGAGACCGGTGGCATCCGTCCCGCCAATGTCGACAGCGCTGGTGAGGGCCTGGTCGGTGATCGACGCCCATTGGGCATCCGAGATGTCGACGGAGGCGATCGAAAGGTTGGGTTCGTCGTCACGGATGGCGGCAAAAGGCATTGAGTTGGATGCCGGAATTCCGCTCGTCCCGGACGCGTACACCCTGGGAACCCCTGCGTTGCCACCGGTTTCGAGTTCCGCGGATATGCGGTTCCGCGTGGAGAGCACCATGACGACGGTGCGGGTCTCAAGGGGTGCGAACATGACGAGCGACCCGTTTGCGGGCAACGCAACCGCGACTTCGGAAATCGGTCGGGGGGCGGCGTACCCACGCGCCGTTGCGTAGTTTGGGTCCGATCGTTCGATTTGGTGAAGCAACTCCGCAAATTCGGCCCTGAGTGACCGGTGCCGGGCCACAAGCCGGGCAACGTCTGCTTCGGCCAAGTTTCCGTGCCCCGCGGTACCCGTTCCCCGCGGCCCGGTGAAACGAGTTCCTTCCGGAGAGGCCCGCTTGCGCTCTTGCAGCCATCCGAGGAAGGCAACTGGCGTGGTCGTTGGAACGTCAGGTTCCCCATCCCGGGGGCTGATCTGCGTCCCGAGCAACGGCGAGGCGGCACCGCCACTGAACAGGATCGTTTCGAGGCGGTCCAGTTCGGGTTTGAGGCGTTCGAGGGCATCGACGAGCGGCTGCGTCTCGGCTGTCGGTTGCAGGTTCCCCGTCTGGAGTCGCGAGGCGAGCCTCCGTCCCTTGCTGCGCTCGATTGCCGTGAATGTCGCGCGGAGGAGATCATTGGCTGGCAATCCCGCATTGATCGTCGCTTGGGCGAGGTTCGCCGTCTCCTCGATGAGCCATCCGTACAGGTGACCGAATGTTCCAACCGCGAAGAGTGCATCAGCTTCGGCATCGAGGGGCAGACGGGCAAGGTAGGCGTCTAGCGCATCCAACGTGACCGACAGCACCGTGAGGCGTTCGTTGCCAAGCCGATCCGCATCCCCTTGGGCCGTGGGGCTGACTGCTTGCTCCGAACCCAAGGTGAGACTGGGCGCATCGAGGTTGTAGTCCCGACTCCTGAGGGCGGATGCGAGCGCGTTTCCGATCCCGACGACCGCAAATCCGGCAAAGCCCGCCGTTCCAGTCACGAGTGCCCAGGCGTCGCGGTGGAGGGCGATCGACCGGATCTGGTCTGCCGGCGTTCCCCGGACCTCCAGCAAGCTTGCGAGGCCGGCCAGGCGGGACGCGCGGTTGGGGTGTCCATCGGCGGTTCCGGCGACCGCTTCCTCGGCCACGCGAAGCGCCGCTTGCAGATCGGCAGGAACCGATCCTTGGTCATGCCTCCACCGCAGGAAACCCGACAACGCGGCAAGGCGCGTGGCCCGCTCAGGATTCCCGGTCTCCATGAGCGCGAGAGACGTCTCGGTCAGGGAGATCGCACGGTCAAGGTCTGACCGGTCAGCCAAGGCGCCATCCCGTCGCCATCGTTGACTGAGTGCAATGGCGAGATTGCCGACGCGCGCCGACCGTTCCAGTCCGGCCTCCGGGGTGGCGGCGAACGCTTCTTGCGCGTAGGCGATGGTCTCGTCGAGGTCTTCAGGTCGGCCGCGCCCGGAGAAGCGCGCCCCGAGGCGCTGCGCGAGGTTTGCCACCCTAGCTGGTCGTTCTGGACTATCTGGCAACGTACCGGAAACCGATGCCCTGGCGAGGTCGATTGCTTGGTCGAGGTCTCTCGGGTTGCCCTGGCGGTCGTAGCGGATAGCCAGATGGGTCCCGTGGTTGTGCTGCCTCATCGCGAGGAAGGGGCTTCCGTCCGGGGACTCGGATACCGCTTGGGCCGATAGGTCTATCGACCGGTCAAGGTCCGCCGGATCGCCGCGATGTTCGTACCGGGTGCTGATGACGAGACTGAGATTGTTCAGACGCGATGGTCGGTCGGCGTTCCCCAAGGGAGAAAGGGCCAGAGCCTCTTCGGCAAGCAAGATCGATCGGTCCAGGTCGGCCGGATCTCCCCGGTTCGCATAGCGGGTGCTCAAGCTGATCCCGAGGTTGTTCAGGAGCCAGAGCGGTTGCGTGGCACCCGGCGGGGCCAGGGTCATCGCCTCCTCTTCGAACTCGATCGACACATCGAGGTCCGCTGGGTCCGCCCCTTGGTTGTGGCGGGTCCGGAGACGGATCGCGAGGTTGCCAAGCAGACGGCGACGCTCGTGAGGCGACACCCCTCCAATGGATAGACCTGTCCGCGCGAGAACGATCGACCGGTCAAGATCGGCAGCGTGTCCAGAAAGATTGAACCGTGTCGCCAGTCGCAGTCCAAGGTTTCCCAAGCGCACCGGGTAGTGCGGGTCCGCTGGGTCAGTGCCCGAAACGGATGCTTCAGCATGCGTGATCGCCAGATCGAGGTCGGCGTGGTCGCCCCGGTTGTCGTGCCTGAGACGGAGCAGGAGTGCCAAACGGTTGTCTGCCGTCGCCGTCGCTTGGCGATCGCCGGACGCCAGATTGTGCGCGAGGGTAGCGACTTCGATTGCACGGTCGAGATCCACGTGGTCACTTCGCTCTTCAAAGCGCTCGCCCAGCAGGTCAGCCAGTGCCTCGGTAGCCCGGAAGGATGCGAACCAATCGTGAGACCCGCGTGCCGGTTTGCTTTCACCGCGTTCTGGTGGAGTGAGGAACTCCTGTGCGGCGGTGCCCATTGCGACGGCGCGGTCGAGTGCTGCCTTGTCACTCGAATCAATCGCGTGCCTTGCACGGAGATCGAGCGCGAGGTCCACCTGGCGGTCGGCGAATTCACTGGTTAGGGGAACCGTCGCATCGAGTGTGGCCTGCCGGTACACAATTTTGAGGGTAATGTCCCCAAGGTCACTGGATGCTGAGAATCGGGTCTGGCAGGCGATTGCTTCGGCCTGGAGCGCGGTCAAGAGTGCCTCACGGCATAGCTCAACTCGGGTCAGATCTGTCGTACCTGTGTCCCCCGCACGAAGGAGTTCTCCGATTGCCGAAGCCAGATCGGTCACGAGGCGTTGGAGTGCTTCCGGAAATATGTCTCCGTCCGGCAACCGCAGTGAGGACGGATTGGGCCACGCTCGAGCCCACCGGATGAACTCCACCGTGCCCGCGGTTTCGCCTGTGTTTCCCATGGTCACGCACATGATTGCATGACCAGGACCAGTGGCTACCCGGTCATCGAGTTGTGCACGTCACGCGTCATCGAGGATGGCAGGGAAGGACGCATTCGGTGCCCGACGGCGCAATGCGGTTTCCGCCGAGAACCCTTCCACGACGACCCCCTCGATCACCGGCAGGAACCCATTGACGACCGACTGGGCAATTTCAATCAGGCAATCGACGATTGCCAGATCTCCCGACGGTGCCACCGGGACGGTCCAGTCAAATCGGATCACGTTCCCGAGAGACGAGAGTGAAAGGGCACCAGTCCGCAGCCTCGTGGCGTTGATCATGTTCAACAGCACCTTGACCTCGCGCTGGCGGGCGGTTGGCCACGGCGTCGGACCGGAGAACCCTATTGGTGGATCAGCTGGCCCGCGAGGCGCTTCCCCGTCACGACGCACCTGACTCAAACTCGCGGGTCGATCGTCCCCTGCGGCACGAGGTGTCGTTGCAGATATGGTCAGAAGCGGTTGCCCGGCAATCGCGCTCGAATCGCTGATCCGGATCGAAATGCACAACGGCACGTTGGTCGCGAGGTCATTGAACGCCACCCCACCCCCGACTTCGTAAATATCGGTGCCCCTCGCGCGCAGTCTGGTGACGATCGATTCCCGCAACTGCTGCATGTATCCCACTCCTAGGCCCGTAGTGCGACGATGGTTTGGCAACGTGAGCCCGAAACGCGGGTCGTGATGCGAGGAACCCGCACTGCGTAGGACGCCGCATGCGTGCCCGGTGTGAGGGTTGGGCGTGGCGGCGTGGCTAGACCGACAGCAACCGTTCGGCGACTGCGAACGCGTCGGCAGGCCAGAACGCCGCTGGCCGTGGCTTCCTGATGCGTTGGGTGGGTCCAGGGGATTCCGGCAACATCGCAGGTCTGCAACTCAGGACCATTCGACGCCATTGGGCCGGCACGGCGTCACGCCCGTGGGCCGCACCGAGCAGGGCACCGGCAATCGCCGCGGTGGTGTCGGTATCGCCTCCGGCCCGCACGGTTCCGATGACCCCTTCCCCCAAGGTAGGGGAGTAGAGCAGGCGATGGAAGGCATTGCGGATTGCAATAAGTACCCACCCCATGTTCGTCTGGAAGTCCTCGGGCGGTCCGACGTCAGCTGCGTCGATGGCATCGGCAACTGCCGTACAGTGCTCGACGTATCGGGCGTGGTTCCTGGCGACATCCCACAAGTCACGCGGGCTGGTGTGTACCCGGACTGCGTGGGCAATGGCCACCGCGAACGTTGCCGACGCCGCGATGCACACGCGGTTCGGGTGGGTCAGCGATGCATCGGCCCGGGCTGCTTCGGCAACGTCCCCGACCGCCCGGTATGCGCCCCAGATCCCCAGGGGGGCAACGCGCATCAATGCACCGTTCGCTTGCGTCGTCTTCAATGCCGTACGGGCAAGCGTATCCACCACCACACCGGCTTCCATGTCGCGTCGCGTGACCGGACCCAATGCCACCAAGGTCGTGTTTCCGATGTCGAACGGTGTTGCCCGATGCGGATAGGCGTCCTGCCGAAGGCCGTCTTCAAAAAGCCATCCATGGCACCACCGCGCGTACGCGGCCCCAACGGCCTCCGGATCCCAGGCGCCACGGTCGATGAGTGTCCGTGCGAGCATGAGGGCCATCTCGGAGTCGTCTGTCGGTTGACCGGCAATCGTGTCGAAGTGCCCCCCATCAATCAAGTGGAACGGTCCACCATCGGGATACCTCTGGGAAATCTCGTGGGCAGATTTGAACTCGACCAATGAGCCTAGGGCGTCGCCGGCGAATTGACCAAGGAGGCACCCTTGGGCACGAGAGAGGGCGCCCCGATCGGCAACGCGGTGCGCCGCGGATGTCTTCAAGGGCAGGAACTGCGTGAGCGGGGCATCGTCCGCAGTCCGAGGCGCTGAAATCGCCTGCCAAGCGCGCTTGGCCAGCGTGTGTACAACCTCTGCGGACCCCGCAAAGGCACCGTGCACTGGCCGGGAACTGGTGCCGTCGGCAGAGTACGAGATTTCGGTCCCGTCCTGATCGACAAGCGTTCCGCCGGCACCGCTCAGGAGTGCGTGTCCGGCGCAGTACTCCCAGGATGCGTGGGCACTGCCGGCCTCAACTGGCTCTCCAGATCGCGGATTGGTCGGATAGGAAACCGAA
This sequence comes from Chloroflexota bacterium, assembly GCA_947446285.1. Lineage (GTDB taxonomy): Bacteria > Chloroflexota > UBA11872 > UBA12225 > UBA12225 > UBA12225. Next base: position 37,682 of record CANFGH010000015.1, read on the forward strand.
GCATCAGCGTCACCAACTGCGGCGAGGGCAAGTCGATACGCCAGATTGTCTACTGCGAGAAAGCGACCGGGTGCGACGCACTTGAGCGTTGCGTGCGCGTTGACTTCACTGGAAGTTGGCACAGCCACGACTGTCGATGCATCGATCGTGTCGGGCCACGCAGCTCGTGGTGCCGGTGCACCATTCCGGGTCACCTCGCCGCAACCTTCCGCCCACGCGAAACAATCGGCTTCACCGTGTGGTGTGAAGACTGCGTGGACGACACCCAGCACCGGCGCCCCATTGCGTAACAGGGCGATGGAGATGGAATGTTCGGTCACCCGGTCGGACCCGCCCACCCCGCCGTGAACGGGTTCGATGATCCAAACGTGTTGCTCATGCGCTTCAAGTGGAGAGACCAATTCGGCCCCGGACGCCTCGGTCGACCCGAGAATGGCCCACGCCGGAAAGGCACCGGAAAGGCATTTCCGGATCGCAGCATCAGACCCGGTGTCAAGTGCCGGGATCCCACCGTCGCCGGTTGTGCCTCGAGCGGCGAACCCAGGTGACAGCGTTTTGGAGATGATCTGCGCTGCCGCCTTCGATGCAGCGTGCATGGCAACGTCTAGCGCTCGCCGGTACATCGTTTGTCTGACTCCGTGCGGGGGTGTGCCTGCATCGTTGGGCGCGAACCATTTCCAAAAGCATCATATCTATTGAAGGTACGGAGAATGGCGCGTTGTGACACCGGATTTTCTACGGATTTTCAACGACGAAATAGACGACGTTCCCCGCAGTCCGGGCGGATACGTGTCAGTCCGGTAGCAACCCACGCCGATGCCGTCCGCAATTCTTTAACAAGACGTTTACACGGAATGAACCCGATTTCGGCGTCTGTGGCGCACGATTAAGGGAAGCGTTCGAGATGGGCTGGGGTCCATCGGTGCAATGGGTGGACACGTTGAGAACACTACTTGCAGGCCGGCGGGGACTGGTGGGTTTCGCTGCGGGGTTGGCGATGACCGGTCTCGCGATGCCGGCAGTCATTGTCGCCGGAGGCATCACCGATAGTGAACCCACCGGCGCTTCGCGCGCAGATGCGGTGTCCGGTTCAGCGGATCCGGCTCCTGCGGGACAGGCTGTTTCGTCTGTTTCCGACTGGAGCGTGCCTGTACGCCGCACATCGTCGTCGTCCGGCGGGTTCATGACCCCAACCGGGATTGCGGTCGACCTTCGTGGCGTGACCCTCATGACACTCGCCGATGACGACCGGATCTGGGTTCTCCGGAATGACGGGTCCCCTGCGTCTCCTTGGGATACATCTACGGCGGGTACGTCGTTCCGTCGCCCCAGCAGTGTGTCGTTTTCACCCACGGGGACGGTCCTGGTAGCGGACACCGGGAACCACCGCATTGTCCACCTCTCAGGGGTCGAAGCTCCCAGGGTCATCGCAGTCTTGGGTGGGCGCACGTCTGGAACTGGCGCAGGGATGTTCGCGCGTCCAAGCGAGGCAGCCGCCGACGAGGCCGGACAGGTGATCGTTGCTGACACTGGCAACCATCGTATCCAGATGGTTGACCGGGATGGCCGTTCGATTGCGGTCTGGGGACGGACCATCCGGGGTGAACCGAAACGTGGAACTAGTGTGGGTGAGTTTGCATCACCCCGTGGGGTTGCGGTGGGTAGAGACGGCAGGATTGTCGTTGCCGACACAGGAAACAACCGGGTCCAGTCGCATGCCCCGCTCGCTCGTCCGTTGAACAGGTCGACGGGGTGGGATGTCTGGCCCGTGCCAGTCCTCGATGATCCGCTGCGGATTGGGAACTACCGGATGCCTGCGGGTATCGCGGTAGATCCCATGGGACGGACGCTGATCGCTGACAGTGGGAACCACCGTATCGTCATCCGGAATGCGAATGCGAATGCGAATGCGAATGCGAGGACGTGGGAGTCGTGGGGAGGCCGGGCCGGTACGGCACCTGGTGAGTTTGTCATGCCGATGGCCATCTCGGTCGGACCCGGTGGTCGAGTGGAGGTCGCGGACACCGGAAATGACCGGATCCAGATTGCCACGCTGCGACCGTCAACGTCCGCGTAAACAGCATTGGTTCAGAGCTTGCATCTTGCAAGGATGAGACCGCCTGCGATTTGGCCCTTTCTCATCACTGTGACGAACCCGAGGTCGTGAAGTCATCCCGGGGGCCAATTGGTCCGTTCCCACATTTGGGAGGCGCAGGATGCCTGAACGTGCCGGCCCGCTGGTCAAGGTGACGTACTACGTTGAAGTACTGTCATCATGGTGCAACCTTGCCGAACCGGCGTGGGATGAGGCGAAAAGCCTGTTTCCGGACGACGTTGCTTTCGATTGGGCGATAGCGCTCATGAACCCCGATGATGTCACGGTTTCCCGCGTCCAAGCCGATTGGTTCTATCGGCGCAGTGCGCACATTGCGCAGTCTGGCGACGTCATGAACTCGGGGTGGTTTGAGGCGTCACGGGCAGGCGCCTACCTTGCGCCGAATCTGGTTGCTGAAGCGGCGCGCACGCTCGGTGCGACCGGGGACAGCGTGCGCCGAGCCCTGACGTCGAGGGCACTACGTGAGGGACACCGGATTGGCGATTTGGATATCTCGGTTGCCATTGCATCTTTTGCAAGTGGCATTGATCCGGAACGACTTCGTGAACGGGCAACCGATCCGGATACCGAGGCACGTGTCCGTGCCTCGACCGGGGCATTCCACGCAACCGGCGCGACCCAGCGCCCAACGTTCGTGGTCACAAGCCAAATAGGTGACCTGGCCGTGTTGTCCGGCTTCTACCGGTCAGGGGCACTCACTGGCGCCATCAACGCAATGCTTGCCGACGCCCGTGCGTACCGGGCGTATGCTGCGGTCCACGGAGACCCTCCTCACGCATGACCAATGTGCGACCACCCGCTTCCCACCCGCGAAGGACGGTCTGAGTTCGTTGGCCCCGGGGTCGTACGCGGTCATGCCCCGTCTTGGTAGGTAAACGTGAACCCGTTGGTTTCAAGACGTTCGCGAAGGTTGCGCCCGAAAGCCGTTGCCGGAGTGATGGCCCCTCCGTGCGTGGGTGTTCCCGTGCCGTTCTCCTCAGACAGCAAGAGGAGCGCCTCGCCGAACATCCGCGAGGTCGCCGAGTACCCGGGGTCTCCTTCTCCGGTGACCATGACCCTGCCTCGGCGCCCGGATCCAACTGCCTCCCCATGGATCGTCAGTGAGAACCGCCCCCGCTTCTGGAGGTCCGGAGACGGACCCTCTCCGGACCTCGGAAGGAGTTTCGCCATCACGTGCGCCAAGGGTGGGACGGCGAGTGCTGCGCCCATTCCGGCAATTCCCGCCAGAAGTCCGAAACCCAACAGGCGTCCCGCGGGTCCGTCCGGCATGCCCATCGCCTCGGAATACCGCAGCGATTTTCCGTAGGTCCACTTTTGAAGACTGTTGCTGCGACGCACCACCCGCGTATTAATGGGTGCCATCACGAACGGCGCGATCATCCGTCTTGTGAAGGGGTCGAAGCCCGGGGCGAAAAAGTCAGCCTGGTTGCCGAGGGCAGGTTCGGCGGACCGTTCCGGACTGAGGGCGTATGGGTCGGACAGGAGTGCCCGTGCTTCGGGGTCGCGGCGAGCGCGGTCAACGATTGCCATCATTGACGCGGCGGTGCCTCCGCTGAAACCACCGATGATCTCGCCAGTGACCAGACTGGCACGGGCAAGGGGTTCGCCGATGGATTGGGCCAGGAACTGTGTACCGAGATCGGACGGAACCGAATCAAACCCGCATGCGTGAACGATGCGTGTGCCATTTGCAATTGCCCGCACATGGGCAAGGTCGATGCTTCGTCGGATGAACGTTGTCTCTCCGGTGATATCGGCGTAGTCGGTCGCCTCCGCAACGCAGGCATGCACGAGCGGAATCCCGATGACATCGAAGGGACCGGCGGTGGAACCGATGGCGCGTGTTCGGGAGGCCATCTGGCGCAATCGGTCATTGTCGCTGCTATCGACTTCGATCAATTCCCAAGTCGAGGCCCGGGCGCCGAGTTGATCCCGTACCTCCCGCAGTCGTGAGATGCTGCGCCCTGCAATCCCGATCCGGTGCGTTCCGGGGGCATGGCGGGCGAGATGGGTCGCAACCAGACGGCCAGTGAACCCTGTTGCACCCATGAGGACCAGGTCAAGTTCGCGCCTCTTGCTCATTGGACTAATCTATCGTTCGGCGCTGGGAATGGTGACGCCTTCATGGCCGTGATTGCGCCCGAAACCGAGTATCGCCCCTGTCTCCGGGCATTCCCCGATGCCAAACACGGATGCGGTCTCCCACGATCTGGATAGGAGGACGGAATAGACGCGAGCCATCGGACCCGACCCGGGGACCCGCGTACGATCGAGTATGGAACTGAACCGTGCACCGTGTGCGTGACCAGACGGACTTGAGCGCGTCCTGTCTTCCTACTGGCCCACGCCGGCACGCGTGGGTCGCGTCCGGAGGGTCTCCATGAAGCGATTCTCGTCCACGGGTGCGCTTGTCAGTGGTGCCGCCCGAGGCATGGGTGCGTCGCACGTCCGCGGTCTCGTCGCGGAAGGGGCAAGGGTCGTCGTTGGAGATGTCCTCGACCTTGCGGGCAAGGTGCTGGCTGCCGACCTTGGCACCGCCGTCCGTTATGTCCACCTGGACGTGACCGATGCTTCGCAGTGGGGCCAGGCGGTTCAGACCGCCGAAAGCGAATTCGGGCCAGTCACACTCCTCGTGAACAACGCGGGCAACGTCGCCTTTGGCGGGATCGATTCGATGACGCCCGAGGATTTCCGTCGGGTCATCGACAGCATCTCACCGGGACGTGGCTTGGCATGCATGCGACGGTGGCATCCTTGAGGAAGGCCAAGGGTGGCGCGATCATCACTATCTCTTCAACCGCGGGGTTGATGGGATATGCATCGATTGGCGCCTACACCGCCTCCAAGTGGGGGGTGCGAGGCCTGACCAAGAGTGCAGCGCTCGAACTCGGGCCGTTCGGCATCCGGGTGATGTCGATCCATCCCGGGCCAATCGCGACGCCCATGACGGCTGGCATGGGTGAACACATGACCGCGTCGCAGCCGATTGCCCGCTGGGGGACCGTCGAGGAGGTCACACGCCTCATGCTCTTCATGGCTTCAGAAGCCACGGACAGCACCGGTTCTGCGTGGGTGATTGACGGTGGCGCCGTCCTCGGACCAATCCAGGAGTTGGGCTCTGGGCGACACTCCACCGATGACGTTGCAGTAGCGGCTTCCCGAGTTGAAGCTGCTACGGGGTATGTTGGGTCGCGTCCCCACCGTCTACCTCCGCGATGGATCCAGTGACCTGCGCCGGCTCCGCCTAGAAGGTGGTTTGCATCTGGAGGGTCCGCCCTCCAGATGCCGCGATGGGACACGCCTCCATGATCTCCAAGACATGGCGGGCGTGTTCCGGCGTCAGGACGGGTGCGCGGCCCTCGCGGATGGACGCGACCAAGTCGGCTATGCCCACCGCTTGACCCGCTCGCGAGATTCGAAGCATCGGCGTCATCCAGCCTCGGACCCCGTGGGCAGCGTCGTCCTGATAGAGGTCGAACGTGGGCGACGCCCCCCGGTCGCTTCCGGGCCGACCCATTGAGACCGTGCCACGTGTGCCGAAGAGTTCCAAGGTTGGCGCGTTCGATGCCTTCACACAGAAGCTGCTGTCAACGACCGCAAAGGTCGCGTGACCGAAGTCGAGAGTGATCAGGTAGTTGTCAGGCACTTCGGTGGTGATCGTCTTGCCGTCGAACGCGCCGGAACGCACGGTCCGCACCGGTTCAGCGATCCCGGCGAGGCAGGACACCGACGTCGCAGGGCCGAGGATGCCCGTGATCGTCGTCAGGCCGTGGACCCCGAGGTCGAACAGCGCGCCCGCACCGGGTTGGTGGAACCACGACGGGTCATGGTCGCGGTACTGGAAGTACTCCGGTCCACCGTGGGATGCGGAAACCCGTGCCAGGGAAACCTTTCCAAGTGCGCCGGCAACAACCAGACGCCGGACCTCTTGGATTTCCGGCCGCAGCATGTGGATTGGCGACGCCGAGATCCTGAGCCCCCGCGCCTCGGCCTCGTCGATCAGCTGGGTGGCCTCGGCGACGGATCCCGCCAACGGCTTCTGCGAGTACACGTGGAGTCCGGCCTGCAAGGCGGCCAGGTTGACGCTGAAGTGGGCCGGAATGCTTGTCAAGTTGACCAGCGCATCCGCCGTGACGGACGCAAGCATCGTCGCGACGTCGGTGAATGCCTGTGGAATGCCGAGTTGTGCGCATTGCCGTTCGGCCCATCCACTGCGAGGGTCACACGCGGCGACCACTTCCACTCCATGCATCTCACGGATCTGGGGCAGGTACTGGTTCAGCGCAATCGCGCCCAGGCCGGCAATGACGAGACGGATCGGTTCGGTCGACATGGCGGAGTTCCTCGGTGCAGGCGTGGGTGCGGTTTCGCTCATTCTTGCACGCCGCCGGGCAAGTCCCGCTGCGGCACTTCAAGTGCGTGACAGTGACCTACATTTGCTTGACCACAATGATCGGGTGAGGGATCGTTGCCGTGCGGGTCGCTTGGTAGAACGATCCGTGACCCGACGTCCAAGGAAACCTTACAAATGTCGCAGAACGACCGGACCATCTTCGCGTTGACGTACACCTCAAACAGCGGCGATGAGGTAGCCCTCGCGAATCACGCAGGCAAGGCCCTTCTGATCGTGAATACCGCGAGCAAGTGCGGCCTGACTCCCCAGTACCATGGACTGCAGGCGATTCATTCCGAGTTCCAGGACCGTGGCCTCGTTGTGATCGGGTTTCCCTGTGACCAGTTCGCTCGTCAGGAACCTGGTGACGACGCCACCATTGGGGAGTTCTGCCGGCTGAATTACGGCGTCGATTTCGCACTGTCCACCAAGGTGGACGTGAACGGGTCGGGCACCCACACGGTATTTGCCTTCCTGAAAGAGCGGGCCGGAGGCTTG
>CANFGH010000016.1 GCA_947446285.1 Chloroflexota bacterium
CCTACGCGCAGGTTGGCCAGGTGGCGTCGTACCTGATTGGCAAGAACCCACTCGAGCGTGAACGCTTGTACAACGACATGAAGCGGGCATTGCGGAAGGTGGACAAGTTCGGCCTGAGTGCGGTCGACATTGCCCTCTGGGACATTGCCGGAAAGGCGTACGGAGCTCCGCTTTTCGAACTGCTTGGCGGGTGGAAGCGGACACTGCCGGCGTACGCAAGCACGTTGCATGGTGACCACGTCGCGTCCGGCGGACTGTCCTCACCCGAGGCATTCGCCGATTTCGCACTTCAGTGCCAGGCAAAGGGCTATCCCGCCTTCAAAATCCACGGGTGGGGAAACGATCCCGCCGATCGTGGATACATCCGGCGAGAGGTCGCGAACGTCCTGGCGGCACGCCGTGCCGTCGGTGACACGATGGACCTAATGCTTGACCCGGCGTGCGAGTACGACACCTGGGCGGATGCTCTTCGCGTTGGCCGTGCCTGTGACGAGGCTTCATTCTTCTGGTACGAGGATCCATACAAGGACGGGGGCATATCGGCGTTCGCGCACAAGCGCATGCGTGAACTGATCAAGACGCCGCTGCTACTTGGCGAACATGTCCGGAACGTGGAGTCCCACATCGACTTCTCACTCGCTGGAGGTACGGATTACCTGCGGGCGGATGCCCACTATGACGGTGGTGTCACTGGGCTCATGAAGATTGCCCACGCCGCTGAAGGTCTTGGCATGGATGTCGAGATCCATGCACCGACGCCCGAACATCGACACTGCATGGCGTCAATCAGGAACACGAACTATTACGAACTGGGGCTCGTCCATCCATCGGTCCGGACAACACGGGCCCCGATCTACCTCGATTACTCGGACGACCTGGACGCGATCGACAAGCACGGGCACGTGCCGGTCCCGCAGGGGCCGGGACTTGGAGTGACAATCGACTGGGAATATGTTCGCCGTCACGAGACGGGCCGAGTGACGTACGAGTGAACGCCGCTGGGTAGCGGGTTCGCAAGCGCGAAAAGCAAGGAAGGCGGACGATGAAGGAACCACTTCGGTTTGGCATTCTGGGTACCGGTGGGATCAGTGCCGGTCACGCTCGCGACATCCTGAACCGGGATGATGCAACGCTGGTGGCCATCGCGGATGTCAGTACGGACGCGATGGAGGGGTTTGTCGCACGGGTGATCCCATTGGGGTCACCGCATCCGGCGCAATTCACGTCTCTTGAAGCAATGGTCGCCGGGTCACACCTCGACGCGGTAGTTATTGCAACCCCGCACACCCAACACGCACCGCAGATCGAGATTGCGCTCAACGCAGGGCTGCATGTTCTGTGTGAGAAGCCTTTGGCGACCACGGCCGCTGACGCGCGTCGGGTACTGGACCTCGCCGAGAAGAAATCGCGGACCTTGGCCATCGGCTACCAGCGGCACGGGCAATCGCAGTTCCGGCTCGCGCGCCACCTCGTGCATTCAGGGACCCTGGGAGACCTTCGTCTCATCACCGTGCTCATTGCACAGGACTGCCTTGAGAACTTCCGGCCTGGCGCCTCGTGGCGTGCCGACCCTGCACTCTCCGGAGGCGGGCATTTCATTGACACCGGCAGTCACATTGTGGACATGATGCTTTGGGTGTCCGGGCTTGAACCTGAACGGGTCTACGCAGAGATCGATCAGTTTGGGACCGACGTGGATGTGATCACGGCGGCATCGATCAAGTTCACAAATGGCGCGCGCGCGACCTTTGCAGCGACAAGCCTGTCGGCGGAACCGTGGCGCGAGGAACTGACGTTCTACGGCACCGAAGGCGTGATGCGCCTGGGTCGCGCGGACGGCCTCAGTTACCAGGTCAAGGGTGGCGACCTGGTCTTTCCGCGCGCCGCGTCGGCACGCGACGTCAGACCGTTGGAGGACTTCATCGCCGCCATCCATGGCGAGGTGCCCGGACCGCAGGCTCCGGCGGTTTGCGGTTTGCGGGTCGCCCAAGTGACCGAAGCTGCGTACCGGTCAGCGGTTTCGGGGAGGCCCGAACCGGTCGGTTGACCGGTTCGCGTCACTCACTGTGGGACTTAACGGTGTGCCAAGCGACACCACTGGGTACACCGTCCGCTGACCTACTTCCGGACGGTGATACCAAGTTCCGTCGCCTTCTCGTGCAGGAACTCGCTGATTGGTCCGAGTTCCTCTGTCGTGCAGTGTTCTACGACGAGAGGCGCATCCGGGTCGAGTGCCTCGATGTGGGGAAGGAACGTATCCCAGTCGAGAATGCCAGTTCCGGCTGCGCATTCCGAGATATGCAGGACCAGACGGTCTTCGATGACGACGTCCTTGGCATGGCCGCCGATGATGAATGAGCCAAGCACATCGACCATGTGATCGATCGCGGGCCCCGTATCGAACACGGTTTCGCGAGTGATCCAATTCACTGGGTCGAGATCGCACCGAACGAACGGGGAGTTGACTGCCCCGAGGACTTCGGCCATGGTTTCGGCACAGTCGAGAGTCACAAGCAGGTGCCCTTCCATGCCGATGTACACCCCGCACTCCTCGGCAACGGGCGCAACTTCCCGGAGGCTCTTGATCAACTGGTCCCTGGCTTGGGTGGTCCAGTTGTATGGGTGAGGGAACCAGGCGCCACGAGGGTTGAGCGATCCTGGACCAGTGTGGGTGCCTCGACATCCCAGTTCCTTGGTGAGCCTGACAGCCGCCGAAAGGGTACGCACGGCATTGGCGCGGACCGTTTCGTCAGGGTGGATCAGCGGAGGGCGGTACCCAATGGCCTGGTACATACGAAGGCCATGCTCGGCAAGGAGATCGCGGACGCGGTTGGCTCGTGCAGGTGCGGTGGTGAATGGATCATCGGTAAACCGGGTGAAGCAGCCGGAATACCCGAGGTCCCGGATCCGACGCGCCATCTCAGGAGTGAAGTCGTCCATTGAGGCGGGCAGGAAGGCACCGCTCATTCCAAATCTCATGTGAAACCCCTTTGCTTGACGGGTGCCACCAGCTTCGCTGCGTGTCGCCAGTCGCCGAACGATACCCGTAAATGCTAGTCCGGGTGCCGACCGCAACTCGTCCCGATCTTGATTGTAGGATGGGGTGTTCACATGCGCTTGCGTAGTGGCACGGGTGCGGATAGTCTGCACACAAGCTAGCGCTGGGCGCAGTGGGCGGTACCGTCCGGTGGCCGGACGGCACACAGGTTTCCCGACCGCACACAGGCGAGGCACCGGCTTTGTGCTCCGAACGCGCGGGTGCGCGACGACGGACGGGCGGGCCCCAGGCACCGACCCGGAAGGGAGGGTTCCGAGTGATACCAGCATCATTCGAGTACGTGGTTGCGCACTCACTGGATGAGACGGTTGGCTTGCTTGCCAAACACGGATCTGACGCGAAGATACTTTCCGGTGGCATGAGCCTTATCCCGGCGATGAAGCTCCGGTTGGCGCAACCGGCGTTCATCATCGACGTCAACGGGGTGTCAGGTCTGGCGTACATCCGTGAGGAACACGGTGAGCTCCGGATTGGCGCAATGACGCGAGAGTCCGCGTTGGAACGGTCATCGCTGGTGAAGCATGGCTACCCAATCCTGTTCGAGACCGCGAGGGTCATTGCCGATCCGCTCGTCCGGAACCGGGCAACCATTGGTGGAAACCTTGCCCACGCGGACCCAGCCAACGACCATCCCGCGACGATGCTGGCCCTGGGTGCCACGATCGTCGCGCATGGACCGAACGGTGACCGGCTCATCCCGATCGATGAGTTTTTCCCGTCTTTCTTCGCGTCGGCGCTTGAACCCGATGAAATCCTGACCGAGATCCGCATCCCGGCACCGGGTGTCCGCAACGGCGGGGCCTACATCAAGTTTGAGCGCAAGGTTGGTGATTACGCGATTGCTGCGGTTGCAGTAAACCTGACGCTTGACGCACACGACACGTGTATTGCAGCACGCATCGGGCTCACGAACGTGACGGATGTTCCGGCGCGTGCAACACGCGCCGAGGCATTCCTGGTTGGACGCCGGATCACGGATCAGGCAATCGCCGACGCGTCGAGACTTGCGGCTCACGAAAGTGACCCGAAGTCCGACCTGCGCGGTTCAGCGGAGTACAAACGCGACCTGGTCCGGGTGCTGGCCGGTCGCGCGATCGGCCGGGCGGTATCCCGTGCCCGGGGAGGAAGCCACTGATGGCACTGCGAACGGTGAACTTCACAATCAACGGCGAGGCGAAGTCGGTCCAGGCTGAAAGCCGACAGCTGCTGGTTCATTGCATCCGTGAGACCTTGGGTCTGACTGGCACGCACGTTGGGTGCGAGACCTCCCATTGCGGTGCGTGCACGATCCACCTTGACGGGGAACCAGTCAAGTCCTGCACCATGTTTGCGGTCCAGGCGGAAGGCAAGTCGCTCACGACGGTCGAAGGTCTCGCAGTCGGCGGAACACTGAACCCCGTGCAGGAGGGGTTCTGGGAAGAACATGGCCTCCAGTGCGGCTTCTGCACACCCGGCATGATGATGACGGCGACGGCACTCCTTCGGACGGTCAACGAACCGACCGAAACGGAAATCCGCGAGGCGATCTCGGGAAACCTGTGCCGTTGCACCGGCTACGTGAACATTGTCAAGGCGATCCAGTACGCGCAACGCAAGATGCATGCCACGCCCGCGCCCGAGGCAGTCTTGCAGGGAGGTGACTGAGATGACCCAGACGATTCCGATGACATCCGCAGCCATCGGTGGCATGGGCCACTCGATGAAGCGGAAGGAAGACCCGCGTTTCCTGCAGGGAAAGGGCAACTACGTTGAAGACGTGAACCTGCCCGGCATGCTCTGGATGGACATTGTGCGCAGTCCGTATGCGCACGCCAAGATCGTGAGTATCGATGCGTCGAAGGCACTGGCAATCCCGGGAGTTCTCGCGGTCATAACCGGCAAGGATCTGGAGGCATACAACCTTCACTGGATGCCGACGCTGATGTCGGACACGCAGATGGTGCTTCCGGTCGACAAGGTGATGTACCAGGCGCAGGAAGTTGCGGCGGTCATTGCTACTGACCGGTACATCGCGGCTGACGGTGCGGCGGTGGTTGACGTCGAATACGAGGAACTCCCCGTCGTCGTTGACCCCTTCAAGGCACTCTTGCCGGATGCGCCGGTGCTGAGGACCGACAAGCCGGGCAAGACCGACAACCACATCTTCCACTGGGAAGCCGGGGATGCGGCGGTCACCGACAAGGCGTTCGCTGACGCGGATGTCGTCGTGAAGCAGGACATCTACATCCCTCGGATCCATGTCGCCTCCATTGAGACGTGTGGATGCGTCGCGTCATTCGAGAAGACCGAGGGCAAACTGACGGTCTGGATGACCACCCAGGCCCCGCACGCGATCCGCACGGTGTTTGCGCTCGTCGCGGGTCACGTCGGATTGTCCGAGGAGAAGATCCGGATCATTTCGCCGGACATCGGTGGCGGGTTCGGTGGCAAGGTGCCGGTCTACCCCGGGTACGTCATTGCGGTCGCCGCATCCGTGCTGATCGGCAAGCCGGTCAAGTGGATTGAGGACCGGATGGAAAACCTCCAGGCCGACTCATTCGCCCGGGATTACCACACCACGGCCGAGTTGGCGGCGACGAAGGATGGGAAGTTGACCGCGCTGCGGTTCAAGACCCTTGCCGATCACGGGTACGCCGACGCAGCTGCGAACCCCTCGAAGTTCCCGGCCGGGCTCTATCACATCTGTACCGGTTCCTACGATCTCCAGGCTGCCCATGTCGAAGTCGATGGTGCGTACACGAACAAGCCTCCGGGAGGCGTGGCCTACCGCTGTTCATTCCGCGTGACCGAAGCGGTCCACACCATCGAGCGCATGGTGGACATCATGGCGCACCAGATCGGCATGGATCCGGCCGCGTTGCGGATGAAGAACTTCATTGAGAAGGACCAGTTCCCGTACAAGTCGGTCCTTGGGTGGGAATATGACTCTGGTGACTACCACGCCGCATTGCAGAAGGCGATGGACATCATCGGGTATGACGACCTGCGTCGCGAACAGCTAGAGAAGCGGGCCCGTGGCGAATTCATGGGCATCGGCATCAGCAGTTTCACGGAGATTGTTGGGGCCGGTCCGTCCAAGGACTTCGACATCCTCGGGATCAAGATGTTCGATTCGGCCGAGATCCGGGTGCACCCGACCGGCAAGGCGATTGCCCGGTTTGGCACGAAGTCGCAGGGCCAGGGGCACGAGACGACCTACGCACAGATCGTTGCCCAGGAACTCGGCATTCCGATGGCGCACGTCCAGGTCGAGGAAGGTGATACCGACACCGCGCCCTACGGGCTTGGCACGTACGCAAGCCGGTCGACGCCAACGTCGGGTGCCGCTGCCGCCATGGCTGCGCGCAAGATCCGTGACAAGGCACGAAAGATTGCGGCCTATGTGATGGAAGTTGCCGAGGAAGACCTTGAATGGGAACCCGGAAAGTTCACGGTCAAGGGCAACCCCGAGGCGTTCAAGACCATCCAGGAAATTGCCTTCGCGGCGTACACGAACCACCCGCAAGGCATGGAAGCGGGACTTGAGGCCACGCACTATTACGATCCGCCAAACCTGACCTTCCCGTTCGGCAGCTACATCTGTGTCGTCGATATCGACGCCGGCACCGGGCAGGTGCACGTGCGCCGGTTCGTGGCTGTCGATGACTGCGGGAACATCATCAATCCCATGATTGTCGATGGGCAGATACATGGTGGCCTGTCGATGGGTCTTGCGCCATCGCTGTACGAGGAAATCAGTTACGACGAGGCGGGCAACTGTCTCGGCGGAAGTTTCATTGATTACCTCGTGCCGACCGCGGTCGAGACCCCGAACTGGGAGACCGACAAGACGATCACTCCCTCACCGCATCACCCATTTGGTGCGAAGGGTGTTGGCGAGTCTGCGACGGTCGGTGCACCTCCCGCGATCGCGAACGCGGTTGTTGATGCGCTTTGGCATCTTGGTGTCCGGCATATCGACATTCCAATGACCCCTTCGAAGGTCTGGAAAGTCCTGCGCGATCACGGGGTGACTGGGTAGCCTCGACACGGCTGACTGAGTGAGTTGAACGGGGACTGCACACCAACTTGGGTGCGGTCCCCGTGCCATTTCCATGACACCCCTTGGCACGGGTAGGTGGCCGTGCAATTATTTCCTCGCTGGCATTGCCTCGACCGGGTCGCCGTTCACTCTGGCTTGAGTACGGTTGCCTGTTCGGGTGGCGAGATAATGGGAGGCTTCAGATGGCGTTCCAACCCACGGCGATGACCCACGAGCGAGAGGCACGGTCCCGAGGCGAGGCCTTTGCTGTCGCGACGGTCGTCCGTGCGGAACGTCCGACCTCATGCCGCCCTGGTGACAAGGCGGTCATCCGTTCGGATGGGCGTCTCCAGGGTTGGATTGGCGGAAGTTGTGCCCAGCCAACCGTGATCTCCGAGGCACTGGCGTCGTTGGCAGATGGCGAACCGAGACTGGTACTTCTCACGCCTGACGGCATTGCGATGCCCCGCACGGGAATGACCGTGCACCAAATGAGTTGCTTTAGTGGAGGCGTGGTGGAAGTGTTTATTGAACCTTTCCTGCCCGCACCACAGCTGATCATCTGCGGTGTCTCTCCCGCGGCTGTTGCGATTGCGTCGATTGGGCACGTGGTTGGGTTCGAGGTCGTCGTGGTCGATGCCTTGGCGACGCCTGAGGACTTCCCCACCGCGTCGGTTGTGGTCGGCAGGATTGACCCCTCGTCCTATCCCGCATCCCGTGAACGGTATGCGATCGTCGCGACCCATGGGCTGTGGGACGAGGAGGCGCTTCGTCAGGTCCTCGCGGTGGAGACTTCCTATGTTGGTCTCGTCGCGAGCGTGCGCCGGTTCGACGCAACCATTGCCGATCTGGCCATGTCCGGTGGTGATCCCGACCAGTTAGGACGGGTGGAATGCCGGCCGGGTCTGGAGATCGGTGCCCGCACGTTTCAGGAAGTCGCACTCGGGATCGTGGCTGACCTTGTTGCCCGGCGCCGGGGTGCCCAAGGACATGGTGCCGAGCAGCATGTGCGGGTGCCGGTCCTGGCCGAGATTCCCGTGCTCCATGAGGACCCAATCTGTGGAATGATGGTTGATCCTGAAGCGACACCGCACCGCCTCGAACATGCGGGTCATGTGTGGTACTATTGCGCGCCCCGGTGCCGCAGGATGCATGCGAGGCAGCTCGGGGTCAACGTGGCGGACACAGTCGGCCAATCGTCATCCGCAAGAGCGTGAACGTCGCCCGACATTCTCCGGCGCGGCTGGCGTGCAAGTGTTGTTTCCTACGACCTGACGGTTCTGCGGAGTTGCGTACGTGTCCGGTCCGATAGAGCTGCCAGTACCGTTCGAACGTGCACCTCGTGTGCGTCGTGGAATTCCTCGCCGCCTAGTGAGGGCAGGGGTCGTCGCTGCACTCTTGGTTGCTTTGGTGTTCATTGCGCCAAACCTTGGTGCCTTCTTGGTATCGACTGACCCAGCAATGCCTTCGCAGGTTACTTTTCTCACCTACGGGGTGAGTATCCGGCGCGGTGCGTTGGATGCAGCGGTGGCGCGGGTTCGATCAGGTGAAACGGGGGCGCTTGTCCTCGGTGCATTGAACAGCCGCGATGCCGGGTACTACGTCACACCGCACGGCGCCGAACTGGCACGTACGTACCTCGTCGATGCGGGTGTCAGGCCAGAGATGATCACCACGCTCCCGTCGGTATCGAGCGAGTGGGAAGAAGGGGAGGCGCTCAGGGTTGCGGTAGTTCGGGAACGGTGGACAAGCATCGTTGCGTACGCGCCGGATTTCCGGTCACGGCGCACGCGCGGTGTGCTTCGGAGGCTGCTCGAAGGTACTGGCTCGGATTTGCGGGTGGTTTCCGTGCCCGATGTCGAGGTGCGCCTGGACCGCTGGTGGGAGACGCGTCCTGGGATCAATGTGATCTACAACGAATATCCGCGTCTCACCTACTACTGGCTCTTGGGACGCCTCGGGTAGGGTGGCCCATCGAACGAGGGCAGAGGCGGTCGCCTGGTGTGCCAGTCAGTCACTGACTGAAACCACTCGCCCAGGGCAACCAGGGTTGGTTCAGACCATGCCGGTCCGACGAACTGAATGGCGACTGGCAGGCCAGGGGTGGTGAAGCCGCAAGGCACCACGACGGCGGGTAGTCCGGCCAGGTTTGACGCCGGGACGATTGCCCGATTGTTTGGCTGAACGTGGGAGTCTGTGTCCGAAGCACTCGAGAACATGTCAAGTGGTGCGTCATGGGGCGGCGCACCATCGGCCCGGGCGACGGTAACGATCACGTCACAGGATGCGAACATGGTTTCAAAGGCACGGATTACGTGCCTACGCGCGCGCTGGGCATCAATGTACACATGCGCAGGAATCTCGCGTCCGGCAAGGAGTGATGCTTTCTGTTTTGCATCCACGAGGTGCTGAAACTGGTCACTTTCGATGAGGTCGCCGTGGGCTGATGCGGCCTCGGAAGCACCGATGGTGCTGATGATTGCGCCGTACGGGATTTCGGTTGGGAGAGATGCAGGAACCCACGACGCGCCTACTTGATGCAGGTCCCGCAGGGCGGTGGCAAAGGCTTCCCTTGCGGGCGGAGCCGCGTACTCGTCGAAATCGGCCGGTGCGAAACCGATTCGGAGGGACTTCAGGAGATCCGTGCTGGGCAATTCGGCAAGACGTCGGTGTTTTCGACCACGGGTTGAGTCATCCGCCGGGTCGTAGCCCTCGATGGCCCGTAGGACCGTCCACGCGTCACGGGCGGTCCTGGCGAACGGCCCGGCTTTGTCGAGTGTCCATGAGAGTGGCATCACCCCGTGACGGGAGACCAGTCCAACGGTGGGCCGGATCGCGGACACCCCACAGAATGCGGCAGGGGTGACGATGGATCCGCTTGTCTCTGAACCTATCGCGAATGGCACGAGGCCAGCGGCGACCGCGGCTGCCGACCCACTTGACGAACCGCCTGCCCAGTGATTGACGTTCCATGGGGTCCGCGTTGCTCCTTGGAGGGACGCATTCGGGTAGCGGTAGCCCCATCCGCCAGCAAGTTCAATGGTTGACAGTTTTGCGACCAGTGGCGCACCGGCGGATGCGAGGCGCGTCACGATTGTCGCGTCCGTGTCGAACGTCCGGTCACGATACGGTGGCGCGCCCCATGTCGTCGGCGCACCCTTGACCGAGATGAGATCCTTGGCCCCCCACGGGATGCCAGCCAGTGCCGGTGATCGAACCGTTCGTCGGTTGAGGCGCGCGACATCCGGATGGGTGCGGTTGGGCAGGGTAGCCGCCACGGCGTTCAGGTCGCGACCGATCGTTTCGAGGCCATCGATGGCGAGGCGGACAAGTTCACCGGGTGTCGTCTCTCCACGGTCCAGACGGCTGCGCAATTCGGGGATCGTCGCAAACCGCAACGGATTGGTCATGGACAGCAACATCCACCGAGTTGGTGAATAGGGCGACGTGCGGCCTTGGGAGGTCTCACGGCGCACCTGCTGGAGTGACGTCCTCGGTCAGGCCAAGGCTGCGAATGGCACTTGCGAACCCGGCGTGCATGCGCCGTTGGTCGGCCAGGAGCACATCCGGGTGGTCGGTCGGCCTGGATCCTGTCCCTGCGATTGACCCAATGGTTTCGAGGTAGGCGATCCCGGCCGGTGTGTCGATGTCCCAGTTCGCCGGGACCCACCCGGAATCGCCACTCAATGGACGGTCTCCGAGACCCCAACAAACACGTGCTTCAGTTGCAATCGCCACTTGGCTTTCGGGGCGGTCGAAGTCATCTCCGGTGCCATCGCATACCACGATCGGTCGTGGATGAGCGCGGAATTCGGGGGTCTCGCGGAGTGTACGTATGGCCCGACGGAATGTGTCCGACCCGCTTCCGAACGGTGGGGACATAAGGAGAACGTCGGCATCGAACTCGCTAGCGATGGCACCATCTGCCACGCTGGCACCGACAAGAAGGCGCTTGCCTGCCTTGGCCATATCACGAACTTGTCTCGCGCGCTCGTTGATCCGGTCCGGCTGCCGGATTGCGTGACGGTAATTGTGGGTGGCAGATGCTTGGCAGACGTTGATGATGACATTCCCATCATCCCGATCTAAAAGCCAACGGCAAACCTGGTCAGTTGCGCGGCGGACCGCAGCTTCGTCGTCCAGGCGGGCATCCTGTCCGGGTCTGAAAAGATCGAGGATGACCACAAGCCCGCTGTCGGAAACCGCGTTCAGGATCCGCTCGAACCGTGATCGGGTGGCAGGATCGAAGGATCCGTCGTGAGTGAATGCGGGAGAATGCCATGGCGGGTCCGGGGATTGCCACGGCGGGGAAGTCCGCAGCGCGTGCGTCTGAGGTCCGCCCTGCAGGGTCAGCGCTACGGCGTCGAGACCGCAGGCGCGCCACCTTGGCAGGACGCTCATGAACGTGGTGACATTCCGGTCCGGGTCCCACGGGGTTCCATCGGCGTGCGTCCAGAGTTCCCGGGTAATCGGGTTGGCATCGGCAAACGCCGCTGTCGACGCACGGCGACTGAAGAGGAGGCCTTCGAGACGGTGACCGTTCCAAGTACGCCCGGGATGGGTAGGCGTGCCGTTCACAACAAAGTTGTCAGCGGCGATGGAAAGGACTGGCTTCATAAGAGGCAGACCCAGCCTTCCATTTGCGAACGCGAGTCCTACGGTCCCGGAGTGTGACGCTGGCCTCGGTTAGCGTGCTGGAAACCCCGGTGCGGTTGCAACGGTGGCCTTGAGTTGGGACGTGCGATGCCCGCGAAGTCTCGAGAATGCACCGGTCACCGCAGCATCATCGGAAGCAAGTCCAACAATGAGAATGATCGCTCCGGCGCCGCAGATGATGAGCCATGTCATGGGTTCCACCTTCATGTAACGCCCGGGGACTCGGGGATGTTCCGTGAGGACCAGTTTCGCGAAGGGCACCTCCTCGATTGGCGCCATCCAACCGTCTTATGCGGTCGGTTCTGCGGTGTCGAGCGAAACGATCCGTTCGGTATTTGCCCAAAGTTGGCGTGCAAGGCGCTCATCGAGAATGTTGGTCGACAGGGGGTCATAGGTCCCGGCAATCATCGTTACAGGAACTTCGGGATCACTCTGCCCATCATCACCGTCGTCCGCGATTGGCTTGAGAACGACCTGCAGGGTTGGCAGGTTCGGCATGAAGATGGTGTGGGAACGGATCGATCCCATCCGACCGGGAACTTCGCTCGCCAGGGCGGTCATGAGCGGTGCGCAATCGTGCGCGTCGAGAGCAATATTGGCCCCGGTGTCCAGTACTTGGAGTGCCTCGGAAGTCGAGAACTTGGCGGGCCCATCGGGTGAGAGTCCACGTGCGTGGATGAGCTTGCGTGTTGAACCGCCGGCACCGGTGAAGCGGCGGGCGCCCGCAACGAATGCGTCTGGGGAATGCGTCACGATCACGGTGGCGGCGCCCATCGCGGCCGATGCAATTGCGGCGGCCTCCACGAGTTTCCGGTCGGTTGCCGATAGTGGTGCGTCGCCAATGGTGATCCGGATGATCCCGGCGCGGACTGGGGTACTGTTCAGTGCGTCGGTCGCGCGTCCGATGGCATTGTCGGTGACGAGACCGATGCCTTCGTGACTATCCCCGGCGATGGGCATCACACCAGTTGAGATCTCAAAGGCGAACCACTCCGCAAGGGCTTCAACACTCCGGGTCTCGATCCGTGCCAGGCGTACGGGGTCGATGTGCGATCCGGTGGCAACGAGGACGCCGATCCCACTCGCTTGAGCGAGGCGACGCATGAGAAGCGCATCCCGACCGGCGCCGGGAGGGGTCAGGTCAATCGCTAATGACAGGCCATGCGAAGCAGCGTCGCGATAGCCGTCTATAAGGTGGGCATGCGCAAGCTCCGGCCGCTGGTCGCCGGCCATTCGGCCGCTGATCTGACGCCAGTCACTGGCGATGTGGCCCCAACCGGCGACATTCCCTCGCGACTCTCGCGTCGCGAAAGTACGGTCGCTCAATACTGTTCGAATGGTCATTCGGGGATTGTGCCGGTCGGAGTTGCCACGATCAGATGAGCGGTTCGTTTTGCCAGTCGGCCAGCGATGGCGCGTCTCCCGTATCACCGGCGAGTAATTCGCCGTGGTTCGCAACAACCTTCCGGAAGGCATCGGCGTACCGGGCAATCGCTTCGCGGTCGTAGGAACGGAACCACGGGATGCCGTAGACATGCTTGCCGATGTTTTCGGCGACTGGGAGGTCACCGCGACGTTCCCGGACGTCCCGGGTCGCAAAAGCCACCCGAGTGGGTTTGCCGTGTCCGTAAATATCGGCTGTGTGGAAGAGCGGATGCAGGTGGAGGGGCTTGTAGACAAGACCGGGTCTGCAGTCGATCCCTTCGGCCTTGACGGCCTGGCAGAACCGCGTGACTGATAGGCCACCAAGTTCCTCCGGTGCGTACAGGCCCTTCGGGTTGTACCACCCACCCATCGTTGAACCAGACGTTGGACGGACGCGGTGTGCATGCAGTCCCGGGACTCCTTCCAGAAGGTCCCAGAACTCGTTCATCGCGCGCTGGATTCCGTCCATGCGGTGGTCGTACGTTCGGAGTTGCACCCGGCCGACGGCGGAACTCATCTGGTGCATCCGGTACTTGGTGCCACCCATTGGCAAACCCCGGTACGGAGCGAGGTCAGGTTCCTCGATCGACTCGTCAAATCGCTCGTAGTGAGCGAACGCGATTGCCCGGTCATGGATTTCTGCGTCATCGGTCGTGAGCATGCCGCCTTCGCCAATGGGAAACGACTTGCCGCTCATGCATGAGAAGGCAGCGACGTCCCCGATGGTGCCGAGACGGCGACCCAGGAAGACCCCGCCGTGGGCGTGCGAGACATCCTCGATCACTTTGAGACCGTGGCGCTGGGCGACCGCCATCACCCTATCCATGTCTGTCGGGTAGCCCATGTTGTGGGTCACCACGATTGCTCGGGTGCGTGGGCCAATCCGTGCCTCCAGGAGGTCCGGGTCAATGCAAAGGGAGTGTTGCTCGATGTCGATGAAGGCTGGGGTAGCGCCGAGCGAGTAGACAGGAAGGATCGATGCCCAGTAGGTGATGCTCTGGCAGAGGACTTCGTCGCCGGCGCGAACCCCAACGGCCCACATCGCGGTATGCAGGGCGGCAGTGCCGGTGTTGAACCCGACGGCGTACGCCTGGCCCTGCCACGCGGCGTACTCGCGCTCGAATTGGCGGGTGACATCGGTGCCAGACATCGCTCCGCGCCTGAGGACGTCCAGTACTGCCTCTTCGTGCTCGCTAGTGACCTCAGACCACCGGAAGAGATTGGGGTGTGCGTTGGAAATCGCCTTGGGGCCTCCAAGGATTGCGAGTCGGCTCATGCAGTGTCTCCGGCGTGCCGCCGGGATCTCCGGCGGGTTCCAACCGATTCAACGCCCCCGCTCGCTTGCAATCGTCAGGTAGTAGGACACGCCGGCCACCGAGAACTTCACGGGTTGGGGTCATCCCACTTCGCATAGATGACCGTCGCGTGGAGTTCGCCGGTGCTTGACCGGGCGTACTCCGGGATGCGTCCGATCTCGCGCCATCCCGATGACCGGTACAGGCGGTTTGAGGGATCCCCTTCACGGGTGTCAAGGACGAGCGTGGTTCGGCCCTGACTGCGGGCGATCGCTTCCGCGTGCGCAATGATGGCGCGGCCAATCCCCTGGCGCTGCCACGCGGGGTCAACCAGGACCTTGGCAATCTCGGCCCGGTGTCTTCCATTCGCTTGGCCCGCAAGGTGCACCTGCGCGGTGCCGACAACGGTTCCTCCGACGGTTGCCACGACCAAACGGGTGTCAGCGCGCGGAAGGCGTGCCCAGTACGCCTCGGCTTCACTCGGGTCGAGCGGCGCGAGGAAGCCGACGGCCGCGCCATCATTGACGATGCTGACCAGAATTGAGACGAGCGACGACTTGGTTGCATCGTCAAGCGAAAGGATCTCGCGAACCTGGATTTCCGTTGCCGTCATGCGTCTGTCACCTTTCCTGAGACTGGAGCAGGATGTGGGAGAGCGACCAACATGGGCGCTACAGGAACCGCACCACGTAGATGTCGGCAGCGATCCCGAGTGCAGCGGCGACTACCAGACCGACGAAAATCCGCATGAACCGCCGACCCAGTTCGGGCAGGAACGGCCGTTGGTAGACCGCGGACCACGACAAGGCCGTCCTGAAAGCGTGTTCGCTGACCACGGTCAACCCGAACAGGAACGATCCGCAGAAGAGTTCAAATAACAGGTACGTCGCCTGGAACCTGAACTTGATCTCGACCGCGTTCGGGTTACGGAATCCGTACAACGCTGCGAGCGTCGTCTCGACGGGTGCCCGGAGGATCAGGAACGTCAGGACGCAAGAGGCGACGATGATGATCCAGAGCCCGTAGATGACAAGGTGCGCGCGCAATCCATCCAGACGCCCAGTGCCGTCGCCAAGCCAACGTGGCTGGGTGGATGCGCCCTCGGCCGATGTCGCAGGCTGCCCGATCACAGGGTAATCGTACCGCGGGTTTTCCCTTCAGGATGCGAACAGGGACGGGTTCCCTATTCGCACCTCGGGTTCGCAATCGAACCGGATCAGTTCTCGTGCCAGGTCATTCCTTCGCCGCGGACCAAGCGTGAACGGCGTTCGTACGCCCCGGGCCATTCCACGGGCAAGTCGCCGTTGGTGACCATGAGGCTGAGCGGGTTCAGTTTGGTGAGCAGAGGCAATTCGATCCGACGCCTCCTCCGGGCGCTCTCGAAGAGGCCCATCATGATCTCGGTCACGACGCGACCATGTGCCGCATTGCTGATGGCGTGGTCATAATCAAGTTTCCTGTCGAGGACGTCCACAACCTGCTGACACTGGTGCGCCCAGCAGTCATGCCATGTCGCTTCGACGTTCACCCACCCGCCGGTGGTTGCGTTCATGTACCGAACGACACCGAATTCGTCGTTGTACTTCGCGGATGATCCCTCTGGCTGCGCCATATCGCCGTCGCTCCGGAGGTCCTTGTCGGCGGGTCTCCCGGTCCAGAACTCCATCATGCCGTCGGTGCCTATGACGCGGGCGCCCTGTCCGAGACGTCGGCCCGGTTCCCCGATTGCCGCGCGGCTGCCGGCGAGTTCACCCTGGATGAGCAGGGTTGCGCCGCTTTCATACCCGATCACGCCGAGGCAGCGATCTTCACAAGGGATGCCTCGCTCCATCACGTCGGTCAGCCGTTCAACCGCACCCATGACCCACTGCGGGCGCGCCTCTTCGAGCAGGTATCCGGCCAGCCGGATGTTGTGGGAGTTGGTATTGAGGATGTTGCCACCATCATCAATGGCAATCTGCTGGATGCGCCCGATCACACCTGACCGGATCAGTTCGCGTGCCTTGAGCCAGGTGGCATGGTGCGGTCGCTGGAATGCGATGAACAGGGATACCCCGTTGCGTTCGCAGGCGGTCAGCATTGCGTCCGCTTCACCGAGGGAGAGCGCCATCGGCTTCTGGCAAATGATGGCCCGGGGTTTGCGCGCCGCTGCGGCGATGGTCATCTCGGCGTGTTGGCGATGCCATGAACAGACGTCCACGATGTCCGGACGTTCCGCATCAAGCATCTCCCGGTAGTCCGCGTACCGGTGGTCGGCACCGATGCCGAAGAACTCGCCGAACTCGCGACGGGCATCGGGATGGGTGTCGGCGCAGGCTCCAATCGCGACCGGGTGGTCAGGAACGTCTTGCCAGCCGCGCGCGTGGACGCGTCCGATCGTCCCGCAGGCAATCACGGCAGTGCGGTATCTCGCCATCTCTCTCCACTCACGTGCAGGCCTGTCGCCAGTCCATGTGCCATCAGGTGACTTTTGGTCCATGGACGACGCGAGGCCCTGGCACGCCCTTCATTTGGCGCTCCCGACCCGTGTGGCCGGTGGCGGCCGGAGTGTATCGCCAATCCCGATGATGGGGTGTCCCGCGGTCAGTCGGCGCCGATGAGACGTCGGATTTCGGCACGCGCATCGCCAGTGAACGGCGTGCCGTGCGCACTAAACACGAGATCGATGGTGTCGAGGTGGGGAGCGAGGACGGTGCGCAAGTCGGCCGCAACCTCTTCGATCGAGGTGGCTGCGCGAGGGTTGGCACCGGGAGCATGGATGATCAGGTGGTCACCGCGCTCCATGAAGACGTCGCCACTGAAGAGGACCCCTCGGCCGTCCGGGGCGGTCCATTTCAGGAGTGTGTCCCCGATGAAGGCGGCATGGACCGGGATCGCGACAAGTCCGCCTGGCAAGCGATCGGATGCGCCGTACAGGCGGTCCGGCGTTGCCTCGTATTCCCCGTCTCCGGCGGAAGGCGCCCAGATCGGGATGCCCCATTGGCTGCGTGCCACGTAGGCGGCGCGTTCGTGCATGTCATTGGTGAGGATTGTGGCCGCGGGGACACCACCCATCTGTTCGACAATCGACTCAAGGTGGCCCAGCGTTGGCCCGTCGGGCATCAGCGGGTCAATGAGGATTGGGCCGTCAGACGTGGTGAGCACGTATGAATGCCAGAGACTTACGCCACTCTCGCGCTGGTACGCGTGTCCCCACCGGACGAGACGCGGATAGTGCGACGTTCCGATTTCGATGGAAACCGGGGAGGATGCCGGGCCAGGTGGAGAAGAGGCCGTCATGGTGATTGTCTCCCTTCGGCAGGTCCAGACGTGGTCCACGGTCCGTGCAGGTCGTGACGTGGACGTCAATTGAGTGATTGCGCCGACCACGGAAGCCGTGTCCATGGGGTCGGTGACCCACACAAGATGGGCAAGCCACGCCTCCAGTCGTTCTGGCGTATCCTACGTCATCATGACGGAATCAAGACACTCCGACGGCCAGTCAGATGAGAATGGCAAGGCAGGCCCGGACGCTTCAGTGGCGGGCCACGGTCCGGCGAAGTCTCCACATCGTGAACGTGCGGTACACGGTCTCCACGGTGTCGACGGCGTTGTCGAGGCGCTCGCAGGTCAGCGGTACGTCACTGACCGCTCGCTGGCGACGGCACTCTATCTCTCACTGGCGTTGCCGAAGCCGCTGCTCCTTGAAGGGGAGGCTGGTGTTGGCAAGACCGAGATTGCAAAGGCGCTGAGTGCAATCACGGGGGCTCCCCTGATCCGTCTGCAGTGCTACGAGGGCCTTGATATCGCCCATGCAGTCTATGAGTGGGACTACAGTCGGCAGATGCTTCACATTCGCATGCTTGAGGCGCAAGCCGGTGCGGGAGGGACGATGGATGCCGACGACCTGTTTGGTCCGCGGTTCCTCGTCCGGCGCCCACTGCTCCAGGCGATCGAGGCGACCCGGGAGATGCCTCCCGTGTTGCTCATCGACGAACTGGACCGGGCCGATGACGAGTTCGATGCATTCCTGCTCGAATTGCTCTCTGACTGGCAGGTCACGATCCCGGAACTCGGGACGATCAAGGCGACCGTGCCTCCGATGGTCATCATCACGTCCAATCGCACGCGCGAACTGCATGATGCGCTGAAGCGCCGCTGTCTCTACCACTGGATCGAATATCCGACCGTGCAGAAGGAACTCGAGATCATCGCTGCCCGGATTCCGGACGCGCCCAAACCACTGTCAGTGCAAATCGCAACGTTTGTCCAAGCACTTCGCAAGGAAGACTTATGGAAGGTTCCCGGAGTTGCGGAGACCCTGGACTGGACCGCAGCGATGATTGCCCTGGGCATTGAGGAACTCAAGAATCCAATCGTCCTGGATACGCTGGGGACGCTGCTCAAGCACCAGGAAGACGTGGTCCGGGTCCAACGCGACCTGTATCCACGCCTTGTGGGCGAGGTGGCTTCTGGCAGTGATCGCCGCCAGTGACCGGGTCTGGCGCGCCACGCCGGATGATGACTGACATTGTCAGTGTGGCCATCGAACGGCCCAACGAGGTGGCCGGGGCGTTCTTGCATCGCATTGTGCGCTTCGGGCAGGCCTTGCGAGCCGAGGGGATACCGGCAGACCCGACACGGGTGCAGACCCTTGCGACAACCCTTGGGTTCATTGACCTTGGGCGACGCGACGACTTGTATTTTGCGGCGCGCACCTCACTGCTCTCCCGGCCTGATCAACGCGATACCTTTGACCGCTTGTTCGCACGGTTTTTCCCGCCGCTCCGCCGGAAATCGGTTGAGCCGCCTGCTGACGCGGATGGTTCGGACTCCGAGGGTGTGCCCGGCGCGCCGGATGCGGAACAGGCGGCTGATGGTGAGGGCGAAGACGACGACCGTTCGCCGACCCCAGGGGCAGCCGCGTTCGTGTTCGAACTCGATGAGCCGCCGGATGCATCGCAGTCGGATGACGGCGGCGCACCACCTGCGGTGGCCAGCTACAGCTCAAGCGAGACGTTGAGGACGCGGGATTTCTCTCACCTGACTGACGCGGAAATTGCGGTACTGCGCCGGTTGATGGCTCGCCTTCGCACCCGGTCGGCACAACGGCTTACCCGGCGGATGCGCCCGGCTCCCCGTGGACCTACGTTGGATCTCCGGCGCACCATTCGGCGAAGCCTCACCACCGGAGGCGAGCCGTTGACGTTTGCCCGCCGGGAACTCAAGGTGCGTCCGCGCCCGATGGTCCTGCTATGCGACGTCTCAGGAAGCATGGAACGCTATACGCGTCTCCTTCTGCAGTTCCTTCATACCGTGTCGCATGGAACTGGCGCGACGGTCGAAACATTCGCATACGCCACCCGGCTCACCCGGATAACGCCCGCACTCAAGCGCCGTCGGGTAGAGGATGCGCTGACACGGGTCCACGAAGATGTCCAGGACCTTCATGGCGGAACGAGGACTGGCGAGGCGCTCGCATCCTTCAATCGAAATTGGGCGCGTCGTGTCCTCGGGCGTGGGGCAATCGTCCTCATCATTTCAGATGGGTGGGATCGAGGAGACCCGGTGCAACTCGGCAAGGAGATGGCCCGGTTGCAGCGGACGTCGTTCCGGTTGTTCTGGCTCAATCCATTGCTTGGTTCGCCAAGCTATAAGCCGCTGACACGAGGCATGCAGGCAGCGCTGCCCTACCTGGACGATTTTCTGCCTTCCCACAGTCTTGAATCGCTGCACGACCTCGTGGCGCGACTTTCGGAACTGCCGTTGCGTCGGAGCGGGCCGGTCCCCGCACATGCGAAACGACGCCCGCGTTCGCCGTTCCTTCCCCCGATGGTACGTCCGCGCTAGGCGTCTCCCGGGATCAATGCCTTCAGGGCGTTGGGGAAAAGTGGTGTGACAAGCGTGTGAACCGCATGTGCATAGACTTGGATTTCCCCTTGGGCATCCTCATTGAGCCGCTGGGTGAGAAAGTGGGCAATTGCCTGCACGCTTGCGGTCCATCTCCAGACCGTGTGAAGGCCGTACGCCGGCAGGAAGAGCCGTGCCTGCTCGGCGCAGATGCCGGAGGCAAGGGCCCAGTCATAGTGAGCAAGCCCTTGGAGGATGAGCGCCTGCAGGCGTGTCGTTGCTTCGGACGCGGTCGCGTCGTCGACTGGCCCGCCGGATCCTTGCTTGCTGCTTTCCGGGCGCGAGCGCCATGTGGGTGTGGTCGGCAGTCCCGGGATGTAGAACTCGGGAGGCAATGTCACGTAGCGTCGGCTCGCCTCATTGCGTGCGTGGAGGAGGTCGCCACTGCCATCACCACCGTCATCTCCCTGGCCTCGCCATCCAAGCGCTTCGGCGAAATCGGCGGGCAGTTCAATCCCGAGGAACTCGGCACTGTCTGGCGTGTGAGCCGCCCCGACCCGATACTTGAACCATTGGCGGGCAATCATGATCGGCGCCTTGATCTCCAGGGAGACGGTGGCATGCCGGAAGGGGCTATGGTGCCCGTGGGAGGCGAGAAAGGTGATGAGGCGCTCGTCGGCCGCCCGGAACGCCGTTGCCTCCTTCATGTAGGAGGCGCGCGCGGCGTTTGTCACCGACAGGTCGTCACCCATCCAATCGACTAGGCGGACATAGCCGATGTCAAGGACTGACACGCGCTGGCCGCGTGCAACCGGTGTGTCTCCAGAGGGCAGACCTGCCACGATACTTTTTACCTCACGCGCTACAACGGCGCGGGACCGTGCGGCGGACCCGCCCAACCGCGAAAGGAACGTCGATGAACTACTGGCTCTGCAAGACCGAACCGTCGGTCTACTCCTATGAGCAATTGGAGGCGGATCGCGAAACCCGGTGGGACGGTGTTCGGAACGCGACGGCGCTGATTCACCTCCGCTCGATGGCGGTTGGGGATCAACTCGTGATCTACCACAGTGGCGATGTCCGATCGGCAGTTGGTCTTGCCGAGGTGATTTCGGCGCCTCACGCCGATCCCGAGGCCGGAGACCCTCGGTGGACCGCCGTTGACGTGCGTGCGGTCAAGCGGATTGAACCACCGGTTTCGCTGGGTCACCTCAAGGGATTGCCCGAGTTCGCCGGAAGTCCTCTTGTACGGATCTCCCGGCTGTCGGTCCTGCCATTGACGGACGAGCAGTACGCGATCATCACTGCTGGCCACCCTTGACCCCAAGCCAGGCAACGCAGCGGTACCACGCCGAATGGGCTCAATCGTCGCCGTGTGCTTCCGCAGGCGGGCGTCCGTGCCAGTCCATCGTGCCGAGTTCGGTGAAGTGACGCTCGACGTACGGCGACGGATAGACGAAGAGCATGACGAACGGTTTGTCGCTGGCGTTGCGGAAGCAGTGAGGCACACCTGCAGGGACGTACGTGGAGTCGTACGCGGTGAGGACCTGCTCGACGCCGTCAATCGTGGCAACGCCCGAGCCCTCAACGATTGTCACCTGCTCTTCGCAGTTGTGCGTGTGCATTGGTACCGCCGCGCCGGGCGCGAACTGGCTGATGCCACTTGTGAGTGACTGCGCGCCGACCTGATAGGTCGTGAGGCGCTGGGACATGGTCCCCGCCTCCTTGCCCGGAACCTTCCAACCCTCGAAGCGGATGATTGGCATGCTGTCTCCAAACGACGTGGTGGGGACTTCGGCGGTGCCGACAGGCGTCGTGACTTGCAATGGAACGCAGCCCGCGGTCGTGGGAGTATACGAGGGCATTGCTATACTTGCCGGCGGCCGTACAGATTGTGCGGACTGAGTAGTCACGTCCCGGGACCGGAGGTTCGGTCACCATGGGTTTGCCTGAAAGGCGATCCGGGTGCACGCCACGGGGTGAACGGGGCGGAAGCGGCGAGTACCGGACCGGGAACGGTTCGCGATTGCCAGAGAACCGGAACCAAGGAGTAATCATGGCTGTCGTTTCAATGAAGCTGCTGTTGGAAGCAGGCGTTCACTTTGGTCACCAGACCAAGCGTTGGAACCCCAAGATGAAACCGTTCATCTTCACCGAACGCAATGGCATTCACATCCTCGACCTTCAGCAGACCGTCACCTGCCTTGCGTCAGCATTCAACTTCATCCGTGACGTCGCTCGCCGTGGTGACAGTGTCCTGTTCGTCGGCACCAAGAAGCAGGCGCAAGAGGCGGTTGAGGAAGCTGCCAAGCGTTCTGGCCAGTACTGGGTGAACCAGCGGTGGCTCGGCGGCATGATGACAAACCAGGCCACGATGCAGATGCGGATCCGCCGCCTTCAGGAACTGAAGGCACGGCATGAGCGTGGCGAGTTCGCCGTCCTGACAAAGAAGGAAGCGACCAAGCTCACGGACGAGATGGAGCGGTTGCAGAACCGTCTTGGCGGAATCGAGGGCCTGCGTCGTCAGCCTGGCGCACTCTTCATCGTCGATACGCGCAAGGAACATATTGCAGTCGCGGAAGCACGCCGGCTCGGCATTCCGATCGTGGCGCTTGTTGACACGAATTGCAATCCCGATGAGATCGACTATCCCATCCCGGCAAACGATGATGCAATCCGGGCCATCCGCTTGCTTGCGGGACGGATCGCCGATGCCGTCATCGAGGGCCGAGGCTTCGCCGACGCGTCTGCCAAGGAAGAGGGTGCCGAGGCCGTTGAGGACGAGGAAGAGACCTTGAGCCAGGTCGAACTCGAACGCGTCCTTTCGGGCGAGACCACCTTGGCCTTTGTCGACGAAGTCGACGAGGATGGCCGCGCGTATGCCGGTCGCGGTGGACGACGCAAGGACAAGGACGAGGCGTAAGCCCGTCTGCGTTTGCGATACGCAATCTCGCGGGGTGGATTATTGAACGAGTCTGCCCCGCGCCGTTTGGAAACAATGATGGCGCCCGCCGATACCGTGTGGTGTTGTGTCTGGGTGCACTGACGAACAGGCAGGCGAGACGGACATGGAAATCACGGCCCAAATGGTGAAGGCTCTGCGCGAAGAGACGGGCGCAGGCATCATGGACTGCAAGCGAGCCCTTCAGGATGCCGGTGGCAATTCCGAAGCTGCACGGTCCATCCTCAAGGAAAAGGGTTTTGCGTCGGCAGCCAAGAAGGCGTCACGTGAAACCGGGCAGGGCCTCGTGGAGACGTACATTCACGGCGGCGGTCGTATCGGGGCGATGGTCGAGGTCAATTGTGAGACCGACTTCGTTGCCCGAACCGACGAGTTCAAGACGCTTGCACGCGACATCGCGATGCAAATCGTCGCGATGAACCCGCGGTTCATCTCGATTGAGACTGCCTCGGAAGAAGAGATTGCCCGCGACGGCCTGACGGCCGAGGACGTGAAGCAAGCGTCCCTGCTTTCCCAGGTTTCCATTCGCGATTCTTCGCGGACCATTGGCCAGATGATCACCGAGACTATTGCCAAGTCTGGTGAAAATATCAGGGTTCGTCGCTTCCAGAGGTACGAACTCGGCCGGTAGGGGTCGTACACAAGGGTTCACCGGCTCACCCCTTCAGCGGTTGGGTCACCGGTCGCGGTGTGTCTGGAGGCCCGGTGAGTGAAGCCAGTGAGCCCACGCGTTCCCGGAACATGATCAGGTCCGGGGCGTTGAAGTGGCGAGTTGCCGAGTGAAGGAGACACCCGTGGCCGTCAATGTCCAGAAGCAGGAAGTCGGCGGGCCGGAACACCAGATCGCGCCGGGCCGGCGCCCCTATCGCCGGATCCTGCTCAAACTGGGTGGTGAATATCTGGTCGGTGACGCCCGGTACGGGATCGATCCAAGGGCGGCGCAGCGGCTTGCCGAGCTTTTGGCACAGGCAATCCATGACACGGGTGTCGAACTGGCGATCGTGATCGGCGGGGGCAATCTGTGGCGTGGGGACACCGGTCACCAATTGGGCATGGAAGAGGCTCAGTCCCACTACATCGGCATGCTCGGCACGTGCATGAATGCACTCGCGCTTCAGGAAGCTCTGGAGCGTGTCGGGATCGTGACGCGGGTCCAGACAGCGATCGAGATGCGTCAGGTTGCCGAACCATATATCCGTCGGCGAGCGATCGACCATCTTGAAGATGGCAAGGTCGTGATCTTTGGCGCAGGCACGGGCAATCCGTTCTTCACGACCGATACGGCCGGTGCCTTGCGCGCGATGGAGATTGGCGCAGACGTATTGTTCAAGGCGACCTACGTGGATGGCGTGTACGATGCTGATCCGCGGAAAGTTGCCTCTGCGTCAAGGTACGACCGGATAACGTACCTGGATGTGCTTAACCAGAGGCTCCAAGTCATGGACAGCACGGCCATTTCGCTGTGCATGGAACACAGTCTGCCACTGGTGGTCTTCCGCCTGGAGGAAGCTGATGCGCTCACCCGTGCAATCCGGGGCGAGAGCGTCGGTACGCTCGTTGGTCCGGCAGACTTGCCAACGGACGTCAAATGATCCGGAGCAAGGGTCACCAGTAGCGTAGTCTGTCTTTCTCGGTTCCCGCACCGCGGGTAAGATGCAACGGGATAGCGAAGAGATGAGCCAGGACACTGTAGGGGCAGCGATCAGCAGCGGCGAAGGCAAGATGGGCAAGGCGATTGATTCGCTTGAGCATGACTTGTCTGCGATCCGGACCGGGCGGGCGAGTGCCGGGCTGGTGGAACGGATCGTTGTCGAGTATTACGGATCCGAGATGCCGTTGAGCCAGATGGCCAACATCAGTGTGCCCGAGGCTCGGGTAATCGCGATCCAGCCGTGGGATCGCGGTTCAATCAGCGCGATTGAGAAGGGGATCCTTAAGAGCGACCTTGGCTTGACGCCGAACAACGACGGCCAGATCGTCCGGATCAATCTTCCGCAGTTGACTCAGGACCGTCGCAAGGAATTGGTCAAAGTCGTCGGTCGGCGGGTCGAAGAGGCGCGTGTCGCCCTTAGAAATGTTCGTCGTGACGTGATTGATCATGTTCGTGCCTTGAAAAAGGACAACAAGGCCACCGATGATGACATCCGGTCCGCCGAGGGACGCATGCAGAAGCTGACCGACCGTTTCGTCGCCGAAGCGGAGAAGCTGGGTCACCGCAAAGAGGCCGAAGTCCTCGAGGTATAGGTGTTTGTGGCTCCTGGCCGGTCTCCCGTCAAGAATGCACGTGTGAAGATTCCAAGGGGCTCTTTTTCGCCGGTCGCGCCGGTCGCGCCGGTCGCGAGTGGTTCGCCTGCGTCCACGCTGCCTGTGCGCAGAGTGGTGCTGGAACGGACGTTGACCGCGTTCTTGGCTGCGCCCCCCGTGCTGCTGGCTGTCTGGGCCGGCGGGGCGTGGTTCCTGCTTGGTTTGGCGATCATCGTTGGCGCCGGACTGCACGAGTTCTACGGGCTTGCGCGACGCACCGGCGCAATTGTGGTTGCTCCTGTCGGGTTCTTTCTGGCTGGTTCGCTGCTTCTCCTTTCGCCGGGAGCGGAGTTGCTTCTCGTGTCGTTGGGAGACATCGCTGATGCCGGAGCGTTCCGGTCGAGCGTGATTGAAATCCTGAACTCGAGTGCGAGCAAGCGGGAGTTGGTCCTGACGGTCACCGTCGTCGCGCCTCTGGTGGCATTGCTGTTTCATCGCGAGGCATCGCGCGACCGGCTCACCGGGTGGGCGGTCACCGTCCTTGGTGCGTGGTATGTCACCTGGTTGCTCGGCCGTGTCGGCGCGTTGCGATTGCTCGATGCGCCAAGTGAGGCATTTGCCGGTGGCCGTGGGTGGGTCTTCCTTGTGCTTGGTGCGACGTGGGCGTGTGACACCGGTGCGTACTTCGTTGGAACCCGGTTCGGGCGCACCAAATTGATGCCATGGATCAGTCCGGGGAAGACCTGGGAGGGCGCCGGCGGGGGCGTCCTGCTGACCGTTGCGATTGTGTGGATGGCATCAGTCGACCTCGCGGCCTACGTGCCTGGCTTGACCGCAATCGGGTGGCGACCGTTGCCAATCCCGATCATCCATATTGTTCCCTTGGCGATCGGCATCGCGATTGCGGCGGTCATTGGGGACCTTGCCGAGTCGATGGTGAAGCGCGACGCCGGCGCCAAGGACGCCAGTGGGTTTTTCCCAGGACACGGTGGCATGTTCGACCGGATCGATTCAGTGCTCTTCACCGCACCGTTCGTGTACTACTACGCCGGTGCACTGCTTGGAACCGCGGCATGATGCTGACGGAGTGTGGCCAGGTGGATGAGGTCCGGTCCCGATGAGCCCATTGGACGGTACCCACCTCGGGCGGGCCCTTCTATCCCACGAGCCGCTCACACCGTTTGCCCCGAGCCGGGGACGCACCGGAAGGATCCGTGTCGCCGTCCTGGGGTCTACCGGGAGTGTCGGCAGGCAGGCACTGGAGATGATGGCTGATCACCCGGACGTGTTCGAGGTTGTGGGTTTGGCTGCCGGTCGGAACGTCCCGCTCCTTGCCTATCAGGCCCGTCACGTGCGGCCCCGCGTTGTGTGCGTAACCGGCGGTGACGGATCGCCGACGGATCCAGCAGACCTTCGTGACGAGCTTGCGCTTGCGATTGGCAGGGATGGCTTCACGCTTCTTGCGGGCAATCACGAGCTGGCATCCGTTGCGACGATGCCCGAGGCTGACGTCGTGCTGGCAGCGACGAGCGGACGAGGCGCGCTTTCCGCAACCCTGGCGGCGCTTGACGTGGGCAAGGACGTCGCACTTGCAAACAAGGAAAGCCTTGTTATCGCTGGTCCGTTGGTCGTTGAGTCTGTTCGGCGCCATGGCGGGAGGCTCTTTCCGGTTGACAGTGAGCACAGTGCGATCTGGCAATGCCTCTTCGGTGAGGTCATGGACGGCGTGCGACGGCTGGTGCTCACGGCGTCTGGAGGCCCCTTTCGCGAGTGGGACCCTGACCGGATCAAGCAGATTGGCGTTGCGGATGCGCTCAGGCATCCCACCTGGCAAATGGGTCCCAAGATCACGATCGATTCGGCGACCTTGATGAACAAGGGTCTCGAGGCAATCGAGGCCCATTGGCTGTTCGGCATCCCTTTTGATCGCATCGACATCGTCGTTCATCCGACCAGTATTGTCCATAGCCTAGTGGAGTTTGTGGACGGGTCACTCAAGGCCCAACTCGGATGGCCGGATATGCGATTGCCAATTCAGCTTGCGCTCACGGCGGGTGAACGGCTCGTCCGAAAGCGATCCGAGGCCGATCCCGCCTCCCGGCCATTCTCGTTGGCAGAACTCGGATCCTTGCCGTTCCAGGCACCCTCGTACGAGCGGTTCCCGTGTCTGGGCCTGGCGCTTGGGGCTGGACGAACCGGTGGGACCGCTCCGGCAATCCTGAGCGCGGCTGATGAGGTTGCCGTGGATGCGTTCCTGAACCGTGCCATGCGCTTCGGCGCGATCGCGGAGGTCATTTCTGAGACCCTCGGGTCAATCGCATCAACGCCGGTGACGTCCTTGGAACAGGTTTTGGCAGTCGACGCACATGCACGCGAGGTTGCCTCCCGTCTCGTGCAAACCCTTGGGTGACGCCAGTCCGCTCAAATGGGGGAACCGACGAGCGGGATCCAATCACCCTTGGGGGGCGTTGTCGTCACTGAACCGGATTGGTTGTTCACGGAAGGCGTGACCGTAAATCGTTCAGCGGGCGTGTACCGTATGAACGGGAGTTTCCACGAATGACGGCAACGGTCACCACGGTCAGCGTCTTCCTGGCGGTCTTGACCGTGCTGGTCATCGCGCACGAACTCGGACATTTTGTGGTCGCGCGCGTTGCGGGGATCCGTGTGCTCGAGTTCGGGTTCGGGTATCCCCCTCGGGTTTTCTCGATCACTCGAGGACTGACAACATACTCGTTGAACCTCCTGCCTCTCGGCGGGTTCGTGAAGATGCTCGGCGAGAATGGCGAGGTCGTCCAATCGGATTCATTCGGCGCGCAGCCGAAGTTGGCACGGGCGGCGGTTCTGGTTGCCGGTAGCGCAATGAACCTGATGCTTGCACCGCTTTGCCTGACGATCGCGCTCATGCTTGGCGAGATGTCGCCGTGCGACGGGTGCGGGCGTGTCCAGATCTATGGAGTACAGCCGGGACTGGCGAGTGCCGAAGCGGGAGTTCGTGATGGCGACTCGATCATGGCGATTGATGGTGTGGCCATCACGGATGCGGCCGGAGTTCGCCAAGCGGTACGGGTCAGTGAAGGTCGACCAGTGTCCTTGCGTCTTCGTCGGTCGTCGGACATTTTCGACCTATCGGTGACGCCACGCATGAACCCGCAGACCAACACACTCGCGCTTGGCATTTCGCTCGGCCCGGAGTATGTGCTGGAAAGGTTGCCACTCGCCGAGGCCGTGCCGGTTAGTCTCACCCGGACCGGGGAGATGGTCGTAACCATGGTTGGCGGGCTTGCCAAGGTGGTGGTTCGCGATGCTCCTGCGGAACTCGCCGGGCCTGTTGGAATCGCCGAGATGACCGGCCGCGCAGCGAGGGCGGGCACCCCAACCCTGCTCCAGTTCATGGCGTTCCTCTCGCTCAACTTGGCGATTTTCAATATTCTCCCTGTGCCAGGTCTGGACGGCGCACGGTTGCTTTTTGTCGGCATCGAGGCGGTCAGGGGTCGGCGTGTCAACCCCCAGGTTGAAGGTGCACTGCATCTTGCCGGCATGTTGCTGCTGATTGCGCTCATGCTGGTGGTGTCGTTCCGCGACATCCAGAAACTCGTGGCATCCTAGACGTGTCCGCAGGGAACGACCGCGGGTCAGCCGAGAACCTGGTCGCGGGCGATGTGCGACTGACGCCGATGCGTCGGCAGTACCTGTCACTCAAGGCCCAGCATCCTGACGCAATCCTGTTTTTCCGACTTGGCGACTTCTATGAGACGTTCGATCAGGACGCCGAGACCTGTGCGCGGGTACTCCAGATCACCCTGACGGGACGCGAGATCGGGCGGGGACAGCGGGTGCCGATGGCGGGTGTGCCCGCCCACGCGGTGCAGGGGTACCTTGCCCGCATGGTCCAGGCTGGGTTCAAGGTCGCGGTTTGCGAGCAGATTGGCGAGACGGAGCTGTCGTCATCCGGGGCGAAGACGATGATGTCCCGGGAGGTGACACGGGTCGTGACGGCGGGCACCGTGATGGAACCGTCGATGCTTGACGGTCGCCGGAACAATTTTCTCGTGTCCGTTGTCGCGTCGTCGGCAGCGGACGACAGGAACGTAAAGCGAGCAGTGCCGGGCGAGGGTGTGCGTGCCCTGTCGTGGGGTCTGGCGTATGCGGATATCACGACCGGCGAGTTTGGGTGTGCCCAACTTGACGGGGATGACGGTGCAGAAATTGGTCGCGAAATCGCGCGTCTTGATCCTGCAGAGTGCATCATCCCCGAGGTTGGGAGACCCAATCGAGCCGATGACGAACCCCCGACGGTTGAGGCGATCGCGTGCGCTGAACGGCGCATTTCATCGTGGGAGCCGCATCAGTTCGATCTGGCAGCCGCGCGCGCATCGCTGCATCGTGTCCTCGGTGTGGCTTCGCTGGTCGGGTTCGGGTGTGAAGGCCGGCCGATGGCGATCCGCGCGGCCGGCGCGTTGGTGGCCTATCTTGAACGGACACATCGGTCGCGTCTTCCACTTCTCGATGGGTTGATTACCTACGACCCATCTCGGTACTTGCGTCTCGACCCCTATTCGCGTCGGAACCTTGACCTGGATGACGACGGATCAACGGTGTCGCGCGGTGGCGGACTTGCCCGGGTCACGTTGGTACGTGTCCTTGATGAGGCGCGAACGCCCGTTGGAAGCCGGATGCTGAGGCGATGGCTTGGACAACCGCTTTGTGATGCGCAGGCAATCTCACGACGCCATGATGCGGTTGAGGGTTTTGTCAGGGACGTGGCGCGGCGTGAGACGGTCCGGGCGGTCCTCGGCAGGGTGTCGGACATTGAACGTCTCGCCGGTCGGGCGTCGCAACGGATGGCATCCCCCAGGGACCTTCATGCGATCCGAGCGTCACTGATTGCCGGTGCCGAGATTGCGCGTACCCCAGCGTCTGGAGCGATGTCCGGGACGATCGCCGATTTGGCAATTCATGCGGTTGTGATGGAAATCGACCCGTGTGAGGATGTTGCCGACCTGATTGTTCGTGCAATCCACGTTGAAGAGACTTCCGTTGGGGCCGGGGCACGCACTGGTCAAGCCGTGAGCGCGGATGAGCCCGTCGAAGGCAAGCCCGCGCGGTCCCTCCGGACGGTTGGTGGCGAACGGATCATCCGGCCCGGGTATCGCGTCGAACTGGATGCGTTGATCGCAGACAGTCAGTCCTCGCGAAACTGGATCGCAAGTCTCGAGGGGATTGAACGTGAGCGGACCGGAATCCGCACGTTGCGGGTCGGGTTCAACCGGGTTTTCGGGTATTACCTCCACCTTCCGAACAGCTACCGGGGGCCCGTGCCAGACGGCTACACACGCAAGCAGACCCTGGCCGATGGCGAACGGTTCGTGACCCCGGACCTCAAGCACCATGAGGCAAAGGT
The DNA here is from genome assembly GCA_947446285.1 of Chloroflexota bacterium. GTDB lineage: Bacteria > Chloroflexota > UBA11872 > UBA12225 > UBA12225 > UBA12225. The sequence continues at coordinate 30,895 of CANFGH010000016.1, forward strand.
ATTGACGGCCTCGGAGGCAATCGATGCCCTACAGCGGCGTCTTTTTGATGAGGTCCAGGACCAGGTCGCGGCGGAAACCAGTCGGCTTCGCGCAACGGCCAATGCGCTGGCCGCAATTGATGCGCTATCCACGTTCGCGATGGTGGCTGTCAAGCGAGGCTACGTGCGGCCTGAGATTGACGAAACGGGCCGTTTGGATGTGCAGGCAGCGCGACATCCGGTCGTCGAAGTTGCGGTGTCAGGAGGCATATCGACCGGGTATGTGCCCAATGACTGTCTGCTCGACGCTGCAGATGGATGGATGACCATCCTGACCGGGCCGAACATGGCCGGGAAGAGTACTTACCTCCGGTCGGTCGCGCTGATCGTCCTGATGGCGCAGGCGGGGTCGTTCGTTCCCGCATCATCGGCGCGTATCGGCCTTGTCGATCGAATCTTTACGCGTGTCGGGGCGCATGATGATTTGGTTGCCGGGCGCAGCACCTTCATGGTCGAGATGGTTGAGGCAGCGCAAATCCTGCGCCATGCCACCGCGCGAAGCCTCGTGATCCTTGATGAACTTGGCAGGGGTACGAGCACGCATGACGGGTTGGCAATCGCGCAGGCCGTAGCGGAGTACCTCCATGGGGCCGCTGGCGTCCGAGGACGGCCCCGCACGCTCTTTGCCACGCATTACCACGAGCTCGCGGACCTTGATCAGATGCTTGATGGCGTGGCGAATGCCCGCATGGATGTCCTTGAAGAGGGAGACCGGGTGGTCTTCCTGCATCGTGTTGTCGGCGGCGCCGCTGGACGAAGTTACGGCATCCACGTTGCCCGACTCGCGGGCATGCCGAAACGGGTCACCGAGCGTGCCACTGAGCTTCTCGCTCATCTCGAATCGCGTGCCATCAGGCCGTCCGGGACACCCGTGACTGACGCGTCCGGGATCGGGGGCACGCCGGGTGCTGCGTCATCGGGGCAACGTCGGTCCCGAATTGTCACGGGAGATGTGGTCCAGGCGGGACCGATGCAATTGACGATGTTCGCGCCGGAAGCAGACGCCGTTCGCAATGCGCTGGATCAGATTGACGTCGACGCGCTGACGCCACTTGAGGCACTCAATGAGCTTTCGAGGCTCAAGCGCCTCGCCCGAAACCCTCCCTGAAATACTCGCGTCCTGATCGGCGGTTTGAGGTCAGGAGTCGGCGTCAGGATTGAACCTACCCAGGCGCGTCCTGGTTTCCCAGTCATCGCCCGAATTCGCGTGCGAGTTGCGTATGGCTCAGGTGGATCATCGTCGGGCGGCCGTGGGGGCAGGTCTGACGCAAGTCACAACGCGATAGTTGTTCCATCAGGGAAACCATCTCGGTCATGGTCAGGGAGTCGCCCGCCCGCACGGCACTATGGCACGCAACCGCCCATCGGGTCTGGTCTTCGATCGGTCCGTCTCCGTATTCACGGTCGATGAGCGCATCGAGGAGGTCGGCGACGGCCCGTGCGCGTCCGCGGGTCGCGACCGTTCGTGGAACCGCTCGCAAGAGCCAGGTCTCGGTCCCGGTTCCTGTGCCGAACGGTTCGAGATCGTACCCGAACGATTGCAGGGATGGCCCGTTCGTTCGCAGCCATGTCGACTGGCTAGGGGTCAATTCGATTGGGTCAGGGTTCAGCAGCGGTTGGACGAGCGTTTCGTCGGCCGTCGGCGCTCGCTTCAGCTGCTCATAGACGATGCGCTCATGGGCACTGTGCTGGTCGATCAGGTACATCCCGTCGGGAGATTCTACGACGATGTACGTCAAGCCAACCTGCCCAAGTGGTCGCCACGAAGCTGGGTCGGAGGCTGGCCGTGCAACCGGCCCAGGTGGCTTTGGTGTGGTCCCGGGTCCAGGACTGGCTGTGGGCGACGGACGCACGATGCCAGCGTCTTGCGACGCGGCAAGAACCTCGCTCCATGCACTTCCGGAGCGCTCTCGCGGCGACGCCTCGCCACCGGGCGGCGATCCACTGACCAGCCCGATCGGTTCCGCGCCCTGATCAGCATTGGGATCGTCAAGGAGGGGTGTCGGCCGGAGACCCCACGTGCCGGTCTTGGGCGGGGTCGGCGTGTGGCTAGGCGAATTCAGTGGCCAAGATGGTACTGATGGGTGGATGACCGGAGAGGGGGTGAATCTGCCGACTGCCTGCCGGACCGCGTCGCGGACGCGGGCATAGACCAGGCGTTCCCGTTGGAGGCGGATTTCGAGTTTGGTTGGATGAATGTTGACGTCGACTTCCGCTGGTGGGACGTCGATTCGTACCGAAGCGATTGGGTGGCGACCAGTTGGAAGCAACGCGTGGTACGCCTCTTCGACGGCGTGGGTAAGTGCCTGACTGCGGACGACACGTCCGTTCACCACGAATGTGGTGTATGCCCGGGTGTTTCGGTGGACAACGGGAGAGGTGCAGATCCCGGTGACACGAACCGCGGTCTCGTCAATCAGGGGGAGTGTCAATAGGTGAGGTGCGACGACTGCGCCATAGACCGCGATCGCAGCTTCAACGAATGAGCCGTCTCCCGGGGTGGATAGCGACTGGTGCCCATCAATAACCAGTTGCCACCGGATGGTCGGTGCGGCGAGTGCAAGATGGGTGACGATCTGGGCGATCGCGCGGGCCTCCGCTCCATGGCTTCTCTGGAATGCCAGCCGGGCCGGGGTGTTGAAGAACAGGTTTGCCACGGACACGGTTGTTCCTGGCGGCGACGCGGATGCTCCATCGTGGGTCGTGATGCCGCCCTCGACGCGATGGACCCATCCGCCCTCCCGGTCAGGGGGACGGCTCACGAGTTCCACCTGCGCCACGGCCCCGATGCTTGACAGCGCTTCACCACGGAACCCAAGGGTTCGGACTGCGTAAAGGTCATCGGCGTCGTCGAGTTTGCTGGTCGCATGCCTCGCGAGTGCCAACGGGAGGTCTTGGGGCGCGATACCGACCCCATCATCGCGGACGCGGATCAGTCCGAACCCACCGCGATTGATCTCGATGGTGATGCTGCGCGCGCCCGCGTCGATGGAATTTTCGGCTAGTTCCTTCACGACTGATGCCGGGCGTTCGACAACCTCGCCAGCGGCGATGCGGGCAATGACTTCGGCGTCCAGTTGGCGGATTCGACCCATTGGTGGCTCCAGCCCATGCGAGCAATCGGTATCCGAGGTAAACAGGCAATCGCTACCGGTAGGCCGTTGCCAGCGAACTACGTTGGACGTGGCGCGTATCCGATGCGGGACAGGACCAACCCATCGATGTCAGACGCAATTTGGTCGGTGTTCGCAAGCAGTTTCCCGATCTCGAGTTCGCACGCGCCTGAGTAGGTGGGGTCGTTTGTGGCACCGAGATTGACACGGACATTCATGATGCTGGCTCTGATTGCGGCGACGGCTGACCATCCTGCGACCGCGGCATCCGAGATGACCATGGGGTTGCCAAACCGTGCCATTACAAGTGCTAGATCAACCACCCGGCGCGCGAGGCGGACGACTTCCATCGGGGGCATGGTTGCGAGACGGGATGCGTCGCTGATCGTTTGTCGTCGCAATCGGCGTGCCTCGGGGGTGTCGCGAGGCTGCCGGTATGCAGCCATCACGGCGTCAAATGCTGCCTCATCGGCCGCGATTTGTGCATGAAGTGCATGCACAAGACTATCGGCCTCAGCGAGTGCCGGCGCGGTCACTTTCTCGAACTCGGCGAACGCGTCACGACCAACAGTCAGGCGACCTACCATCGCTACAAGGGCGGCCGCATGGGCGGCACTGATCGCCGCGGAACTGCCACCACCCGGCACGGCAGCGGACGATGCGAGGTCATCGAGGTAAGCCCGAAGGGCCGGGCCATGATCGTGTCGGGCATCGCGGTCGCCGGAATCGGTCATGGGTAAAGGGTAACTGGGACCGTTGGGGTGCCGGTGCCCTTGGGGTGCCGGTGTCAATTAAGTCGGCATCACCATTGCAGCGGGCACAGTGGGTAGCAGTGGATTCGTCGGCCGGTCCATGTGGAAGCCGGGTCGCAACGGTGCGGGCGGTGTCACGTTTGAATTCCTGATGCCCGGAGACCAGTCCGTTCAGATGCGCGCAGCCATGGTTGCCAGGCTTGCGGGACGCGTTGCGGAACTGGCTTCCGATCTGCAGGTTCTTGCCATGCTTCTGCAAATCCCACCGGACAGCGATGCGTCGCTCGCCGAACGTCCGGAAGTCGATGTCGGAGCGAGCGCGGTTGACGACGCGATTCGTCAGGCGTTCCCCACGCTGGCGGATGGGAGATTGGGCGTGGACAAGTCGTCAAGCCCGGTTCCTGATGCCGATGATCCGTTCGTGAGGGCCTCACTGGCAATCGAAGCGCTGCGCGAGGCACTCCGGCCTGACGACCTGAAGTCCGGGCGCCGAGTTCCCGGGGCGATCGAATAGGGTTGCATGGGTCCGGGCAGGTTTCTGACCCATGCGAGCACTGGGGCATCCGGGGGAAATTCGCATGAAGCAAACCCGGCCATGGGATGGTGCTGCGCATGAACCCTGCAACGGGTCGCTACCCTCAGTGCGGTGGACGCGGACAATTTGCAGCATCAAGGTCATCAGCCGCTGGGTACGCCAGGCGCCAGGGGTGACGAAATCGCAGATGCGCCGATGATTGTCCGTCGGGTCTGGTGCCTTGTGGGGCCGACGGCGACAGGCAAGACTGCCCTTGCCATCGCGATGGCCAACGAAGCACCAATCGAGGTCGTCTCGGCGGACTCGCGGATGATTTACCGGTGGATGGACATCGGTACGGCGAAGCCCAGTGTGACCGAACGGGCGAATGTCGCCCATCACCTCATTGACTGCGCCGACCCGGACGAACCTTTCACGGTTGTCGATTGGGTTGCCCGAGCGAGGGCCGCGATGGAACGCATCTGGGCCCGGGGGAGACAGCCGCTTGTGGTGGGTGGTACCGGCCTGTATTTCCGCGCCTTGTGCGATGGCTTGGAGATTCCCCCGGTGCCGCCGGACGAAGATCTGAGAAACGCCCTTGAGGAGCGCGCCACGCGGGAGGGGTGGCAGGCCCTGCAGGCGGAGTTGCACTCGATTGACCCTGAGAGTGCCAGTCGGATCGAGGGCCGGAACGTGCGTCGGGTCATCCGTGCAATTGAGGTGACCCGGGCTACTGGACGACCATTCTCGGCATGGCAGCAGCGATTGGCCCCGCCGTTTGAGGTGTCATGGGCGGGGCTGGACTTGCCGCGTGACGTGCTTGATGTGACCATCGACGCGCGTGCGTCCGGTCAGGTCAAGGCTGGTTTGCGTCAGGAAGTACGTGGATTGCTTGACCGAGGCTATTCGCGGTCCTTGGGGCCGATGCGTGGGCTTGCGTACCGAGAGATGGTCGAACTCATCGATGCTGCGACGACACCCGACGAGGCAGTGCACCGGTACCGGGCGGTGACCCGCCAGTACGCGCGTCGCCAACAATCCTGGTTCCGTCCCGATCCGCGCATCACGTGGTTCGATCCACGCACCGTTGATCCCCGGGAGGTCGTGGCACACTTGGCAGATGGGCAGTCTCAGGAAGACCAAGGATGAGGCGCGTTGATCGCCTTTGAGAAGTGGCACGGTGCGGGCAATGACTTCGTGATCGTTGACAATCGCGACGACACGCTTGGCCTGGGTGACCGCGCGACCAGCGAATTTGCACGACAGGTTTGTGACCGCCATTTCGGCATTGGTGCGGACGGCTTACTGCTTGCCGTCACGGGTGGCGGCGTTCCGGTGGCGATGCGGATGTTCAATCCCGACGGCAGTGAAGCCGAAATGTGCGGCAACGGACTCCGTTGTTTCGCACGCTGGCTCTGGGACCATGGTGAGATTGGTCACGGTGCAACCAGGATCGGAACCGGCGCTGGGCCGCGAGGCGTGATCGTCGACAACCAGGGCGCCGTTCGCGTGGACATGGGGCAGCCGATCCTGCACTGGTCAGACATCCCGGTCCACCCTGGCAAGCAAGGCACCACCGCCTGGGTCACCCTTCACCTCCCTGGCTGGGATGCGAGTACCCTTGAGGCGACGGCGATTTCAATGGGCAACCCGCATGCCGTGATCTTTGTTGGGTCGGTGGCTGACGTGCCTCTGGACAAGATTGGCCCGCTACTGGAAGTGCACCAGTCCTTCCCACGGCGGGCGAATATCGAGTTCTGCGAGGTGGTGTCGAGGACAGAGCTCCGGGTCAGGGTGTGGGAACGCGGTGCCGGGATAACGCTGGCTTGCGGGACTGGAGCCTGCGCCGTGATGGTCGCGGCGAGGCTCCGTGGGTTGGTCAGCGAAACCGCGGTCCTTGCGCTCCCGGGGGGCAATCTTGAAGCGGCATGGGCCGGTTCGGAGGCAGACACCGCGCACCCGGTTCACCTGACCGGGCCGACGGTGAAGACGTTTGCGGGTTTGTGGAACCTCCGGCTCCCCGGACGTTGAGCGGGTCTGGGCAAGTTCGGCATGCAGGGATCGTTCACCGTTGCGATTGGCAGCGTGAGAGAAGGGGCACCAACAATCGTGGTTGAGGGACGGCTGGGACGACGTGCAAGCTGGGGTGCTGGCCTCGCCGAGGATGCCGCGGGCGAACGCGATGACGGATCGACGCAGGCGGGACCTGAACGCGCCGTGTTGGCGGCTGTTGACATTGCCCGGCATACGACGGCGGCACGGTACGGGCGATCAATCACGCTGCCCTTGCATGAGAGCCTGGCGGAACTCAATCGACTGACCGTGACGGCTGGCGCGGTCGTGGTCGGCATGGTCACCCAGCGGCTCGACCATCCCGAACCCGGGACCTTTTTTGGCAAGGGGAAGATTGAGGAACTGCGAGACACCGTCCGTGAGGAAGGGGCTGATCTGGTCATCTTTGATGATGAACTGTCGCCCACCCAGCAACGCAATCTCGAGAAGGGAGTGGGGTGCAAGATCGTTGATCGGACCGCGCTGATCCTGGATATTTTCGCGCAGCGCGCCAGAACGCGTGAAGGTCAGTTGCAGGTTGAACTTGCCCAGTTGCAGTACCTGCTTCCCCGTCTCTCCGAACTGTGGGTCCGTTTCTCCAGGCTTGGAGGGGCGTCGTCCGGTGGAGGTGGTGGAGGACGCATTGCCACGCGCGGTCCCGGTGAGACCCAGTTGGAAGTCGACCGACGTGCGATCCGCGAACGGATCGCGATGCTCAAGGAGCGGATTGTCGGGGTCAGCGACCACCGGCATCGCTATCGTGAACGACGCAAGCAGGACGGCATCGCGGTCGTGGCCCTGGTCGGGTACACAAATGCCGGCAAGAGCACGCTCCTGCGGCACCTCACCGGTGCGGACGTTCTCGTTGAGGACAAGTTGTTCGCCACCCTTGACCCCACGACGAGGCGGGTGTCCCTTCCCCGCGGGCAGCAAGTCTTGCTCACCGACACGGTCGGGTTCATCCAGCGTTTGCCAACGTCGCTGGTGGCAGCGTTTCGGGCGACGCTTGAGGAAATCGATCAAGCGGATCTGCTGATCCATGTCGTGGATTCGTGCAGTGCGGTCATGTCGGCGCAGATTGAATCGGTAGGGCGAACCCTTGACCACCTCCACATTGGCGCCAAGCCGATGGTCACGGCTTTCAACAAGGTCGACCGGCTATCGCCCGAGGAGATTGAGGCACTTGGGATGGACACCTTTCCCAACCCAGTGCCGATTGCGGCCGCGACGGGGGAGGGGGTGACTGCCATGCTTTCCCGGGTCGAGACAATTCTCGATGGTCAGGCGGACACGATTCCGGTCACGGTTCGGTTGCCATACGCCGCCGGCGACCTGATCCACCTTTTCCGTGAGCGCGGGACGATTGCGCTTGAAACCTACGACCCCGACGGTACCCACTTGCATGGAATGTTGCCCCGTCGGTTTCTGGATGCCTTCAGGCCATACCTCGTGGAAACGCGCTCGATACGCAGGCCGTGACGGCCGCCTCATTTTAGTGACGGACGGCTTGGAGATATGCTGATCTCGAGCAGTCATGCACGGGGTGCTCGCTCTGGCAATACGTACCTGCCTTGTTGCAGTGTTGGGCCTTTTTTTGGGGCCGCATCCACCGCACGTGGAGGCTCTCAAGAGTGGGGCTGGGTCCCCGCGCGTCACGTGGATCGTCCCCCTCGCGTCTGGGGCGGGGAACGCGCTGGCACCGGTCGCCGAGTTCGCTGTTAGACAGCGCGTGGTGCCGGTATCGACCTCCAACGATGCGTCAACCGTGGTTCGCCAGACTGACCCATCGCAGGTGACGGTGACCGGGTGACCGGGTGGGCTGGTGACCGGAGTTCGATCAGGTTCTCTTGCCTGGCACCGATCTCGGTGCGGGACGCTTCCGTCTGGATGTTGGTCGGACGCAGGGGCCGTGGCCTTCTTCATGGGTCCTGGTCGTCAGGTGCACGATCAGGGTTGGATGGTAGCCCCAACCTCGACCACGGTGTCCCGTGTTTCGACTGGCCCCGGTCAGGACGAGGGTAGCTTCGGACCAGCATGAAGTCGCGTACGAGGTCGTGGAGCTGGAACTCGGCGGTCGGTTATCGCCGGGTGCGCCATCGGCGACGGCTGCGCCCGCTCCGGTTGTCATCCCGCCCGCGCCGGAACCTGTCGTTGTGGCGGCATGCCCTGCCCCGATTTCGGCCCCGCCCACTGGTGACCCTCCCCCAAGTGTCGGCGGAACGGTTTGGCCGCCGGGCCTTCCTGCGGTGGCCCCCTCGCCGCCAGCGCCGGGATGGTCGGTTCCAATGGGTCTAATTCCAGTGGGTTTCGAACCGGGTGCGAGGCCGGTCGGGATGGCGTTTTCAGGGTTCTACGCCATGCAGGAAGGCATGCGGTTGCTCGGACGCCCGATGGGTGATGCGGTTGGCAACGGACAGGGGGGCATTGCTGACCAGGGCTTTGTAAAAGGACGACTTGAAAATCACCCGGAGGAACCTTCTCCCGAAATGGCAATCCCTTCCCGGGTTGCTTGCTTCGGAGTTACTTGACCGGCGGGTCGAATTGCTGGTTGGTGGAGATGCGAGTTCGATGACCAACGCCGACCTTGCGCGGTTGCGCGGTTGCGGGACTTCACATTCCACCGCCGGATGGGTTCGGGGGCGGCTTTGCGGTGCTCGACGATGGCAGGGTGTTCGTGCCGTTCGACGCGTCGCTCGCGCCGGGGCCAGGACAGGTCGTGCCCCCGGTGTTCTGGGCGTTCCTTAGCGTCACCAGTGTCTTTCCCGGTGGTTGGCTTCGCGACGTCGGTCTTCGGCTGACCCCGGTTGCGGAGGTGATCGTCACGAAAGGCCCGGAGACCGGTCGTCGCATCCTCGTTCAGGCATTCCTGCGAACGATCCTGACGGCTAATCCGCTGATCCCAACCGAATACCATGTGGAATGCGCCAACGTAGCTACTCGCTTTGTGCGTTCCGCCGGGGATGACGGGAGACTGGGAGGCGAGCGTCGCATTGGGTGAACGGTTTGCATTCGGCGGTGCCGGTGGGTGATGGTATCTCCATGATCATTTCGCAGACGCCGTTGAGATTGAGCTTTCTTGGCGGAGGAACCGACTTTCCCGGGTACTACGCGTCGCCAGGGAACCCGCATGGGGGCGCAGTCACGGGCGTAGCGATCGACAAGTACATCTATGTCATCGTGAAGGCACGGTTCGACGAGCGCATCTACCTGAACTATTCCCGCAAGGAGATCGTCGATCACGTTGACGAGATCCAGCATGACCTTGTCCGCGAGGCGATGAGGCTGACTGGCGTGAATGGCGGTGTGGAAATTACTACCTTGGCGGATGTCCCATCGGAAGGGAGTGGCCTCGGCTCGTCGAGCGCGGTGACGGTTGGGCTCTTGAAGGCTTTGTGGGCGCATCAGGGTGAGACGTTCACCGCTGGCGAACTTGCAGCCCAGGCAAACCGGATTGAGCTGGATATTCTCCGCAGGCCGATGGGGGTTCAGGATGCCTACCTGGCCGCACTTGGCGGTATCCGTCACGTTGTCTTCGGCCCGCGGGACGCAGGAAAGGTCAGTTGGGAACGCCTGGACCTTCCACTGGATGCGGTGTCGAGACTCTGTGCGAACTTGATGCTGTTCTACACGAACCGGACGCGAAACAGTTCAACGATCCTGACGCGTCAGGTCGCCAACATCAACCACCGCACGAATGTCCTCGATTCGCTTCGTGACAAGGCGGTCGAAGCGGCGTCACTCCTTCGTGCCCAACGGTTCGATGCATTCGGCGAACTCCTGCACGATGGGTGGATGCAGAAGACCCAACTTGCGGATGGCATCACCGATCCGGAAGTTGATGATCTGTACGCACGAGCCCGAGGGGCCGGTGCGCTCGGCGGGAAGATTGCCGGGGCAGGTGGGGGTGGCTTCCTCTTGCTCTACGTGCCGCTCGGGTCGCAGGACGCGGTTCGCGGTGTCGTTGGCGCGGACCTGCGGGAATTGCCTTTCCGGTTCGAACGGGATGGCACCAAGACGATCTTCAACGTTCGTCGTGATCCGCATTTCTAGACGGGAGTTGGCGACCGTTTGGCACGCACATTCGCAGGTAAGATAGTCGGTAGACGTAACGGGAGGATCACGGGATGAGAATGGGATGGCTTGGTGCCGCAGCAGGTCTCGCGGCAGTCGGTGCGGTCGTTGCCGCCCGGCGCATCTTCAATGCTCCGGATGACGGTGCGGATGGCGCGGTGCCGAACTCGCACGGCGCAGGCGGCTTCACACCGCGGGAAGGTCTCGACCCGACGCTGCTGGAGATCTTGGCATGCCCAGATGACAAGCAGCCAGTTATCTACCAGCGCGAAGGCGATGCTGAACGCTTGACGTGCACCTCCTGTGGCAAGCGATACCCGGTACGTGATGGAATCCCGGTGATGCTCATCGATGAGGCGACCGTTGGGCCATTGCCGACCGAGGCTGATATCGCGGCGGCTCATGCCGTGCGCCCTGAAGGCAAGCCTGCAGTCGTTGGTGCTTCTGCCTAGGCGAACGGTGACATGCGTGTACCCGAAGATGATTGGGCCGACGGCATCGCCCCAATCCCATCATCTGTCGGGATCTGGACCGTTTGTGCGCGTCACATTCTGGGTACATTCGGGTGCCACGGATGGTCCCGTTGAGTGCGGGATGTTC
>CANFGH010000017.1 GCA_947446285.1 Chloroflexota bacterium
CAATCCGGGCGACAAGGGCGTCCCAAGGGACGACGGCGAGCATCTCCTCGAGGAAGGCTTGCCGGCGCGTGCGCTTGGTGGATCGTTCGAAACCGTTCGCGAGGCTCAACTGGTTCATGCCACCATGATTCCCGGTCAGGCCCCACCGCCGCTACCTTTTGCAATCAATCCCCAGCAGGTACCGGTAACCAGTGTGTTGTCCCCTAAAACGGCCGTATACTCAAGAGAGTGACGTTCCGGCGGGCCGGTCGTCCGAATACGGGGTGCAGGGCTGATGGCTGATAGCGATGGCCTGGCGGCGGAACCGGTCGGCGTGGCTCGCGCGCGAACTGAAGGCGGGATGCGCCAGCGGATTGGAAACGGCCACCGTCCTGCGCCGATGAGATCAGCACCCGAGGTTCGACGCGCCTTGGCGCCGATTGAGTTCACATTTGACCTTCGTGAGACACCTCCGGAAAAGGTTCTTGGCCGCCTGTTTGCAGGACTCGACCGCATTTCTGGGGACGTGACCTTGCTTGTGCTATTGCGAGACACGCCCGAATTGGTCGGGGTGACTGCAAATGCATTCCATCTTCTCCGGACGAGGGGGTACGCGTCCGACATGTCTCGCCTGCCGAGCGGTGGGCAACGATTGACGATCCGCCCTCGTAATCGGCGCGTTGACGCTGGCGCTGCTCCTGCAAGCGATGTGGCCGAACATGATTACGTTCCAGCTCCAACCTCAGCCAGCGATGCTAGTGCGTTCGAAACAGCGGTCCCTTCGCAGTTTGATGATGGGGTCGCTGGGCCAATCGCCTAGCCGCATCGTCCAACATGTTCATAATCGGGCGATCCTTCTAACGCAGTCTCTGCGTCGATGCCATCGCCAGGGCCGCTTCCAGTTCTGATGCGTGCCCGACACCCGCTTCGTCGAGGCACGAACCTTCCTCAACGGCCTTCGATGCGCTTTCGAGTCCATTGCGGGCTTCACGGCCTCCGATGCGGCCTAGGGCCCAGGCGGCGTGGCCTCTGATTATTGGGTCGGTCGACGGGTTGTGCAGGAGGGAAAGAAGCGGCCCGACCGATGACGGATCACGCACGTTTCCGAGGGCGACGCAGGCATTTCGGATGAGGCCGCGATGTTTGGTGCGTGTCACTGCGGATCCGCGGTAGCGGGCACGGAACTGTTGGTTATCCATTGCCAACAGTTGGTGAAGTGCCGGAAATGCATCATCATCTTGGTATGCACGGAGGGAGGCGAGACGCCCTTCAATCGCCCGGCGGTTCACTGGACAGATTTCCTGGCAGTCGTCGCAACCGAAAATCCAGTCGCCAAACAGATGGCGGAGTTCCAAGGGAATGCTGCCTCGGTTCTCAATGGTGTGGAAACTGATGCATGTAGGGGCATCGAGAACACCCGGTGCGACAAGTGCCCCGGTCGGGCACGCGGATATGCATCGGGTACACGACCCGCAGGACTTTCCAAGGGGCGCGTCGGGCTCAAGTTCGACATCGACGAGGATTGTGGTGAGCAACGTGAATGATCCGACACCGGGCGTGAGGATCATGGTGTTCTTGCCGAACCAACCTGTTCCTGCCCGTTCGGCGACGGCGCGTTCCGCAAGCGGGCTCGAGTCGACGAATATCCGTGCCCGGACCGGCTGGGCACAGGCACGGATCAGGTCATCGCGAACCTGAATTGTCAGATCCTTCAGGACGTCGTGATAGTCGCTACCCCATGCATAGCGCGCGATGCGACCACGGGGGTTGCCTGGCACTGACGGTGGTCGTTCGCGAACTCCTAGGTAACTGATCCCGAGCGATATGAATGACTTCGCGCCTAGGAGCAACCTCTGAGGCGTAGTTGCGAGATCGATTCGTTCATGGGTCACCCAAGGTATGCCGTCAAGGTGGCCCGAAGCGAGCCTCGAGTGCATGGTCCGCGCCGCGTCGACAAGTGGCGCGGCGTCGGCAATTCGCACGACATCGAACCCATGTCCGTGGGCGATTTCCTTGAGCCTTGAGGAGAGGGTCATTTGAGTGCCTTCGTCTCGAGTTGGAGCACGGTCATCGCTTCTGGTGCCACCGGAGAGTTGCCAGCCATGCCCGTCGACGGTGGTACGATAGCGGCCCAAGCAGTCCGTCCATCAGGTAGAGGCCTCGTCCTGCAAGGAGTATCACGAACATGCGTGTTGTTCAGTTTCATCGGCCGGGTCACGGGCCACGAACGGGAGTCGTTCGAGACGGCACCGTCTACGATGTGACCGCAGAGGCTGGAGATGCCTTGTCGCTACTTCTGGCGCACCACGCCGGAGCACCTGCCCCCCGGGGAGTCCCGGCTGGAACCCTCGCAGCGCTCGATGTCGCACCTCACGAGGATGTGGCACATCTCTTGATGCCCGTCTTCCCTTCGGAAGTATGGGGTGCCGGCGTTACCTATAAGAAGTCTGCCGAGTTTCGTGACGAAGACGCGACCAGTTCCAAGGGCATCTACGACCAGGTGTACGTGGCGGCCCGGCCCGAACTCTTCTATAAGGGGCGTGCGGTTCACTGTGCGGGTCCCAACGGCGCTGGGGGCATTCGCGTCGACAGCGATTTCACCGCGCCGGAACCTGAACTGGCAATCGTTGTGGCCGCGAATGGCGACATTCTCGGATACACGCTTTGCGACGATGTTTCTGCTTGGGACATCGAACGGGCAAACCCGCTCTACCTGCCTCAATCGAAAATCTTCCGTGGATGCGTCGTGATCGGTCCGACGATTGTGACCCCGGAAGAGATTACAGACCCGGCATCGATTGTCATCCGGGCGACGATTACCCGTGGTCAGACCGTGATCTTTGACGACCATTGCGGCGTCGATCGGATGAAGCGCACACTGCCGGAACTGGTCCATTTCCTTCGGCTGAACAACCCGATCCAAGATGGGACCGTGTTGACGACGGGGACAGGGATCATCGTCACCCAGGAACAGGCCCTTCACGAACACGACATCGTGACCCTCGACGCGCCCGTGATTGGCACGCTGCGCCACACGATGCATAAGTTGCCGCTCGACGCCTGATACCGCGTAAGTTCGCTCCCCTCGTCTACCTCAGTTCCGCGTGGTGCCATGAGCGCCACCACTGGTAGGCGAGCGGGATGCCTCGCGCGGCGGGGTACTCAGGCTCGTATCCAATCAATTTCCGGGCCTTGGTGAGATCCGCTACATATCGACTGATCTCACCGACCCTGATCGTTCCCAACGTGAAGTTAGGGGTGACCCCAGCTGCCTCGGCTACTAGGTTGGCTGCTTCAAGGAGGGTGGTCCCGTTCCCGGTGCCGAGATTGATTGCGTTTCCAGATACCGATTCCGGAGAGGTCGCCAACTTGGAGATTGCCCTGGACACTCCCTCAACCGCATCGTCAATGTAGGTGAAATCGAAGGCCTTTGATGGACCGAATATTGTCATCGGATCGCCCCGGGGGACCCGGTCGCACAGTAACGGGATGAACCGTCCGTTCCGTTCGAGGTCATCGAATCTGCCATAGACGTTGCTGAACCGGATAATGATGAATGGGAGTGAGAAGCACCTGCCAAAGCTGCGGATTAGCGCCTCGTCGGCAAGCTTGGCCGCCGCGTACGGACTTGCTGCACCTTCTAGACGAACAGTGTCTTCCGCAACGGGCACCACGGCCTGTTCGCCGTAGACCTCACGCGAACTTCCGTAGATGACCGGGGTACCCGTCGCTCGACAGAACTCGAGAACGCGATGCGTTACGGTGTAGTTTTCCAAGGCATTGAGGGGACGCTCTACCGACTCGTGGACTTTGGCGCGGGCCGCGAGGTGCACGACAACGTCGGCTTTCCCCCACAACTTCGCATCGGGCGGTGCTGAAGAGCAAAGATCTTCGATGTGAGTGGGAATGGCATCGGTCCACGGATTTGGTGATCGGTCCACTCCAAGGACCTCAGTGCCATCCGCAATCAGGCGCAAAGCCAGACTTGTCCCGATAAGGCCACTGGAACCCGTGATGATCACTCTCATTAAGCGTGCCTCGCGCCCGGCGTTGTAGTGGGTCACCGACCGGGTGACCAGACGTGACCTTCGTTGTGTGAATTTGACCGTGCCGCTCGTGATCGAACCACGCCATGGAACCTGATTTCAGAGGGTCGGTGGCACTGGGATCTGACTAGTCAGGTTTGAATCGCATGCCCCAAAGGGTACTGCGTCGCGGCGTGAACCCGGTAGAGATGGCGCGTAGGCAGCCGTTCATCAGTGCAACTCGACCGGTCTTCTTTATAACGGCGCCTCAAGCAACCAGTCGGCAAGGCGCATCAGTCTGGATGCAATCCAGATCACGACCCCGAAGGAAAGGATTGCCGCGTAGGCGGCAAGTTTTGGACCGACGGTTTCGGACCAGAACGGTGGGGCAATCAGGAAGATCACGAGTGCCGCAAGGGAACAACCGGCGATTGCCGTGAAAACCAGAACCATCGAGGCGAGAACGCGGAACATGGTTAGCGAGTGTATCGGCGAACGTGATGGATGATGGCCATGGTTTGGCGCCATTGGTGATGCCAGTATCAGAGATGGTGTTCGTGGTTGTCACTGACTCGAAGCGTATGATCGGCCGATGGGGCGCAAACCATTGGTTCGACCGGGGCATCGACTTCCGGACCAAGAAGTCGGGTGTGAGTTGGCGGTCTTTGCCGTTCCGCGGTCTTCCAGGACAGAGGTCGCTGGGATGCACCGGGATGCACTCAGGATTCGTGTGGCGGCCCCACCAGACGAGGGAGCCGCAAACGAAGCAATCATGAGGTTCGTCGCCGACAGCTTGGGGATATCGATCAGCGATGTTTCAGTGGTCAGTGGCGCAACTGGGAGGCGGAAGCGTCTCTTAGTGTCTGGGGTGGATCGCGTGTCGGCGATGAGCCGCCTGCTTCCTGACCCCGACCTGATCGTGACGCGGACCCCGTAACACTGGGTTAGTCGATCACTGGATACGGTTGGTACCAGTGTTCGGCCTCGTTATTACTCTCGCGGTCAAGGCGTGCGACGGCCCCCCTCGCGGTGGCTTCGGAGCTATAGACGCCGACGAGAGAATCACTCTCCCTAAGGGTCCCTTCGGGGTCGTTCCAAGCCGCCGACCGGAAGACCACCCATACCTGGCCGGTTACCGGATCTAGCTGACCCCGAAAGCCGGAGCCTTCATCACCTTCGTCGTCTTCGATGTCATCGTCGGCGACATCGTCTTCGATAGTCACGGGTGCCCCGATGAAGGCACTCATTTCCTGTTCACGGCGCAAAGAATCACGTCGACGCTTCTGCCGTTCACGTATGGAAACCACCGTACCCGGAACGCTGAGTACTTCGGATGACGCATTTTCATCAGCCGGTGCTTGATGATCAGCATCACCCCGATCCGTCACTCCTGGGATTTGGGGCTCGCCAATTTCGGGTGTACTGGCTTCTTTCGAAGTGGAAGGGTCTGTGTCGCCGGAAGCACGGCGCCGGCGGAAGAGGTCTCGAGGTTGCATTTCCCAAGACGCTACCACGCGCTTGGCGTCGTTGCCGACGTCCGTTGATTTTGGCATGTTAGTAGCATCCCGGTTGTGGATGATTTCCGGTGGATTGACTAAGGATGGATGCGATGAACTCAATGCCTGGGGAACGGTTGCCAGCCCTTGTTGTCCGTAATGCTGACGCGGTCGTCCGGCAAGCGCGTGAACGGTGGCGCGCCCTCGGCGAGGTCAATGCGCTCTTTACCCGCCCGTGGATTGGACTGGATACACATGGGGCGCGTGAAAGGATTGATCGGGACGGATTGCTGGCGAGGTTCGCGGGTCCCGATCTTGCAGGGCGACGAGTGTTGCTCATCGGCGGTGGTGGCGGACAGCAGTCAATCGCCTTCGGTTTGCTTGGAGCCTCGGTGACTGTAGTCGATTTCGATGAGGGACAACTGGAACGCGACCGCCAAACCTGGTCCGCGCGATTGCTGCCCCCGGACGGACTTCGAACACTTCAGTCTGACATGCGCGCGCTAGGCTCCTGCGCCTTGGATGCCGGTTCTTTCGATCTAGTCTGGCACCCGTACTCAATCAACTTCGTGCCCGATTGTCATCCAGTCATCTTGGCCTCGGGCAGGTTGCTTGCACGCGGAGGCGTCTATCGATTGCAGGCGGCAAACCCATTCGTACTCGGGATGCACATGTCTGACCAGAATGGTGATGGGTACGTTCGGCGAGGCGTCTATCGGGATGGAGAGGCAGTCCAGTCACCGGACCCTGGATGGGTCTACGACAGGTCAGTCGCCTCGCACTCAGTGCCGGAGCCGATTGAATTTCGACATACGCTGGCAACCGTGGTGAACTCATGCATTGGAGCGGGGTTGGGGATCATCCATTTTGAGGATGCGATCGATGTACCCCGCGATCCGGGCGCCGAACCAGGCACGTGGGACCATTTCTGCTCGGTTAACCCACCTTGGTTCGCAGTTTGGGCGCGTCGCCAAGACTGATTTGGGTGTTTGGGAACCACGACCCGCCGCTCAGTCTGCGTTGAGGTCGATCCCAAGCCTCGCCGCGATCCGGTGGCGGGCAACGTCTGCGCTTGCCATCGTGTCCTTGAGGTTCAGAGTGGAGAGTGTCCCGTTTCGAACCACTCGGTGGCCATCGACCCACACATGCCTGACATCCGTGGCGCGTGTCCCATAGACTAGGCGTGTGTAAATGCTGCCCCCCCCACTTGATGCTGGCGCATCCGAAGTGATCGCCACGAGATCGGCCACCTTTCCAACCTCGATGCTGCCGATGCGGTCTGACAACCCCAGAGCTCTCGCGCCGGCAATGGTCGCGAGTTCGAAGACGGCGATGGCATCAACCACTCCGGGCCCATTTGCCATCGAGGCAAGGAGTCCGGCAAGCCGGAGCTCCTGCCATGCATCGAGGTGGTTGCTACACGCTGCGCCGTCTGAGCCAAGGGCGACGTTCACGCCAGCATCTCGATAGGCCTTGAGGGGAATTACTCCACTCCCGAGTTTCATGTTGCTTGACGGGCAGTGCACCACGTGCGTGCCGTCAGAGGCCATCATGAGCGTCTCTTCGGCTTCCGGCCACACCCCATGGGCAAGGACAGTGCCCGGACCGCGGATGCCCATTGACCGGAGGGTTGCGATGTTCGGTTGCCCGTACGCTTTACGGACAATCGCGGCCTCGTCGGGTTGCTCACTGGCGTGCGTGTGAATGACCATCCCGCTTCGACGTGATCGTTCGGCGACGCCTCGAAGTGCTTCGGGCGTACAGGACAGGACAAACCGAGGACAGTAGGCGTACCTGAGTCGTCCCCCGGAAACGCCATGCCACCGATCTGCCAGACGGTCGCTCTCGGCAAGTGAATGGCCGGTGGTTTCGGCGAGCGACCCGGGTATGTCGTCGCCGGTGTCCATGACCGCCTTTCCTCCGGTGTACCGGATGCCGGTGTGTTTGGCGGCTTGGAAGAGTGCATCAGTGTGGTGGACCGTGCCCATGTCCAGGACGCTCGTCGTGCCACCGAGCAGCAATTCTGCAATACCGAGATTTGCTGAAGCCTGCAACGTTTCCGGGTCATGTGCACCCTCGAGAGGCCAGATGCGTTCGCGCAACCAACGAAGGAGCGGGCGCGCTTCCGACAGTCCCCGGAACAGCGTCTGGCACAGGTGAACGTGAGCCTGAATCAGGCCGGGAACGATGATCAGACCAGAGGCATCGAAGTCCGCAGTGCCGTCGATCGGTGCTCCAGGGTCGAGGACGGAACGTATTCGCCCGTCGGTTCCGATGTGGAGGTCGCGGTTCCCGACCGTTCGATCCCGGTCCATAGTCACCACTCGGGCGCCTCGGATCACCGTGCCATTCGGTCCGGAAACTTCTGCGGATGTGATCGTGTCCATGATGCCCTGCCCGGGGAACGATACGTCATCTTTCACGCGACCCCATATGCCCATGGACGACCCCGCACAGGTCCATATGGATTCGAGTGATTGTTGACCTCGACTTGAAGGGGAATGGGAGCGTACTGGCGTCCGCCCGTGGTGACACACCACCAGGGTGAGATGTCACGATCCGGATCCGGTGACCGATACACTGCCGTCGCCGGCGTATCCGACGACGTCGGTCAAATCCTGAATTCCCGGGGCAACGATCACCATGCCAGAGATGACGACCGCCGACCTGCTTGCATTCACGCTACTGTTCTGTGCGGCTGGCCTCGGTGGCGCCTTGAACGCGGTTGCAGGTGGCGGGACATTCATTACCCTTCCATGCCTGATTTTCACCGGCGTCCCACCGATCTTCGCAAATACGACCAGCACGATGGCCTTGTGGCCGGGTTCGGTCAGCAGTGTGGCCGCCTATCGTAAGGAAATTGCCGGTCTCAGGAACCTTGGGCTGCTGGCGGTTCCTTCAGTCCTCGGTGGGCTCGCGGGGGCAGTCTTGCTGCTTCGTACTCCCGAAGACACTTTCGTGCGCCTGGTGCCGTGGCTTCTCCTGGGGGCAACGATCCTCTTCACTTTCGGATCGAGGCTGACCCGCAGCCTTCGTGCCCGCCTGACGATGGGTTCCCCGGACGGCGTCCGCGGCGTCCTGCTCGTTGGCGCACTGCAAATCGTCATCGCGATCTATGGTGGCTACTTTGGTGGTGGCATCGGAATCCTGATGCTCGCGTCATTCGTGCTGATGGGCATGGAGAACATTCATGAGATGAATGCCCTGAAGACGATTCTTGCAAGCTGCATCAATGGGGTCGCGATGATCACGTTCGTCTGGAACGGCTCAGTGCTCTGGCCCCAGGCCGCGGTGATGATCGTTGGGGGGATCGCTGGGGGTTACGGCGGAGCACACTTTGCACAGCGCATTGCTCCCGCGCGGGTCCGGACATTCGTCACGGTGGTCGCCAGCACGATGACCGTGTACTTCTTTGTCAGGACCTACCTGTTGCCGTACTGGGCGTGACCCCTGTCCAGCCACTGGTGGGGGTTCCACTGGTGGCTCGACACCCATCGTCACCAGTCACGCATCAAATCGGCCGCTGACAGTCCAGCATTCTGACCGAGGCCAAATGCGGTTGCAATCAAATTGCGTTGCCCGGCGACGATGTCACCGGCGGCAAAGAGACCGGGAACGGCAATCCCATCTGCGCCGACGACCGCTCCATCCTCGTCGACGACAAGAAGGCCCTCATCATCGGTTTTGAGGTCCCATCCGTCGTCAGTCGCCAGATACTCGCGGTTCGCCTTGAGACCGTAGTCAACGAAGAAACCGTCGGCAAAGACTTCGCGGCCGGACGAAAGCTTCAGGCCGAGAAGGTCGGTCCCCTTGCCGATATGGGCGGTGATCGGTTCGGTAATGACTTCGATGTTTCGCTCAGCAAGCGTTGCTCGCCGGGCATCGCTGAAATCTGGATCAGCGCCGTTCGTCAGGATGGTGATGTGACCCGTGAAGTCCTGGGCACCCCGGGCAATGCTCCAAGCAAAGTCGCCGGAAGCGACCACGGCGATGTGCTCGTCAAGGTGCAAGTGACCATCGCACCGGATACACACATGCCAGCCCTTCCGGTTGCCGGCGTAGCGGAAAAGGATTCGGTGGGTCTGATAGAGACGGTCGGCACCTTCAGTGATGTCGATATCGGGCCAGATGTCCTCAAACCCGCTTGCAACGACCAATGATCGAGCGAGGAACCGTTCAGTCGTCAATTTGGTCCCGGCTTTCAGTGGTCGCGTCGACGCTTCGATGGCGAAGAGATGCCCCGCCGGAGCATGCACTCCCTCCGCCGGTTTCACGCGCGTCACGCGCAGGACCATGCCTCCGCGGCGCCAGATGCCGACGTGGCGCGATTTGCCTCCGATGGTGACCATTCTTCCGACCTGGGCACTCATCCACGCGGTGAGTGCATTGGCGAGCCGTGGGCCAGTGATCCCGGGGAAGACGGGGGCATCCTGGAATTCGACACTTTTCGACCAGAATGCCCTGCCCTTGCGCTGGCTTACCGCCCCTGCCTCGATCACCAAGACCGAGCGAGTTTGATGGGCCGCCGACACGGCCGATTGTGATCCCGCCGGACCAGACCCGATCACCGCCACGTCGAACACGGATGGCGGAGTGAGGGTGTCTTCCTGCTGGGCTTCTATCGGCGCACTTGCTTCGGTCACCAGTGTCGTTCTTCTTTCCACGGGTCGGCATCGTTGTGATAGCCGTTCTGTTCCCAGAACCCGGGTCGGTCATGAGTAGTGAACTCGAGACCGCGCAACCACTTTGCGCTCTTCCAGAAATAGCGGGAGGGTACGACGAGGCGCAATGGCCACCCGTGTTCGGCGGTGATGTCATGTCCGTCTGCGCGGTGAGCCAACAGGACATCCTCGTCGAGGATTGATTCGAAGGGTACGTTCGCGGTGAAGCCGGCTTCTGCATGAGCAATCACGAAGCGTGCGGACGACGTCGGCTGGACCATATCGAGGATGTGGCGAATCGGTACACCCTCCCACGACATGCCGAGTTTGCTCCAACGGGTTACGCAGTGGATGTCCGCGGTAGTTTCCAGCTGAGGCAAGGCCCGGAATGCCTGGTAATCAAGCTCAATCGGGTTTGCCACACAACCCCAGACCTTGAAGGACCAGGTCTTTGGGTCGAACCGAGGCACGGAACCGTAATGAAGGACTGGCCATCCGTTGGTGACGAACTGGCCGGGTGGCACACGGTCACGGACCGGTTCCGGTGTGCGTTCACGCAAGGCGTCGATTTTGGTCTCATCAACCCCCTTGCCCTTGAGTTTGCCGGGCAATCGAAAGAACACAGGCATACCCTCCAGGTGAAAAGTGTACGGCGTCAATGGTGTGGGTTGGAGGCGCAGTTCGGTCCAAGCGTCGGACGCGCCAGGGTGTTCGGAGTTCTGCCTCGACATCAGTTGAAGGTGGGGAGGTGCTGCGAACCGAGATGCCGGTGACAACCGCAACAGGGTTACACTGCAGGCCGGGACCAACCGGCGCACGCTTGCGGTGCGCAAAACCCGACAAGTGAGGCAATGTCATGACGGCGATAGCACCGGCAACGGCAATTTCGAGCGACGACTCCGACACCACAAGCGCTTCAGTTGCCCGGACGGGTGGCGAGATGATCGTTGATGCGATGATCGCCTCGGGCGTCAGGCATGCATTCGGGATTGCCGGCGTCCACAATTTGCCGCTGTACGATGCACTTTACGACCGTGGAAAAATCACCACGTACGTGACCCGCCATGAACAGGGTGCCGCGTTCATGGCCGATGGATATGCGCGCGTCTCGGGGACGCCCGGCGTTGCGCTGGTAACAACCGGGCCGGGTCTCACAAATACGGTGACGCCAATTGCGGGTTCCTGGTCCGATAGTGTCCCGGTTCTCGTGATCGGAACGGCCGGTGAAGTTCCTCTGCTTGGCAAGTACAAGGGCTACCTGCACGAATACAAGGACCAGCACGGGGTCATGGATGCGGCGGCCGGTAGCCGTCTGGTGACGCGAACTGAAGACCTTGAGACTGCGACGATTGATCTTCTTGTTGGAATGCAGACCGGGCGTGCGCGACCAGCTGTTCTTGAAGTTCCAATAGACACGATGGCAGCGTCAGCGACAACCCGTCGCCATGCGGCTCCTTCGCACCCTTTAGTCCAGGTTCCGAACGCCGATGCCGTTCGCCGGACTGCCCTGATGCTGCGTCAGGCGACGCATCCCTTGATTTTCGCCGGAGGTGGCGTGATTGCGTCCGGCGCACATGTCTTGTTGCTGCGTCTTGCAGAACTCTTGCGCGCTCCAGTTTTGACGTCAATCAGTGGGAAGGGAGCGATCCCGGACAGCAGCCCGTGGGCTGCGGGTTGCACCTGGAGGACATCCTCAGGGCCAGCTGACGGTTACCCAGATGAATGGCGCTTGGCCGATGCCGGGATTGTTGTTGGGAGTCGTCTCACGGGGATGTCCACGCGTGCTTGGCGTCTGCCGTTGCCAGCACGGCTTGCGCATCTTGACATTGACGCGTCCGAAATCGGCAAGAGTTACCCGGTTGAGGAACCCTTGATCGGCGATGCGCGTGCTGGTCTCGGGATGCTGCTTGCCGAACTCGATCGCCTCGGTGGGGATGGCGCGTCTGTATGGAAGTCTGAACAGATCAAGGCCATTCGTGACGCCGACGACCGGGCGGGTGAGGAGCGATGCGCCGATGCGTTGTCAGTGGTCAGGCAGGTGCGGGAAGGGCTGCCGGATGACGGCATTCTGGCGTGCGACCAATCAATTGCGTGCTACTGGTCGGTGCGACATTTCCGGGTTGATGCACCCCGGCGGTTCCTATATCCCGCCGGATCCGCGGCGCTTGGTTTCGGGTTGCCGGTCGGGATTGGTGCCCAAGTCGCGGCACCTGACCGACAGGTCGTTGTTCTGGCTGGCGATGGCGGGTTCCTGTTCACGGCGACCGAACTCGCGACAGCAGTGCAGTATGACTTGCCGGTAACCATCATCGTCTGCAACGACAATGCGTACGGGATGATCAAGGCATCGCAGGAGCGTCGGTATGGCGGACGGGTCATCGACACCGTCTTGCGGAACCCCGACTTCGTGGCTTTCGGGCGATCCTTTGGGGCTTACGCGGAGAAGTTGCACGGGCCGACCGAAATTGGTGATGCAATAAAGGCCGCCCGACATCGCCCCGGTCCGTCCCTCTACGCGCTGGATATCGTGCTGGAACCACCATTCCACTGAATTGCGAGTGAAATGGTGAAACCGGAGACAGGTGGCTTACCCGCGGGTAAGACCCTCATCTCGAGGATGGGTCTTCTCGAGGATCAGCCGCTTGGCTTCAATTCCGCTGAAACCTTTGCGCTCAAGCTGAGTGCACCAGGATGCGAGCGTGCGCTTAGCGGGAAGGCGACGTGCGCGCGGTGGCGCTGAAACTGTCACGGTCGGCACGGCACTGCTGCTCCGGGCGGTGGTCGCGCGACGTGCGCGCTTTGGAGTCGATGCCTCGGGCGTCACGGAGTCGCTTTCGTTTGGAACCTCATGGCTGTCCATCGCTAACTCCTTCCAGTGTCCCAATGACCCGGGGCGGTCACGCCACGCATCCATGAAAGCATACGCATCTTGAGTAGCAACGCGCGGGGCGGATCATGAGACTGTCGCCGCGCGTCATGAGAGGGAACAGTTGACGCGACCGTCGACGCGCCGCACTTGCGATGAGACGCGGCACGCGGTTATCCAGATCAGGAGAACGAACAATGCCAAGAACGCCCCGGGTCGCCATGGCCCCCCGTCCCAAGAAGGATCCGGTTGAAAGCGATGAACCGGCAGTCTCGAGCGATGCAGTCGCTGGTGACATGCGGGTTGCATTCGCGGTCGAGATCGTCGGGACCTTCGCGCTGATCTTCATCAGTGTTGGCGCCTTGGCGGTGACCCGCGCGAATGACGCGGTTGGCGCGGCGCTTGCGTACGGGCTGACGACAGCGGTCCTCATAGGCGCACTTGGGCACCTCAGTGCGGCACTCTTCAATCCGGCGGTCGCACTTGCGTTTGCGGTCACGGGACGCATGACCTTCCGTGATGCCGGGATTGCAACGATTGGCCAGGTGATCGGTGCGGTGCTTGGCGCGGCTGGGGTGGTGATTGCATTTCCGTCAGACATGATCCAGAAGGTGGCGAACGGAACTCCCGCCGTTGGACCTGGTGCCGGCGCATTCGGGGCTTGTGCTGCCGAGGCTGTTGCGACCTTCCTGATCACGATCGTGCTCTACGGGGCCTGGTTTGATCACCGCAACCGGTCCGCGTTGGGGCCACTGTATGCAGGGCTCGCCGTTGTTGCGGGGACCCTTGCGACGGCTGGGATCAGTGGCGGGATCATGAACCCGGCGCGGTGGTTCGGCCCTGCGCTCTACAACGCCACCTACAGCGAATTCTGGGTCTGGATCATCGGTCCATGCCTCGGCGCGGTCCTCGCCGGCGTGGTCTACCAGTTCGGGTTCCTGCGCGCACCTCGCGGCTGAGAAGTATTCCGTCAACCTGCAACCCAGTACGTGGTGGTGCGTTTGGATGAGTGAAGTCCCAAAGGTGCGGCCACACTGCTGGGACTCGACCAAGAGGGGCCGTCGGTATCGCCAGTGCCGACGGCCCCACTGGATTCTGGGCAGCTGATTTCAGGCCTCTCAAGAGGCGTTCTTGGGCCGAGACGCTTCGTAGGCAGCAAGGGTTGCTGCATCTGGCGGATATGTGCCGATGATGCTTGCACCATCCCGGACACGGTTGAGGATGAAACGCTCCCGTCGCTCTTGTTCGATTGCCCTTAGGCCGACCTCACTTGCGAGGTGGCGAGGGATCACGATGACACCGTCGTCATCCCCTACGATTGCGTCGCCCGGGAAGACGGACACCCCGCCGCACGCAATTGGTCGCTGAATATCCACGGGGTGGTGGAGCGTCACGTTTGTGGCGGCGTGGGTCCCTGCCGAATAGGCCGGTAGGCCGACCGCGGCGATCCCCTCGGCATCGCGGAATGAGCCGTCCGTGACAATGCCTGCCCCACCGCGGACCTTCATCCGGCTGACCAGAATGTTGCCGATAGTGCCCGCGTGAATTTCCTCGCGTGCATCGATGACGAGGACATCGCCATGGCCGATGTGTTCGATTGCGATGCGCTGGGCATTGGTCAGATTGTCGAAACGTCCTTCGAGAGCGTCTCCATCGAGGTCTTCCCGCATGGGTATGTACCTGAGCGTGTACGCCTTCCCCACGAGGCGCGTGCCCCTTGCGAGCGGTCGGACGCGACGCATGAACGGCGTGCGGATGCCGAACTTGAGTAGCACCGAAGTCAGCGTGGCCGTGCTTACCTGTGCAAGACTCTCCATGGCCGTGTCCGGCAACAGTTGGCTGGGCGTTGGGTCAAAATCGGTGGTGGCAGGCGTACTCATAAGCGAGCAGTGTACGGCGGAAACTGAGGTACCAAAGCTGCGCGGCCGACCCCTAGATCACTGGATGCGGGTAGCCCCGGCTTGTGAGATCGATTGCGATTGCGGCCCGCCGGACATAGTGATCCGGGGACGGAATGAAGTCGGACGCACAGATCGTGCGAATACCGCAGGTTCGGTCAGGCATCCTGACCCGTGTTTGAACCTGTGCGCTTGCACCCACGATGAGCGAGACCAGATCGCGGACCGTAACGAGTTCAATTGATGCGACCTCGTCTGGGTTCGGAGTGAACGCCTCGAATGGCAAGGGGGTCTGCCATAGGTAGACATCCTGGAACTCGTTGTCGAGTACGCCATCCCGATGGCCCCCGATACTGATCCTTGTTCCAAGCGGGCGAAGTTCCGTGATCGGCGCAACCTGACCGATCTCCTCATCCATCTCCCTGATGACATCTGCGAGGACCTCACCGGCGGCGAAGTGGCCCCCGACGGAAACGTCGAGACGGTCTGGCCACGTGTCCTTCATTCGACCCCGCCGCTGGATGATCACGCCTGGTTCAAACTCGCCGGTGGTGACCACTACCCAGCAATGGAATGCCCGGTGCCAGTCGCCGTCACGGTGGACCAACTTTCGTGATTTTCTCTCACCAGTCAGTCGGCCGGCACGGTCAAGGACGTCGAAGAGTTCTTCAAATGAAGTGAAGTCGCCGGTCACGAGAAGATGGCCTTTCGCGATACCCAGCCGGGCGAGGTCAGATCAGTCTGTGCGGACAAAGACAACAAACACACCCGACTGGAATGCCGCTTCATACTGGTTGGCAAGGTAGCCGTGGGCGATCTTGCCAAGGACGGGGTCCCACAGGAACAGTGCGAGGACGTTGACCTCCTTGTCAATGACGGTTCCATCGAATGCCGCCTCACCCCGTGCCGAGCGTGCTTCGATATCAGCCCACCAGACGTCCTGATCGATGAAACCGGTTTCGTGGGTGTAGTAAGCGACCTCGCGTGAAGCAACAAACCGTTCACCTGGTTTCAAGATGGTGTCGAGAAACATGGCCGTTTCGCGTTGCCCTGTGATGCCGTAGTTGTAGGCTGTCGAATACCCGGCGTCAGCTTGCGTGGTGTTGACGCCCCAGCTCCAGGCACACGTGAGCAAGACCCCGAGGATTGCGAACTGTCTGGGCAACTGGACCTTCCCAAGGACGGCCCCGAGGATCATGAACCCAAAGCCCATCAGGCCCGGCCACCCGAGCAGGGGAAGCACGAACCCATAGTCCCGGAACAGGACGAGGCGATCTCCGATCACCAGTGAGAAGTAGCCGGTCATGCCCGCCAGCACGGTTGCGTAGGCGACCGGTTCCCACCAACTGAAAGATGGGATGCATCTGGCGATCAAGTATGCGACCCCGACGGCCAGGAAGGGCATCATCGTGATATGGTATTTCGGAAAGCTCGCCGCGAGCTTGATGAGGTAGACCAACCCAATACCCGCACCGGTGATCACGACGAAGTCAATCGGTTCGAGGCCCCACGCGAACTTGACACTCGGGTCAGGTCGCCATTTCGTTCTGACCCATCGCAATGGGGTTCCGACGATATCGGTAACCCGCACGGCACCCGCCCAGATGAACAGGCCCATGAGGTATGGGGAAGTCCAAAGCGCGACGTGGCTGACGAGTTCCATGATTTGTGCCGGATTGTCCAACCAGGAACCGGTCGATCCGGCAGCTTCGTCGAGTTCAAGCAACAAGATTTCAAACGGGAACTCGAAGGGCATTCCCATGCGGCTTGCAACCAACCACCACGTGCCAAGGAATAGACTTAGCCCACCACCCGCAATGACCGGTAGTTCGATGAGCAGTCTCCACGGTCTCCATGGCCTGCCGACAATCCGGTACGCCGTCGCGACGCCGATGAGGGCCAGAATGGACGTCATTTTGGCCCATAATGAAAATGCAACTGTGACCATCGCAAAGAGAAGCAGGGCCACAGAGAGGGGATGCCTGAGCGGGCGCGGGTTTCCGAGGACTAGTGTGTAGGCAAGCATTGCCAAGCTGATAGTTGCAACGAGGACGGTCCCGTCGATATCCAAGAGAAGCGCACTCTGCAATACGAACGGATTGGTCATGTAGAGGCTGGATGCGATCGCAGCGTAGATTGGGGCGGCACGCGACACTGGCCAGATCACGGCGATTGACGTGACAAATACGAGGCCAGCAGCGGTGGCGTTGCATGCGATCCCGAGCAACCTGGCCGACGTCTCGGTTTCGCCCAGCCGCTTGTACGCCTCACCAAGGGCAAAAACGTACAGGGGCGGATGCCAAAGCGCCCAATTAAAACGTTCGCTGAAGTCGCCGGGAACGAGGGTCTGGAGATGTCCCAGGTTACTCCACGGAAGTCCAGTTGACGCTACCGCGTGTCCGGCAAACGCGAACGCAGCTTCATCGTAGACGTATGGCTTGGTTAGTTGAGGTTCGGCAAATGACCACGCGAAAGTGCCAGAAATCCCGAGGATGAGGAGAGATACCGTCCAAATCGCGGCGAAACGGACGGCGGCGAGGAACCCGACGCGCACCATGGATGGCACTGGTGAGATCGCTTCAACCGGATTTGCCGTCCCGGCTAAGGCGTGATCCTCAGTGTCGTCCTCGGCTTCATCCGGTTCTTGAAGCGGAACCTCAGGCTCCCGCAATCTCTCGGTCTTGCCAATCGACGACAACAGGTCTAGGTACGTTTCGGTCACCATCTCACGTCAGGAAATCGGGTGCACCGAGTTCGCGCAATCTGGTGCCGGATCGTTGAACTACGCCGGTACTCACTTGTTGAAAGATCCCTGATACGCGCCGGGTTTCCTCACGCTCGGGATAGGGTGGCCTTTGCGGAAGTTCGGTGCGTCGTGGCGCCTTTAGGCAGCAATTCGCCAACGTGTACGTGTTCGTGGGGCTGGCGGGGCGTGGGTTGGGCGTCGCTTCAGCACGGTAGTCCGTTCGACGACATTCCAAGCATTGCGATCGCGTTCGGAATGCAACTTGGCGCGCTTGCCGAGCAGTCGCTCCAACGGCGCCCATGCGATCGCAAAACCGTAACACGCTAGTGCAAACATGCTGCCAACGACCTTCGTCACGAACACTGGAGTTCGTGGCCGAAGGCGTTCCATTCCGCCTGGCGCTAGGCGGACGAACCGAGGCGTCTCGGGCAAGGGCATGAAAGCCTGATCTGCATCGCTGGCAATTGCTGTCACTTCGCGTAACTCCGGTCGTCGGTACCTGTCCGTTGCGATTGGGTGTGGCCTCAGACACTCCAAACGATCCACTCGACAGAATGTTGCAGTTAATCTCCGGGACTTTGCGGGGGGGGGCCGTGTCCCAAACAATCCGAATGGATATCCTCGGTTCATGACCATCAATCCAGAAGGAGACCCTACCGAGCAGGCGAATCCTTCTGGGGGTCGTGACGAGACGGTTTGGCGCCGCCTAGCCGAGGCCCGCCTGCGAAAGACGATATTCATGGGTGAGCAAGGCGACGTCTCCACGCCTGATGTTGCCGTGTCGCAGGGTGTTGCCGTGACGCGGCTTCTTGACCTGATGGCTTCGCGACACATCGGGTTCGAGATGCGCACACATCACGAGGCGCGGCATGCACGGCATCTTTCTTCAATGTGGGAGGTCGCGCTTTCGACGACGGTCCGCGCCACGCTGATGGCGATCGACGGTAGCCCGGTGCTTGTCGCTGTCCCTGCTGATCGCAAGATTGATGCACCGGGTGTACGGGCACGGATTGGGGCGGTTGCGATTGCAGTCTTGCGTGGCGACCGTGGGGTTGGCCTCCTTGGCTGGGTGGGCATGGAAGGTCAGCCCGGGGCGTTGCCCTGTCTTCCAGGCATGTTCGGTGCATCCCTGATGATCGACCCCGAACTTACGGGTTCAGGGCCTATCGTTGTCGGTCTTGGCGGCGGGCAGTCGTTCCGCTGCGACGGCACCCTCTTTGCAGAGGCATGCGGAGGCACGGTCATCAGGTGTGTCGGACGGACCCGCCTGTTGCCAGAGGGCGGGATGGTCGTTGACCCGCCGGGCTAGCGGCATGAGTGCGCGCGACTTCGTGGCGGTACAGAAAATAAAACCCCCACCTTCTCGCGAAGGTGGGGAAAAGCCTAGGCAATGGCTTATTTTCCCAGACCGTCTCCAGTCTAGTATCGTCAGCGCTGAAGTGTTTCACGACCGTGTTCGGGATGGGAACGGGTGGGTCCACTACGCTCGGATCACCAAGACGCCCAAGTTATAACAGCCCCTGAAACGCGGTGCAAGAAATTGATGGAAACGCGTTCGGGTTCGGTGAAATCCAGCGGCGTGGACAGTTCCCGTGCCATAAGTGGTGGTCACGCATCCGGTTCGACGCGAACGAGGATGCCGATCGTGCGGATCACGGCAGCTACGGCTTCAGCACGTTCGAGGGGCCCGACGTAGGGAACGGTTGATCCAGTCTGGTGGATCTCGTTCGCATGCGCCTCGGCGGTGGCGCGGCTCATGCCGGCAACTGCGCGCACCAGAACGGTGATCACCTCGTCAAAAGTGTTGTGATCGTTATTCACGACCACAACCCGATACGGTGGGAGAAGTCGACGCAGGATGTCCGGGTCAAACCCCTCATCATCGGTAGGGGTTGAAGGTTCAGCCGTCGGTGAGGATGGCGACGTGCCTGGACCGGTGCGCCCACTGTGTGTCCGGTCATCAGGGTCGGCCACACTCGACTGCGGCATCGGCCAGCAAATGGACTGCAGTGCCGGCGTTGGGGTGGCCGCCACACGGGAAGCAACGGTCATCGAGGGCGTCGAAAGTGATTTGGGGGCCACGTCACTCATAACGCGCGCCTGCTCAGAAATGTTCAGCACGGCAGTCGAACGAAGTGATCACCAAGTGCTTTGCTAAGGTTCGCCCCATGATGCGTGTGGAAACCGACCTGTCACCAGCGACTTCCCGAATTGGCACGGGAATGCGCCCGGTAGTCCTCATCATCCTCGATGGGTGGGGAATAGCCCCCGCTGGTGATGGTAACGCGATCACACTTGCGAATACCCCGAACCTGGATCGCCTTGAGGCTGAAGGCCTCACCACGGTGCTCGATGCGTCAGGACTGGCGGTTGGTCTGCCTGAGGGTCAGATTGGCAACTCCGAGGTTGGTCATTTGAACCTTGGTGCTGGATTCAGGGTAGTGCAGGACCTGCCGCGGATCGATGAAGCCATCGCTGATGGGCGATTTGGTGAAAACCACGCTTTGCTTGGAGCGATCGGTCACGCTCGTGATTCCGGGCGCACGCTCCATCTAATTGGGTTGTTCAGTCACGGGGGTGTTCATTCCCACGCGAGGCACTTGGAAGCGCTGCTGCGCCTCGCATGCCGTGAAGGAATGGCTAGGGTTGCCGTTCACCTGATCCTTGACGGGCGTGATACCCCGCCTCGACAAGCGCTGGCCGACTTGCCCGGACTTGAGGCCGTTCTCAAAGCGACTGGGGTAGGGCGCATTGCAACGGTCATCGGTCGCTACTTCGCAATGGACCGAGATCGTCGGTGGGACCGGGTGTCGCAGGCCTACAGCGCGTATGTGATCGGGAGTGGTCCGGTGTTTCCATCAGCGCGGGAGGCGATCGAGAGCGCCTACGCGGAAGGTCTCAATGATGAGTTTGTCGCGCCATCAATCATCGGAGGCGAACCTGCCGGGATCATCAACGACGGGGACAGTGTGGTCTTTTTCAACTACCGCTCGGACCGTGCGCGCCAATTGTCTCAGGCACTCATCGTCTCGGACTTTGAGGGTTTCAATCGGTCACGCGTTGTGCGGGACATTCATTTCGTTTCGATGAGTGAATACGAGGCGGACCTTCCGGTCAACGCGATCGCGTTCCCTCCCTTACACGTTGAGCGTCCCCTCGCCCGCGTGATAAGCGATCTAGGCGGAACGCAATGTCATATCGCCGAGACCGAAAAATATGCTCATGTGACCTTCTTCCTGAATGGTGGGCGAGAGACGCCATTTCCGGGCGAAGACCGAGTGTTGATCCCTTCGCCGAGCGTAGCTACCTACGACCTTCAGCCGGGGATGAGCGCCGAGGGTGTCGCTCACGCCGCCGTGCATCGAATGTCGACCAGGCATGACGACTTGGTGGTCATGAACTTCGCGAACTGCGACATGGTCGGTCATACCGGCATCCTGGTCGCGGCCCGTCAGGCGGTCGAGGCCGTGGATCGTGCCGTTGGTGCTGTTGTTACGGCGGCACGGGCGGATGATCGGGTCGTCTTGGTGACGTCCGACCATGGCAATGCCGAAGTGATGATCGATCCCGAAACTGGTGGGCCGTTTACTGCGCACACGACAAACCCGGTTCCGCTTTACCTCATTGGTATGCCAATCGGCACACGACTGGTTCCGCACGGTCAATTGTCCAGTGTTGCGCCAACGATCCTTCGGCTGATGGGGATCTCCGTGCCCGACGAGATGACGTCACCTGACCTTTTCGATCCTGGTTCGCTCGCCACCTAAGTTCGCTCCTCGGTGAATTGCCGGACCGGAGGCGTGTGCGCATCTGATGGACTACCATCCAAGCATGTCTGAGATGTTCGACGTGGTAGTCCTTGGCCTCGGAGTGATGGGTGCGTCCGCGGTCCATCAGTTGGCCGGGCGTGGTGTACGGGTCCTTGGTCTGGATGCAAACCAGCGTGGGCACGTGCTTGGATCGTCCCACGGACGGAGCCGGATCATCCGGGAGGCCTACTACGAGGCAGTCGAGTATGTGCCCCTCGTGCAACGGGCGTTCACTCAATGGCGGGAACTTGAGCAGGAGACCGGTCTGGAGCTCCTGCTCATGACTGGATGTCTCAATATCGGAGAACCGGGCACCCATGTCGTAGACGGGGTAATCGCGAGTGCCATGCGCCATGGGTTGCTATCTGAGGTTCTTCATGCAGACGCACTGCGTGACCGATTTCCGGCGTTCGCGTTGCCTGAAAGCCATGTCGGGGTCTTCCAACCTAATGCAGGAGTGCTGAACGCCGATGTTTGCGTTGGCGCGCTGCTTGATGCCGCAGTCGCGCGTGGAGCCACGACCCGTCACGGGGAAATGGTGAGCGGTTGGGATCCGGATGGTGATGGAGTGATAGTTCGCACTCCTCGAGGCGCAATCCGCGCGTCTCGTCTCGTCATCACGGCTGGCCCGTGGTCGGCCTCAGTGCTGTCAGGACTGGGCTTGCCACTCCAGGCCGTTCGTCAGTACGTCGTGCACTTCGAACCTCGGGATCCTGAGCGGTTCTCTCCACCCGGCTTTCCGGCTTTCATCTGGGATGTGGCGGAAGGAGAGGTGTATGGCATTCCCTACTTGGCCGGAAGCGGGTTCAAGGTTGGCGGGCATGACCCGGGTGAACCCTGTACGCCCGAAACGGCCCGGCGTCATGTCACGGTCGATGAAATCGAGAGTGTCCGAACGATTTTCGAGAGGTGCCTGCCGGGAAGCGCCACCACGCTCTTGATGACCGCGACCTGTCTCTACACCGTTACCCCGGATCGCCATTTCATTATTGATCGCCACCCGGAGCATCCACAAGTTTCGTACGCGGCCGGCTTCTCAGGCCACGGATTCAAGTTCGGCCCTGCCATCGGCGAGGTCCTCTCTAACCTCGCGCTTGACGGAAGCACCCGGCACGACATCGCGTTTCTGGGTGCAAAACGCTTCGCTACGTCGTCGTGAACTGAACCTCTAGAAGTTCTCTGGCGTCTGCGAAAGAGGAACCTACCGACGCGGCGCGTACGCCTCTACGAGCGCCTTCTCGATCTTCGCGACCATGGTGTATGCCGGATCGAAGACGTTCCCGACGTCGTACCTCACGCATTGCCCAAGAAGCAGGGACGATGCACGCGTGCTGTAGCCGTAGTCCTCCCCAAGCCATTGCACGAGTTCGGTGGTGGCGTGCTGAAGCGCCTGATCTAGAGGGCGTGCATTGCCGGCTGCCATCAACCAGGTCCCGTCGTCGGCGCGTGGCCAGAAGATCGGCTGATCCCGGCGATGGATCCACGCGGTGAATGTGACATCCAGGGAAATCTCGATTCCTGTGCCGGCGATTTCGCCACAGCCTTGGGTGGCATGTCCGTCCCCGAGTTGGAACAGGGCGCCGGGGACGAAGACTGGGAGGTAAACGGTCACACCTTGCCGAAACCCACGGTAATCCATGTTTCCGCCGTGCGGCCCGGAGGTGGCGCACGAAATTGCCTGTCCCCGGTCCGGCGCGACCCCAAAGCATCCGACCATTGGATCGAGCGGGATCTTGAAGTCTGGAAGATCAGGTTCAATTGGGTCGTGCGACGCAAGGGTGGCTGTCCAATCCTCGGTATCGACGTTCCAAATGGCTCGCCCACGTTCGGGTGGAAGCTTGAAGACGAAATCGGGGTCGACAACATGAGCAGCGAGCCGCCCACTTGTATGCCCGTACGCCCGGTTCGGCACAACCCGATCGAAACGCACGGCGATCACGTCGCCAGGGTTGGCGGAAGTAATGAAGAAGGGCCCCGTCTGTGGATTGCCGGCAATGTTGACCTTGTGGCCGTGTTGATCAACACCGGCGCTGTCAATCGTGGTTGTCACAACCGTATCCCCGGGCGCGATACGAAGCACCGGCTGCCAAGATCCGATCGAGACGTGGTATTTCGTCGGGTGGAAGGTATGAAGGGTTGACATGCGTGACGGTATACGCGATCACGCGCGACACGTCCACCTAAAGTCAACCGTCCGTCGGTGATCCCGATCTACTCGTGCGACCGGCTAGCCCACTGGTGACACGTCAGCGATGGCGGTACCGATTGCTACCCGGTCACCCTCAGCGACGAGGTGGCGGTCAATCCTGACCCGAATATCGACTGGGATTTCGATGTTGACTTTTTCGGCCTCGACCTCGGCGATTGCTTCCCCGGCATCAACGATGGCGCCTTCAGCGGCAAGCCAATGGGTCAAGGTCGCCTCGGTGACGGATTCACCTAGGTCGGGCACGACCACCACTGTATATCCGGATCTTCTCATGGCCCACCCTTCCGTCTCGGTCAGATGGTCGCACATCGATGCGGGCGACCCGGTTTCGAGACCGGCGGTGGACCGCCTGCAATGTCGTAAACTCGTTACGGTTTTGCCCTTCGACCCGTCGTTGAGGTGACTTTCAATGAGTTCCGGCCGATCTTTGGCCAATGGAGGGTTTCAGGTGTCGCCAGTTCACCAACATTCGGGGCGCAGGAACCGACCAGACCGACGTGGAACCACACGAGTGATTGATCCCGACACGCACTCAACCGGTGGGGCCGTGCCGGGTCGGGCGCCGATCAGAAACTCCGGCGAACACGTCGATACAGGATCGGGCGACCTGAAGTCATGGTTGCTCATCATCGCCGCGATGGCGTGCGCTGTCCCTTGGTTCATTTATCTCTCGGTTGGTGACGTGGTTTCTGGGCCTCCGATCATGATTGCGATCATGACTGGCGGTGGGATTCTTGGCGCTGCCTTTCTCCTGTCATGGGCTGCCGAGGTCTTCCAACTCGACGTCTCCCAGGCGCTTGCGCTTGCCCTGCTCGCGCTTATCGCCGTCCTTCCGGAATACGCAGTTGACGCGGTCTTTGCATGGAACGCCGCCAGCGACCCAACTCAAGCTGCATACGCCGTCGCAAACATGACCGGATCGAACCGGTTGCTCGTCGGATTCGGGTGGGGCGCGGTGGTCGTTGTGGCGTGGTTGCGGTCTCGGGGCCGTGCAAAGCTGTCACGAAGCGCGGCCCAGACTACCGATGATGGAACCGTTGTGAACGGGGTTGTCACCCTGCCTCCGGAGCAGGCATTGGAACTGGTGGTCCTGGCCATAGCCTCCGTCTACTCTTTGGTCATTCCTTTCAAGGGCCAGATTGACCTGTTTGACGCCGGGTTTCTTGTCACGCTCTTCTGCGTCTACGCATGGGCAACGTCGCGCTTGCCTTCCGGAGACCCGCATCTGGTTGGTCCGGCTGCGACGGTAGGAAAGTTGCGACCCTCAGTTCGACGCGCGGTCATGGGTGCATTGTTCGTGTTTGCAACCGCTGTGATTTTCATGAGTGCACATTACTTCGCAGATGGTCTCGTTCGCACTGGGAAGTCATTCGGCATTGACGAGTTCGTCCTGGTGCAGTGGTTAGCCCCTCTTGCATCGGAGGCCCCGGAGTTTCTTGTAGCCCTGCTCTTTGCGTGGCGCGGTCTTGCCGGGGCGGGACTGCGCACCTTGATTTCATCGACCGTGAACCAGTGGACGCTACTGGTTGGAACACTCGGGGTGGTTTTCAGGATCGGTCAGCATTACGACGTTAACCAGACTGTTGGCGCAGGGTTGCCTCTTGACATGCGCCAGACCGAGGAACTTCTTCTGACAAGTGCGCTGTCACTGTTCGCGCTCGCAATGATTGCCAACTTCGAACTGAGCATCCGTGGGGCTGCTGCCCTGCTCGGTTTCTTCCTCTTCCAACTCGTGGGAGCACAGATTGTAACCGATCGAACCGCGTTTCAATCAGTGATGATTGCCTCATTCTTGACCGGCGCGGTCTATTTGATTTCGACATCGCGGGACCGGCGCGAGGCACTGATGCGCGTACCAAGCATCTTGAGGTCATCACTTGGTTTTGGGACAGCAGCCCGCTAGGGTTACCGTCTCATTAGTGTCGTAAGTCGCGCCCCATCCTTCGCGGCGACGGAAAAGGGGCGCGCGCGTCGGTAAGGTCATCATTACCTGATGCGACACATGGACCGAATCATGATGCCGTATCGCGAATGCACGATGGTTCAGTTCGTTTGCTGTCGAGCACACGGTTCTGATTGACCTGTCAGCGGACTGCGTTGCCGGAAGTCAGGAACAGGCCCGGCCCTGCCGAGCAAGGGCTATGCAGCACTAAACATCACATCCGCCATTGGGTAAGGCGTGCCTGGTGCAGGCGTCCCGGGCACCTCGTCGAACTTCAATCGACAGTGTGTGGCGAGACACGTGCGCCCTACTCGCTGTACGATGGGTGTCACTGGCGAATTCAATTCGAGTAAAAGGCGGTGCGGTCGTAACCGTACTCGAACCATGAATAATTGAACGACGGTTTCCCGGATGGAAACAAATTGAGGCCGACCGGATGCTGGAGCATCCCGCCGGCCTCGATTTACCGATGAGCCGCAGTGCTAGTACTTTGCTGCTGCGGCTGAAGCCGGAGCAGCCGGAGCAGCCGGAGCAGCCGGAGCAGCCGCAGCAGCCGCAGCAGCCGGAACTGGTGCTGCTCCGTGCGAGTCTGCTGCTGCGCCAGCCGGTGCTGGCCCATGTGAGTCCGCGGCTGCCCCTGGCTTGGCGCCCGTAGCCGGTGCTGCACCATGAGCGTCAGCAGCAGCGGATCCGCGTCCGCCGTCCATTCCTCCGGGCACACTCTCGGAGATGACACGGCCGTATAAGGGCTGTACCGGACGGTTTGTGTTTCCCTTGAAGAGCCCCTTGAACTTCTCAACTTGTGACTTCGAGACGGTCACGGGCTCCTTCATCACGAGCCATGTGACCGTTTCGGCGCATGGGGGCGTTGTCAGTGAACCCTTGTACGTGTAAAAGGTTCGATCGTCGGGAAGCGCATCGAGGATGCTGAAACCTCCTGACCACTCGGCCTTCTTTCCCTCTTCAGCTGGCATCGAATCCCAGAACTGATCGAGGATCGGATTGTCTGGCCCTATCTTGAGCATCACCCCGATGACTGCCAGTCGGTTCGCGTCGGCCGCGTGGACGAAATGCACTTCCATGTCGGTGTTCATGCCTACTAGGGTATGTTCGCTTGGGGAATGGAAGTGCCATTGCTTGAGTTCGTACCAGACCTTGTCGTAATTGAGCCAGTTCCCGCGTTCAGGAGTAACCTGAATGGTGTGCCCATTGTTCAGCACATCAAGTTTCTTGGTGTCTTTGTAGGCAAACCGGAGTTCCTGAAGCCACTCGGCCTTGAGTAGTTTGGCGGGTGCAATGTCAATCGGTGATTGCGTACGACCGTTAGAGCATGCTGACCAATGTGGGTCAAGTTCAGCCCATCGATCGGGGCCATCCTTGCCGGCGTAGGACCAACGGGCGTGCTTCACCACCTCTGCCGTGGTGGCTTCGCCAAGCATAACGCCACCGATGCCGCAACCGACCAGGGAGATGCTTAGTATGACCGCACTGGCGATCGCGCCAAAACTTGACCGAGGCTTCGTTCGTGGCGCTATTTCGACACGCGCGACGCTGCCAGTGGTGCGCGCCTCGTGGTCCGGGGTTCTCGTCATCACTATC
The DNA here is from genome assembly GCA_947446285.1 of Chloroflexota bacterium. Lineage (GTDB taxonomy): Bacteria > Chloroflexota > UBA11872 > UBA12225 > UBA12225 > UBA12225. Next base: position 27,231 of record CANFGH010000017.1, read on the forward strand.
GATGCCTCCCTTTGCCCGTTCGCTCCGCACAAATCTGGTCTTCAAGACCATCATGCGAACGGGTTTACGCTACTCCGATAAGAGTTGGGGTAGTATCGCATGAGCAGCTACTCTTGTGCATCTGTCAAGCCGTTCGGGCGTCGACGAACGCCGGCATCGTGTAAGGGCCCAGAAGAACGTGCGACGCAAGCTCCATAGAGCGCGTACCAGCAAGACTCACGGAGAGTTCAAGGGGTGCTTGGCTGAGAGTACCCATGAGTTTCTTTCAGTTGTTCCCGGGCTTTCTACAACGACCTGTATGCGTTCGTGCTAGAGGTTGTCGGCAATGGTAATCACGTACACTTAGATACCGTCCGCCGCGTAGACGCACGCGGGCGGGGAGGTGGCGGAACTATGATCGTTGAAGATATTCTGGAAGCAGATCCGGGAACACTACAAGCAGCGATGCAGCGGGCACGTGCGATTGCAACCCGTGCATCCCAAGAGCGACATCAGGCTGAGCGCGCCTATGAATTGGCGCTCGTTCGTCTTGAGAACTCGCGTGCAAATGAAATATCTGCCCGGGAAGGCCTTGAGACAGCAAAGCAGGCGATCACCGATGCGGAATTGCGCGTTCCTCTCATGACCACCGAGGTCATTGAGGTATTGGGCGCTGCAGGACTTAGTGCATGGCATCGCGGAAGTGCTGACGGTGCCCGAGTTGACCAGAGGGATGCTGCACATGTGTTTCTATGGCATGCGCCGGCTTCACGTCCTGCAGATGCGAAGGCGTGGCGTGAACACGCAACCGAGGTGCTTGCGCGGTACGAGGAAGTCCTGACGGCGCACGGATGCATCGTAATCAAGGACCCGGAGCGCGCACTGTGGCGGATTGTTCGTCGCCTCAGCGTCCTCGACGACGACCAACCTGCTCGTCAAGGGTTCTAGAGGATCACGCGCGGGTACGCCACATGGTAAACCCGCGACTTTTTCTCAGAATGCTCGTGAGCGATACCGTTACTCGACGGTTACTTCGCCAAGGTAGACGCGGTTCTCGCCATCGATCACACCTGATTGTGGCTTGGTGCCATCAGTTGGCCAACCCAGACCCTGTCCGTTGGCGGCCGTAACTGCCATCCGTTCCATGGTCCCCAAGTCGTACATGCCCACGACCAGCCGGTATGTTCCGGTTGGCGTTCCTGAGGGCACATTTATGTCGTAGCGGTCAGCGATGAAGTCACCGACACGCCAGCCAGTTGTTGGCTGTGCGCCGTTTCCAGGTCTGCTGTCACGCTGCGCAACGCGTAGCCCTCCGGTGGGATTTACCCCTGAAATCAGGTGCGCAAAAACTGTCAGGTCCTTTGTGAGCCTCTGTTTGGTGGTCCAATACAGAATGACCCGGGCGTCAGCTCCCGCACGGACTTTAGGTGTGTCCAGACGGAATCCTTCCAGACGGATCGCGGCGTCGAGCAACGGTGTGGTGCCGTCGAACACGGTATCGGGTGCGGGGGGTGTCCAATTGATTTGGAAGAGCTTGAACCGACTGTGATCCCCGGGCTTTGGGAGATCGATCAGCTGGCGCGCGGCAGGGTTCATTGAGATGAACCTGCGTTCCTGTTCGCCTCCGGGGGCATCGGTTAGCGCGTAATAGATCGGTGCGCCTCTTCCCGCTTGGAAAGAAGCACGGTCAGGATCCGCGGAAAGGCGGTCGGCGACCGCCCTCGCCTCGTCGACGTATCCGAGGGTGATGCCCGGACGCTCCCGAAGGTAGGCAAAGATCGCGTCCCTCGGCATCCCTGTCGCAGTGCGCGTGATGACGACGATCCCAGTTTCCGGGTGGTCCAAACGGGCCTTTTCCAGAAAGGCTAGGAGTTCTGCAAGACCGTATCCCGCATAGTTACTTTCGATGTACTGGAACCGGTCAGTGATGTAGCGCCGGTCGTTCATCCATGGCGCCTCGGCGGGCGAGTTGATCAAGGGCCATATGAACGCGGTGCAACTGATCGTGATTGCGCCCATCCAAAGCGATATGATTGCCATCGGCAAAATGTTGGCGAGGCGATGTGCCCAGTTCGGCTTCACCGTCGCCAAACGAAACCCGCGCAGATGGACCATAGCTCTGGCGGCCCCGATGGCAGTTGGGATCAGGGTGCTGATCAGGACGAAGACGACGTAACGGGAATAGATGAGTTTGGCGGTAATCACAAAGGCAGCGACCGGCACAACTATCCACACCGCCAAGATGAATGCAGATCGACCGCGATTGGATGCTACGGAGGAAATGTTTCCTGCAACCGGTTCAGCTGGGCTGAACAAGACGAGCACTGATGCGACGGTCGCGAGGATGAGCGGAAGACCGACGTAGGTTTCAAAGGTCTTAGCGACGAACACGGTATTCGCCCACCAGAGGGTCAGTGGAAACCTCATCACCTCCCTGAGGGTCAGGCTATACCGCCCGAAGTTTCCATCGGCGAGGTTGTCCACAATCGGGCTCAAGTAGAGGACTGAGTAGGCGCCGGCGCCAATGAAGGCAGCCTGTGCCAGTTGCCACCACTGCCTTCTGGACGCCGGGTTCCACGCGACCGCCACCACGGGCACAAGACCGACAAAGAAAAGTGCGGAAAGCTTCGTGAGGACTGAGACGGCGATTGCACATCCGACCAGGATCATCCGTACCCACCCGGGACGCTCGGACCAATGGATGGTCGTCAGCAGCACCGTCAGCGACGCCGTGGTGACCAGCGTGTCATAGAGGGCCATGCGGTCATGCACGACGGCAACAGGTGTGATGACATAGAGTGCCCCGGCAATCGGCCCGGCGAGTCTTGATGTCCGCTGACCCCACGGTTGACCAAGGCGCGAGGCAACCGACCAGATGAGCGCCACATTGATCGCACCGCACGCTATCGATGTCAGGCGGCCAGCGATCAGTCGGTCTTCAACTGCGCTCAGGAACGGGATCATGAGCCACGCGAGGAGGGGTTGCTTGCCGTCCTCGAGCGAGGCTAGCCAGTCTGAAAGGTCCCGGGCGTGCCACGCGCGTACCCCCCAGTCGATGTACGTCCCCTCGTCACTGACCATCGGAAGCGCGCCAAGCTTTGCCAGCCGGATGCTGAGATACGTCGCACCGAGAAGGATTGCGAGCACGAGTGGCCAACGAGCATCCCTTTCGCGGAGTGCGGAAACGACGACGCTTGCCGATTCGGGGTCGGATCGGGCATCGAGGGTATTCATTGGCTTGACCTGCCAGCGAAACACGGGAATCATATTAGTGGTGACCCAAGAGTCATCGCTAGGATCAGTCCCTGAGCCAGTAGCGCACGAGTGTGAACCACGCGTGGAAGGCATCCGGCCACCGGATCTTCTTCCCCTCATTCCCGCCCCGTCCGTGATAGCGGATTGGTACCTCGATCACTCGAAGGCCACGACGCAGGACTTTGGACGTGACTTCCGGACAAAACTCGAATCGTTCGCACCGCAAGTTCAGCGAAGGGAGGACCGATGTCGCAAAGACCTTGTAGCAGGTCGCCTCGTCGGTGATCGAGCGGAAGAACAGGATTGACGCGGTCCAGGAAAGGATCTTGTTTGCTACCCAATTGGTTGGGTGCATGCCAGTGGGTCGGCCCAAGGGTCCGAGGGCAAGGAACCGCGATCCATAGACGACGCGGGACTGACCGGCGAGGATCGGAGCGACCAGGGCGGCGTAGTCATCAGGGTTGTACTCGAGGTCCGCATCCTGGATGAGCACGACATCACCGGTGACCCGTTCGAGGCCAGTGCGAATAGCTGCACCTTTCCCCCGGTTCCTCGCGTGACGCAAGACGCGTACGTCGGCGAATGTTGACTGTCCGGTTTCCCCGAAGAGGAAATCGACGCCTCCGTCGTTCGAGCAGTCATCTACAACGATGATTTCTAGTGAGACCGGAGCGCCGTTCCAGGAAAGTGACTGGGCGCGAACCCGTTCAAGGAGTTCCGGCAGGGTATTGCGCTCGTTGTAAACCGGCACGATGACCGACAACCGGTGTGTGACACCCCGGATGTGACCGGTTTCTACAGCGGCCGCGCCGCTTGACCTCGGGTCGTTTGGCGCGCCATTGGAGGTGGTCACAACAAACCCCAACGGATGGCGCGTGTCACAAGTGCTTGCGAAACCTTGGCGCCACGCCCATGACGGCCAGCGTTACCCCGACCCAATGACCACCGACGCGGTCAGGAAACATCTGGGGTGGGTGGTGGCGACCAGGCGGCTTCATGGCCACCGGTACGGAACAGGCTCGGCAGGTTCCTTACGACAACGACCCCGATCCAGATTGCCGACAAGCTTGCCCAGTAGTCGAGAAATCTCGACGTTCCGCGACGCGCGGCCCACCAAAGGTCGAAGCCATAGGCGCGTTCTGGCGCTTCTGGCACCCGTTCCGGGAACGCCGTGGCCCACGGGTACCGGTATCGGTACGGATTATCCGGCGGCTTGTGAGTGGGGCCGAATACCTCGAATAGCGATGCTTGGAGCAACCATTGGTGTCCCAGGAGTGGGGAGAACGGCGCAACAGTGCGTGCATCGCGCACGTCGACGCCTCGTCCCAGTTGGTTCCCTACGACGCTGTAGTAGGCGCCATAGTCAATTGCCACACCGAGGACGTTTACGTAGAGCCCAAATCCTCCGACAGACACCGCCACCAATCCTGTAAAGGTCTTCGCACTCCAGTGCCACTTCGGCCAAGCGAGAAGCGGCGCAATCCACCCAAGCATCAAGAAGGGAACGGTGACATAGAGGTATCTTGGTCCCCAACTCCAGTCCCCGTGCCACGCCCACCACCGTGAGAAGTACCAGAGTTGGGTGCCGAACACGGAAAGTGCCACCAGTGCAACGATTGGCCTTCGACGAACCAACCAGACTTGTAGGAAGCCTCCTATCACTGCCGGAAGGGTGAACCACACAAGTCCCTTGCCGGAACTCCATAGGAGGTACCCGATTCCGTCGAAGAGCGGGGTGGTAAATCCGGTCGACGGTTCATCGCCATAGCCGAACTCGAACGGATTGCCAAAGCGGAACCAATTCAGCAGCGCCTGACCGGCTCCGGCGCCCGCAACCGGCAGGCCGACCGAGGCAAGAAGGGTTATGGCGCCGGTCAGCCCCCGGATTGTGGTCCGGGTCGTTCCGGCCAGCCTCAGGCGCCACGCGGTGACCAGCACGGGAATTGCAATCGCCGGCGCAAGGATGAGGGACGCGGCCTTCGTCAGGAATGCCACCCCGATCGCGGTCCCGATGGCGAGCCCCCATCTGATGATCGTTCTTGACTCCAGTTCAGCGGTGGACCGAGTGGCCACCACCTTTTGGTGAAGGATGAGACCCGCAAGCAGGGCGGCAAGCAGGGCGGTTGCCTGCAGAGGTTCCGCGAAGTCGGCCCGGGAATAGGGCCACAGCAAGGTTGTTGTTGCGGTTGCGATGGCTATCCCGGTTGCACCGCGTGAGCCAAGTCCGTTGAGCTTGGCAATCATCCAGAGAATGCCGACGCCAACAGGTGTGACCAGGACATTCGTCAGGCCCGCAAGGAACCGCGCCGGAAGGTCGGGTGCTGATTGAGTCGGTGCGATCACCGATATCAGGCGGCCGGCCACGACAAACGGGGCCTGAACGACCGACTGCCCCAGACCGTATTTGCTGAAGTAGCGGCCTCCGCGGCCAATCGCTGCTTCAGGCCTCTGATCAATCGAAAGTTGTCCGCGTTCCACGATCGCTCGGGTGGTCTGGAACATCGTCTCGCCGTCGCCGCTGACAACTCTTCCCGCCATCGTCAGCGCGTACAGCGCAAAGACCCAGACGACGAGGCGGGTAACGGTCCGTCGGTCGGCTGCCGTGACGTTGGTCACGCCTTGTCTCCGGTGACGGAGTGCGGGGCGGCCGGGGTGCGAGCATCAGGTCTGCGCCAATTGGTGAAGCAGGTGGTTGTGACCAGGGCAATCAATGTGAGGAGTGTGACTGCGAGGCCCACGATGATGGAGGTAGGTGCAAACCAGAACCGGATCACGTGCGAACCGGGTGGGACCACAACCGACCGGAAAAGCCCGTTCGCCCGGATGATCGGTGCGGTTTGGCCGTCGATCGTGGCGTGCCATCCGGGATAGTCGGTTTCGGTCATGACCAGCAGCGCGGTACGGTCCGACGACGTATCCACAGTGATTTCGTTCGCCAAGTACCGCGTGACCTTGGCGGTTCCAACCGGCCGCGCAGCTGGGGCGGTGCCACGTTCCGGAATGCCGTCGATGGCCTGGTGAACACTTGCCGTGTTTGAAAGGTCAGCGGATGCAAGAATGGTTGTTGCGCGGTCGTCATCCGGTTCGACAATGATGTTTCCTACAAGAAGCGCGCGCGACGCTGGCGGCAGGTTGTTGTCGTGCCACCAGGCAGCTCCAGGTGCGTCATCGTTGGTTCGCCAGTTGTCGCCCGGCGACCCGTTTCGTCCGTCCGAGATCACGGCACCGATTCCGAGGGAGGCGTACCTGGACGCATTTGCCTTTCCAGCCGCTTGAACACCCAGGGTCAGGTGTGCGACCGAGGGTTCTGCGGCTTGAGGAAGAAGTAGCGCCTTGAACCTCGCGTAGGTCCGCAATGGGAGGAGGCCGCCGTCGTAGCCGTCGATCGTCGCCAAACCGTAGACAGCCCCGAGGTTGGGCTTGAGGGCATCCTGCATTGCGCGGTACCGAACCGTTTCACTGTCAGTGAAACCCGCCCATCGTGCAAGCCGGGTTGCATCCAGGTGCTGCTCGACAGTGAGGCTTACCAATCGTCCCGGCGAGGCGTCGGGGGCACGGGTTGCGAGGGTCTGCATTGCGTGAGCGGTGACGGGTGGAGGTTTGGTGTAGAGACGTGGTTCGCCCCCGAGGGCGTACTCCATCCGATGCCCGGCGAGTAGTAACTCTCCACAGATCAGTCCGACAATTGCGCATCGAACGAGTGCATGAATGGTGCCGCGTGCCTGCCCCAGGAATGACACCAGCGCAATTGTCGTGCCACCGAACCAGAACCACGTGAGTGCGACGCGTCCCGGTGGTAACCATTGGACGCCACCGACGAGAAAGGTCCGCGCTACCACAAGACCGATCATGGCGCACGCGATGGCCGTGACCGATGCGATCTGGGCTGACTGATCGGTCGAGTGCGCGAGAAGTTGCCGGGTCGTCTTGCTGCTACGGCGCGCGCCCAGAGCGTCCAGGCCGTGCGACGCGAGACCAGCGACGGCGAAGGTCCAGATCAGCAACCAGCGTCCCGGTGCGCGGAAACTGGCGAACATGGGTACGAAGCGATGGAGCGCATCGAAAACGGGTGTATAGACACCGACGCCGAGGATCAATGCACCGAGCGCAATTGCCCCGAGGGCGAACATCTGTCGCCGGGCGCGTGCCGCACCAAGCGCAGCGAATGTGAGGGGTATGGCGACAATTCCGGTGTAGCCGGTCACTTCCTGAGCGGGGAGGTTCCAGTACGTCGGAAGAAGGGATTCAAGGATGTGGGTCCGGTCGATTGCGTAGCTTCCGGCCTCGTCGAGAGACATTCCGCCGACGCGATAGCCGTACTGGCTGAGTTCCAAGGTCGGCACCAATTGGGCTGCTGCGAGGAGCATTCCAAGCGCGGTGATTACTCCGAAAGACAGGAGGTGGCTTCCGCGGACTGGCCTACGTGCCGGTGGCGCGATTGTGAAGATCACAGCTTCAGCGCCGATGGTCAGGAGTGCGTAATACGTCTCCTGGGTATGACCGGCCGTGAACAGGAGAGCGATGACAACCGCACCGGCGGAAACCCAAAGCGATACCTTGCCAAATCGGTTCCAACCCCGGGTCTCGGGTTCTGTGGTGATCGGGCGAAGCAGTCGGCCAATGTGGGTTGCAGTGCCGTGGACCGTCAGGGTAAGCCAGGGGAGCCACGTTGCGGCGTGAACCTGGTTCAGGTGTCCCATGTGCGCACCGATGAACCCGCTTCCAACGAAAATCAGTGAACCAGCAAGGGACCCAATATGACCCAGGCCCCATCCTCGTTGGGCTAGAAGGAAGAAGCCGATCCCTGCTAGGAACAGGTGGACTGCCTGGCTTGCCGTGACCGCGCGTGCGAATGGAGCCAACAGGAAAATGATGTCCGGTGGGTAGAGGACAGCCATCTGGATATTGGCGAGGAACGGTGCACCGAAGAACGTGTCGGGATTCCAAAGGGGAAGTTCGCCGCGAGACAGGGCGTTTCGCAGGAAGGTCTTTGCGGGAAAGAAGTAGACAAAGAGGTCGTACGACATCATCGCCTGCCCACCGAGAGGCACCCGCAATAGGATGGCGGTGAATGCGCCAATGAGTGTGATCACCACGGCAGATGGCGCGAAACGGCGCCAATACATGGTGGTTCCGGACGCGGACGCTCCCATCGGCGTCTCCACCGACCCGCGCTCCGCAGACAGTTCCAATGGGTGGGAATCGCTGGTCACGGGTGGTGCCACTTAGACGAACGGTGGCAATCGCGTGAGTGCTTCCGCCCTGTGCGGTTGTGGATGTAGAGGCGGAGGGGTGGTCGCATGGCTCCTCGGTCGAGAAGGGCACCGTCGTGACGGTCAGGTTTCGCCCATTGTCTGGATTAGCGGCCAAAGATTCCCGGGCCGATCGGTCTCTTGGTCACCGTTTCAACGCGTGGACCTGCCCTCGGGATTGTCCGAACACGTGACCGCGCTTCCGGACGGTGACTCCGCGCCAACGTTATCGTTCCACCATTCGCTAATGAGATGGAGGGCGGCCTCGAGGCGGTCGCGGTTTCCAAGTCCGTAGGTCCACGCGCTGGCACCGGATGGATGAGGCAGTGGAATGCAAGTGGTCCCACCGCTATCGATGGTCGTGCCGATGACTTCCGAGAGGACAGTGCGACCGGTCATCGCGTGGATTGCCAACTGGCCTATCGGGATGATGAGTGAGGGTCTCAACAAACTTCGTTCGTGTTCAAGCCACGGACGACACAGGGAGGCTTCGATCCGGGTCGGGACCCGGTCGCCTCGCCCGGTGGCGGATGGGCCTGGGTAGCAGCGGGTTACGGCAACGATCAATGCCGACGACCGCAAACCGGCCTCGTCGATACCGGCCCGGGCAAACCAGGTGAACAGGGTCCGACCAGCCGCGCCGATGAATGGTTGGGTTCCGGTTGCCTCGGTTCGACCGGGCGCCTGACCAACGACCAGTATCCGTGCCTTGCGGGACAGGAGGGTGGGAATGTCTTCGCTGCGAGCCGGAGACACCGGGAACCCGGCAACCGGGAACCCGGCGCTGTGACATCGGCGGCATGCGCTGAGCTGCCGGGTGTGGAGGCGTAATAAATCAATAGTCATAACGTGTGACCCATAGTTACGATCACGAAAGTGCTGTAAGGGCGCACATGCACCAGAAACACCGACGCGGTGGTCCTGGGGGACCACCGCGTCGGAGCGAGTGAGGAGAAGGAAGGAGAGAGAATCAATCCATGCGGAGTACGGGGTGCTGGTCGGCAATGGTGTGTGCCGCCGCACTCCCGGGGTTGGTGAAATCGGTCTCGCAAACTGGGCAGTGGTACTGGGATCCGTGCCACCAGACTGGTTGCTGACGCAGGACCGCCAACTTCACGTCGGTAACCGACATCAGGCCAAGCGCACGGGCACGCTGGGACATACGAGGGACAATGTCCGCGTCGACGGTGCGACCGATGCTTTGCATCCGGCACTCCTGACCAGTTCGGCCATGCTCGGCAATAGCCGCGCAGTTCAGGGACCGGACAAACAAAAGCGGACCGAAGGAATAGCCTCCGGCCCGGGCCGCTACTCCTCTTTCAGGTGCCGACGGGGTTAGCTGACGGGTTCGGGCTGAAAGAGCTGCCCTACCTTCCGTGTATCAGGAAGGATTCACCCCAGTTGTGGGTCCCCCGTTCCCAGGAAATGATCCCAAGATTAGGCCGTTATTCGGTTTCTCCGCTACCGGATTTCGCCGGTGACCAACAGCATATAAGGGTCGGTGCCGGATGTCAACCGTACCCGACTAGGGGATATCATCGGTTGGCGACCGGTGTGCAACCGGGGCGAGGACGAAAGGACATGGAGATGGATGGCCAAGGAAACCCGGCTTCGCCGCCTGTGTCCGACGAGGCACCTAGGCAGGTATATGTCCTGCACCCGGATGACAATATCGCCGTCGCTTTAGTTGACTTGACGCCCGGCCAGGTCGTCACGGTTTCGGATGGGGTCGGCGTGGACTTGGTGTTGACCGTCACAGGGAATGTTGTGTTCGGGCATAAGATTGCGACGAGGGCGATCTCGGTTGGCGATACCGTGCGCAAGTATGGCGAGGATATCGGACTTGCCACTGTGCCAATACATCCTGGTGATCATGTGCACACGCACAATATAGAATCACAACGCGGGCGCGGAGACCTGCACCGTTCCGCCGGGTCCTAGCCTAGTGGGTGGGAACGCCGACAAGAGCTCCAGCTGCATCGAAGACCATTGGCATCGGGTCGCTGAGGATTTCGAGGGCAGGGTTCGCACGGACCTCAGGTAGGAGCGCTTCAGACACCATCAAGTCTTCGAGGCGAAGCGTGCTGTGTGCGTGCACCAGGCGTACTGCGTCAGGTGACGCGGACCCGCCAGACGTGCGGATCGCGATGCTGATCGCCTCGCGGTCATTTGGCATGGTCATCGGTACACGCGCGATGTCGGGTGCGTTCGCCGTAAGGCAGTTCATGTACATCGCCGCGTAGTCAATCCGGGAGACAAGGTGGTTTGTGGTGACATCAGCCCAGCCGATGCCAATGGCATTGCCCCGGGACTCATCGGTCACGTCGCGGACCACGATGCGTCGGTAATCGGGACTGCGGTCACCACCCAGGCGTCGCCACATGCCGATCACGTTCGGGTCCATCCCGCTGCCCGAAAGGTCCTTGCCAATCCAGTCGAGGATCAGGACATCGGCGTGTTCGAATGGGATGCGTGGGAGGACGGCATTGCTTGCAACCAAGAGGTCGCGGTCGGCGTCGTGGAACGATTGCGGATCCACGACTTCGATCCGCATGAGTTGATCTGAGGCGTTCTCGACGACAGCGATGCCGAGGACGACCTTGCCGCTCGCGATCCCGACCTTGGCGGCCTCGGGGATCGTGCGGGCCAAGCCGGCGCGATGCATGGTCTCAGCGCCCCGCTGCTTACCCAGCCCTACAGCAAGCATCTTGCAGAGGCCGCTCTCGATTGGCGCCTTGAACGCAGTATGCGCCTTGACCCGACCGAGGACCACGACACCGTCACTTTCCCACGTGATCCGATCCATGTAGACGGGCACTCCAAGGTCGGTTGAACCGACTTCGACAACATCCATGGATGCCCGGATTGGTGCCCCGACGGTCTCTTGCGTAACACCGTAGCCATGCAGGACTTCGGTCTGGCCTTCGGCGGTCGCACCGCCATGGCTCCCCATTGCTGGAACGAGGAATGGGTGTGCGCCCAGTGCCTTCAGCGCCTCAACCGTCCCCCGGACGAGGGCCGGCAGATCACTTATGCCCCGGCTTCCAACCGTGATCGCGATGCGCGCGCCAATGGCGACCCGCGTCGAGATGGAGGATGCGCTGATGGCGCCACGCACATGCGCCTGTGGATCGGTGATGCAGGTGGCATCGAACCGTTGCCGAACCCTTGCAACGTGAGGGAGGTGGACCCCGGTCGTGAAGCCGGTCACGGATCGCCAAGCCATGGCATGCCCTCGGACTGGTTCACTCGTCATCGGTTTCCTCCACGCCCATAGCGTGCCCCGGTGGTGGGGGCACGACCCATCATGCAAGCTGGTTCCTAAGCAAGGTGGACTGTATCGCGGGCGTGGGTCCGGAACGCGGACGAACAGGACCGCCTCCGGCCGAATGGCTGCGGAGGCGGGTGGGTTTCGGGCGAATATCGGTTGTCGGCAATCCGGGTTGAGGCGGTGCTCGGTTAGCGCGCGTGCGAACTGGGTGAGTGACCGATTGTGGCGATCAGGCTGCCGAGTGCGTGTTCGACTGGCGCGTGGACGCCGGCCTGTGACGCTGCAATGGATGTCTGGACCGCGTCAATTGCGCGTTCTAGCCACCGGTGCGTTGAACTGTGCCTCTCTTCGGAGAGGCCAACGTTGTCGAGCTGCTCACGCGCGGCGTTCAGAAGAACAAGGCTGATGTCCCACTCTTCGACCCGCGCGTGACTGGCGGAGGCCTTGGTAAGGCGTGCAATCCGGGCAATCTGTCCGGCGATCACTAGCGCCTGCGTCGCGATGTCCCCGGCGGCGGTGTCGATACGCTCAACCACCTCGGCGGTTGACAAGGGAGTATCGATGCTGAATGGTGAAGCTGAGCGACTAAGCACCTTGGCTGTCCTTCCTGCGGAGTCTGGCCGAAGCGTTTGGCGCACTTGTGCGGCCGCACAATTTGCTCCGCAATCTCGACCTTCGTCAACTTGAGAAGACGTAAGAGCCCGTCTTGAGTTGTGGTGCTGGGCAGATTTGACCCCAAGCTGGCCAACGAGGCCGGTCAATCCTCGTCACGCACCGGTTCAGGAAATTGGAACGCGTGGCGGTTGAGGGGATCGCACGGGTGGGAGAGGCACCAGGCGTGACGGGCGCGGTCCGCCTTGCCAGAGCCATTGCCCAATCGCGGCCGATCCAGCGCCGAGCAGGACTGTGCCAGCGACGACAATCCACCACGGGACAGGTGACGCCGGTTGCACCGGCACTGCGATCAGGACACCACCGGCCATGACGGCCGCAGTGCTTCGCCTTGGCAGTGCCCCGCGGGCGATTGCGCCAATCCCGAATAAGACTGATCCGGAGGCAAATGCGATGCCCGCGAGACTGGCCAGTCCAGCGAGTGGTGTGCCACCGAACAGGGAACCGTTCAGTTCGAACACTCTGGGGACGATTGTGGCGACAGCGGCGAACACCAGTCCGTCAGCGAGTTGGGCGGCTGCTTGAAACGTGCAGCCGATGAAAAGGAGAAAGATTCCGGCGACGTCAACGGACCCGAGGTGGCCGGCAACCCGCATCTGGAAGCCGCTTACTCCCGCAAACCCGACGCAGAGGCTGATGAAGCCCAACCCTGAGATAACGTGCCACGCGACGTAGGACGATGACACGATTTCACTTGGCGAGGGTGGGTGTCGGTCATATGGATGACCAAGTGCGCCGGTGCCGACAAGTATTCCGCCGATGATCATGCACAGTCCGGCCAACCGGAACACGCGCTCGGCAGGCCACGGGGTGACGGCAAGATGCCATGCCCGCTCCCACAAGGGCATCAGCCGGAAATCCGGACCAGCGCCTGCCTGGTTGTGACGGCCTGTCCGGCCCCAATGAGGATCTCACTGACGATCCCGGAGTGGGTGGCAGTGATGGAACTCTCCATTTTCATTGCTTCAAGGACCGCAACAACGTCCCCGCGTCCGACGGGCATCCCGACTTCGACGGAGATCGAAACCACACGTCCCGCCATCGGAGCATTGATGGTGACAAGCACCGGGCCGCCTGCGTCGCGTCGTGCCTGGGCCAAGCGGGAGGTGCGTGCCCGCGAACCTTCAACGTGCACCGTCAGTTCGCGCCCTCCGACGTGGAACTTCGTGGGAGCGCCGTCGGGAAACGCGTCCGCGTCTGTCTCGGGGTTCATGATGATCTCGACTGACCGACCACCAATGACCGCGTGCCAATGTCCTGGTCCTAGCTGGACGACGTTCGCGGTTCCCGCAGGGGCATGTACCGACCCGTCAAGGGCGTGTTCGATGCCGTCGATGAAGACCGCGTCACTTGACCGACCGCTCACTCGGAACCTCCTAACCTCACTGGCTCCCGGCTACTAGACCCCGTCTGTGGCGACGGCCCGCGCTAGGAAGGATTGCTTGGCATTGGGCGGGGCGTTCATCACAAGTTTGGCATGTCAGTTCGACCATGCTGGCTATCTAGTGAAAGCTGGACGTCCGTGCACCTTGGTTCCCGTCCATTCACGGTGTGAGGTGACGTCTGTGGTGTCCACGGACCCACATGCCCGATCTCCTCGCTTGTGTCCGTAGTAACCGTTCACGGGGTCATGGCGGGGTAGGGTGCCGGGTGGGTTTCGCTGCACGTTCTGTTGAGTGATGCCATCCGTGATAGCCACCCTGCAGGCAACCATTGCTGAGCTGCGGGCGGCGAACGTTGACCTCCGGG
>CANFGH010000018.1 GCA_947446285.1 Chloroflexota bacterium
GCCGACGCACCGCATGCCGAGGCCCACGCCGACGCACCGCATGTCGAGGCCCATGCCGACGCACCGCATGCCGAGGCCCACGCCGACGCACCGCATGTCGAGGCCCATGCCGACGCACCGCATGCCGAGGCCCACGCCGACGCACCGCATGTCGAGGTCCACGCCGACGCACCGCATGCCGAGGCCCATGCCGACGCACCGCATGCCGAGGCCCACGCCGACGCACCGCATGCCGAGGCCCACGCCGACGCACCGCATGCCGAGGATGCCTCACCGAAGGCCTGAGAACGCATTGACCGCCGACCGGGGTTATGTCAAGCCGGCGGCGGTTCGTCCTCGATCACCGCACCCGCCCGCTGGTGCGTTTCCCGCCACCGCTTCTCGAGCTCATGCAGCCGCGCCTCGATGACATCGGTCGGCAACCCGGTCGTCACCAGAGCCTTGCGGATATTCGATGCCCGTGACTGCCACTCCGCTTCGGCAGCCGAGGCCTTTTCGGCCGTGGCGACGATCGACTGCAGATGCCTTGACACCGCCCGGACCGGGTCGACTATCGCATCGAAGATATCCGGTGCGTCCAGTCCCTGATTGGGTACGTCATTGCCGTCTGGACCTGACGGCGCAGGCGGGGAATACGTCAGCCATCCGCGCAGGATTCCAGGCGCAACCTGGACCGGCACCAACGCAATCTGGCCGGTACCCGGGGGCAGGGTTCCGGGTCCGGGCGAATGGCTTCCGGCAACTGGCGATGAGGGATCGGCCATGTCCAGCGACCGGTCAGCGCAGGCAAATGCTACGGACCATTCGGAGCGGTGCGTCACCAACAGACCGGCCCCGCGCAGGATGGCTTCGAACTGGTCGAGGGTATCCGGTGCGGGGCCAGCGAGGAACAGCACCGCTTCCTGGAGGCGAGTGCGGTTCACCGGGATCAGTGACGCTTGGAGGCCCGGGTGGCCTTTGCCTTCTCGACGCGCGCACGGCGCGCCTCAGGCGAAAGGTTGACTTTTCGTCGCTCCTTGGGCACGACCTTGAAGCGCACGTTGTCCTCGCTGGAGACAATCCGTGCGAGGCGGATCCCAAGCAGGTCGGCGGACTTGTTGAAGGCACGCATGACTTTCCGGGTGGTTTCGCCAGGCTTGAGGGGTACCTCGCACACCTCGCTGAGGACTCGCTTCTTGAGAAATGCAACATATTCACTCAAGTCTTCGGTGACGGTTCCGATGACTGCCTTGCTGAAGTCAGGCATGTTTGCTCTCCTCGCTCCACTATGTAACGGAATGTGATGTCTCCCTCTATGAGCGATCAATCACGTCCGCACCAAGTGTATACGGTTTCTCTTACGACAAGCAATACGATGTCGCCGGAAATCACCGATTTCGACGCCCGCATGACGGCCGCGCGTGTGTGCGAGGCGCGCGAAACGTTACGCTACGACCGAAAGAATTCCATGGGATGACTCAGGTTCGTTCACCTCGGGATCAGCAAGGCGGGACCGCGAGTCTGCCCGATGATCTCCCTGCAGACGTGCGTTTCAGACCCGCGCTGCTTGAGGAGGAACACGCCATCGTGGCAGTGCGTCGCGCGAGTGGCTGGACGGCCGACACCGTTGGGCAACAGTTCCGCGCGATGGTTGAGGGACGCCGGGAGATCTGGATTGCGGAGTGCGATGGGTACCTCGTGGGGACACTCACGATCGAGTGGGCTGCCGAGGATCGCCACCTGGCTGATGGGACGGACATTGCCCACATTTCGAACCTAGTGGTGCACCCGTACTACCGGCATCGGGGCATCGCGCGAGGCCTGCTGACCTCGGCAGAACGCACCGCCCGGACCCGTCATTTCCGTGCGATGACCATCGGCGTGGACGAGGGAAACATCTACGCCCGCGAGCTCTACGAGCGGCGCGGGTACCGGTGGATCAAGGACCTGTTCGCACCGTGGGGACGGATCCACATCCTCGGACGGCATATCGGAACGGTCGGTCTCACGAGTTAGGTCCCGGAAGGTCGTCCGCCCTCGGTTCAGCACCGGCTGGGCCGATTCCCGAATAGCGGTGCAGGCGGACGGTGGCACGACCGGAGTCGGCGGGCCACGGATCACGGGTGACGGTGTTGGTGTCGCGAATCCACCCGGCATCGTCGGTCTCCTGGACGAACTTCCGGCTGGTGGTGCGTCCCGGTTCGGCAAGCCAGACCGCTCCACTTGGTCCCACCAGACGGTGCAGGATGGTGAACAGGACCGCGATGTCCTCGGGTTCGTAGAGGACATCGGCCGCGACGACGAGATCGTACGGGCCACCGGCGATGAGCGCGTCGCGACCCACATCGGTCCGCCAATCGGCAAGTCGTGTCCGGATGGTGCCGGCACGGACCCCGGCGCCGTGGGGTGGGTTCTGCGTACCTGCGCGGAGGGCGTTGTACCGGCAGAACGCGAGGGTTTCGCCCCAGCAGTCGACGACAGTGAGCCGGGCACCAGCGCGCACGAGGGCCATGGCGGTGATGCCGAGGCCGCACCCGAGTTCGATGACCCGGGCACCGGCGACGCTGCCGGGTTCGGCAACGACCGCCTCGGCGACGGCAAGTCCGCTGGCCCACGGCGTTGCCCAGTAGGGCATGTGCCAACCACCCGACGACGTTGCCCCGGATTGCGAGCCCTCGGCGGCCTTGGTGGCCTGTTGACGGGCGAAGGCGCGGGCAGTCTGGTCCAGTACGGCATCCGGATCGGCGGGGGCGAGGACCAGGTAGGGCGCGGGCACCCCCTGGATGGACACCTCGAGTTCGCGCACGGCGTGATGGCGCTGAATCCGCCACCGGAGGTGAGGAAGGGCGCCCGCGTTCACGAGACCGACCGAGTTGCCGGAGATTGCCCAGTCTCCCAGCAAGGCTGAGACCCCCACATCCCCCGTTGCGACGGGCTTGGGCGGTGACGGAAAGCTGTCTGGTGGCTACGGCCTCCCCACCTTGATGCGGCCAGTTTCGGGTCGCCACCCCTGCCTGACAGGGAACGCGAGACTAGGCGCTCGAACGACCGGGATAGCGACGGGGTAGGTTCCACCCTGGTCCGCGGGCGTCCTGGCGCGCATGTTCCTTGTCGTTCCCGCGGTGCACCCCCGATGCGGAAGCTTTCCGATCGATGGGTGGGCCTGGGTGAAGCCTGACGGGGGATGTCTCGACTGAGACGAGGGCTGGAACCAAAGCGGTCCGAGTGGGCAGGGATGCCCGCGGACCAAGGTGCCTCGAGGCCATCACCTCCCCACCCTGATCCCGACAGTTTTTGGTCGCCGGCCATGCGTTGCCACGGGAGCGGCGAGACGGGGGTGGATGACCGAGGACCATGGCGCCAACTGCATCCCATCGACCGGAACCCCCGACCCCCAGCCCCTCCCCCGTTGCGACGGGAGAGGGGAGTGGAAACCCGCGGACCGCGACGGATCAGAACCACCGCTCGATGTAGACCTTCTTGTCGGTGAAGAACTCGACGGCATCGCGTCCCTGGCCATGCAGGGTTCCGAAGAAGCTCTGCTTCATGCCGGCGAACGGGAAGAACGCCATGGCGGCGGCGACGCCGACATTGATGCCGATGTTGCCGGCAACGACCTTGAAGCGGAAATCACGAGCGGCCTTGCCACTGCCGGTATAGAGACTGGCAGCGTTGCCGAACGGGCTGGCGTTGATCCAGTCGATTGCAGCGTCCAGGGTCGGGACGTTCGCGACCGAGAGGACGGGGCCGAAGATCTCGGTCTCGGCCAGCGCGTTGTCGGGCTTGACCCCGTCGAAGATGGTGGGGCCGACGAAGTATCCGCCGGCATTCGGCCCGGCGACGGATGGGTGACGCCCGTCGAGCACAAGGTGTGCGCCCGAGGCGACACCGGCATCGATCGCCTTGAAGATGCGGTCGCGCGAGGCACCGGAGATGACTGGACCGACATCGATCGCCGGATCGGCGCCATCGCCCACCTTGAGGTTTCGGCTGATGGAAAGCAGTCCGTCCATCGCCTTGTCATGGGCGTCGCCAACGGTCAGCAGGATGCTGCCAGCCAGGCACCGCTGTCCGGCGGCTCCGAAGCACGACCCGATGATGTTGGTGATGGCCGGGGTGACGAGCGGCACGGCATCGGGCATGACAACGAGGGCGTTCTTTGCCCCGCCCTGCGCCTGCACGCGCTTGCCATTCGCCGATGCGCGGGAGTAGATGTACTTGGCAACCGGCGACGATCCCACGAAGCTGATCCCCTGGATGCGGGGGTCATCAAGGAGGGCATCGACGGCATCTCGCTGGCCCTGGACCATGTTGACGACCCCGGAGGGAAAGCCGCACTGGTCGATCAGTTCGAAGATGCGGACCAGGACGAGCGGATCCTGCTCGGAGGGCTTGATGATGTACGGATTGCCACAGGCGACGGCGTACGGCCAGAACCAGAACGGCACCATCAGGGGGAAATTGAACGGGACGACGGCAGCGAAGACCCCCAGTGGCTGGCGGATCATGTGTTCGTCGATGCCCCGGGCGGCGCCATCCTCGAGGCCGTAGCCCATCATGAGGGTGGGGATGCCACAGGCAACCTCGACGTTCTCGATTGCCCGCCGGACCTCGCCTCGCGCATCGTCGATGGTCTTGCCGTGATCGAGCGTGATCAGTTGGGCGAGTTCCTCGAAGTGGGCTTCCATGAGGTGCTTGAGGCGGAATAACGGACGTGCACGCTCGACCGGGGGCGTGGCACGCCATGCCGGGAAGGCGGCCTGGGCAACCTCGACGGCGTGCGCAACATCGGCCGGGGTGGAGATGCCAATCTCGGAGATGGCATGCCCGGTAGCCGGGTTGGTGATTTGGGCGCGTCCGCCAGACGGGTCGGTCCAGTGACCGCCGACGTAGTTCCGGACAAGTGCGGGGACGTCGAGATGTGCCTTGGTCATTCCCTCATTCCTTCCTAATGGCGCCTCTCCGCGCCCGCGTCCGATCTCGGCGGGGTTGCGCTGGGAGGCAGACTGTTGCATGGCCACACGCCCCAACCCCATCACTCATGATGCATAGGCGGGCACGGATGCCAGCGGACCCACACTGCCCCACACCGCGTGATGTCCTTGTGCTCCGTGTCAGCGCATCTCACGTCCGCCGTCGACGACGGTGATGTCTCCAGTCAGGAACGTCGCGTGGGTTGCGTACCCGACGATCACCCCGGCGACATCCTCCGGACCGGCCGCGCGGCCCATCGGGGCCTCCTTCCCGTAGCGTTCGACGTGGTCCTCGCGCCCGGCAACCCACCGTGTGGTGACGATGCCCGGGGCGACGGCGTTCACCCGGATGTCGGGGGCAAGCCCCTTGGCGAGGGACTTCGTCAGGGTAATCAGGGCGCCCTTGGAGACGGCGTACGGGATCGAACTGCCCCCACCGGTCAGGCCGGAAATGGAGGCGACATTGACAATGAGCCCACCACCGCGGGCACGCATGGATGCAACGACGGCGCGTGCGGCGTAGAAGGCGCCCTTGACATTCAGGTTCAGGATGTCGTTCCAGTCGTCGTCGGTGATGTCGTCAACGTCGGCAAGCGGCACGAAACGGGTGCGTCCGGCATTGTTGACTAGGATGTCAACGCCGCCGAGATGAGTTACCGTCTCGGCGACGAGGTGCTTGACCTGGGCCTCATCGGAACAGTCGCCCTGGACAAGGAGCGTGCGGACGCCGAGGGCAGCGCAGGCATCGCGGGTCGCCTCGGCCTCGGTTTGCGACCGCGAGTAGTTGACGACGACGTCGGCACCCTCGCGGGCGAGCCCGATTGCCGTCGCCGCACCGATGCCGGTCGCCGAACCGGTGACGATAGCCACCTTGCCGGCCAGTCTTCCCGTACTCATCCCACGTTCCTTCCAGTGATCACTGCGTCCCCGCCCCCTGCGCGCAAGCGGGCAAGGATGCCCGCGGACCACAGTGCCCCACTACGCCACCTGTTTCTTAATGATCTTCGCCAGACCGGTAGCATAGCGACGCGCATCTGGAATCTGCACCAAAGGGGTCTGGGCTGCGCGGTCGAGTGTACCGCGGAGCGGGTTCCGGCACTCCCGCAACACCGACGAGGCGCGCAGGGATGCTGCCGACGATGGGCGGACGCGTGAGCCAGGAGGGATCTTTATGGAACCGACCCAGATGCTTTCGGGCAAGGTGGTGATCGTGACCGGGGCAGCCGGCGCGATCGGCAAGGCGATTGCGATGCACCTCGCATTGGATGGTGCGCGTGTCGCGGTTGCCGACCTACGCGTGGACGCGGCCCAGGCCGTTGTCACCGACATCCGCGCTGCTGGTGGCGATGCGTGGGCGACTTCGGTTGACGTGACCGAGGACGATGGGCCGTCGATGATGGTGGACGCGGTCGTCGGCCACTTCGGACGACTCGATGCCATGATCGCGAATGCCGGGATCCTGACAATCAACCCGATTCTCGACATGCCGGTGGCTGAATGGGATCGCACCTTTTCCGTCAACACCCGCGGGGTCTTCCTCTGCTTCCAGGCGGCGGCCCGCCATCTGGTCAAGCAGGACCAGGGAGGCCGGCTGATCGCGACCGCGTCGATCGCAGCGAAGATCGGGTCGCCCTACCAGGCGCACTACCAGGCGAGCAAGTCGGCAATCCTGGGGCTTGTCCGTAGCGCGGCGTGGGAGTTCGGGCCGCACGGGATTACGGTCAACTGCTTCTGCCCCGGAAACGTCGATACGCCAATGTGGGAGCTGATCGACCGTGAGCGTGGCGGACGCATGGGCAAGGCGCCGGGTGAACTCTTCAAGGAAGTCGCGTCGCGGTCCCCGCTTGGCCGCACGCGGGTGCCCGGCGACATTCCGCCACTCGTGAGTTTCCTGGTGTCGGACGGCAGTCGCGCCATTACGGGACAATCGATCAATGTCGACAATGGCGTCGTGATGTTCTGACCCTGGAGAAGCGGGCAGGGATGGGGAGCCTCACCGGCACGCGACGTTCAGGAACGGTCGAGCAGGCGGTCCAGGGCTTCGATGTCGATCTGTGCCCCGGTATGGAGGGCACGGCGCTGGGCGATTGCTCCCGGCAGGTGCCACAGTCCGGCAACGACACCCCGCAGGCGGGCACGAGCCGCCTCGCCGCGCCAGTGCCGGACGGCGTCACGCACGATACGGCCCTGTGACGCGATGATTGCGCGCCAGTGCCGACGCAGGAGCGGTGCGGGCATGTCCCGTGCGAGGACCAGCAGGAAGTTACGACCACACCAGTAACTCGGTCGCACCTGCCCGCCGGTTGCGCTGACATGGTGGTAGACCCGCGCCTCCGGCACGAACCGGCACCGGTATCCACGCAACTGGGCGCGCCAACTCAGGTCGATGTCCTCGAGATAGGACACCAGCCATTCGTCGAAGCCACCGGTCTCCACGAGCAGTTCCCGCCGGTAAGCCGATGCGGCGGCGCACGCGCCGAATACCCACGGTTCGGCGTCGAACCTGCCGTCGTCCTTGGAAAAGGCACCGCGGTTCACCGGGATCCCGCCGACGGTGTAGCCGTCGCCGGCAGCGTGGAGGTGGTCGCGACGGTCAAACAGGAGCAGTTTGCTCGCGCAGAACCCGACCTCCGGGTCGGTCTCAAATGGGGCAACCAGGGCCGCGAGCCACCCTGGTTCGGCCTCGGTGTCGTTGTTGAGGAGGACCACGATGTCCCCAGTACTTCTCCGGATCCCCGCGTTGGCAGCTCCAGCGAACTTGCGGTTTGTCGGAAGTGCGACGACGTCGACCCACGGATAGGTTTCGCGGACCCACTGGGCGGTGTCATCGGGGGAGGCATCGTCCACCACGATGACCTGGTCGGCCGGCCTGGTCTGGGATGCAACCGCGTCAAGGCATGGCACGAGGTACTCGCGTCCCCGATAGGTCGGGATGACAACACTTACGGAGAGCCTTTGGTCGGAGGCTCCCTCCCCGGGTGACGAAAGAACCGGGGATGTCATCGGCAGGGGTTTGTCGTGCGTGCCCGGCGTACTCGAGGGTTCAGAGTCCGGGGATCCTTGCCCGGCTTGCAGGATCCCAATGCTGGCGACGGCACAGATGAGGGTGGCAACCGCGAAGACGGTGAGTTGACGGGCGGTCAGTGGCGCATCGCTCAGGAACCAGAAGAGCGAGAGCAGCATCGCGGTGGCAAGGAACGGCAGTTGACGCCAGTAGGTGCCAGGGAACGCGTGCGGTAAGGGGCGGGCAGGGGTTGCCGGGGACCTGTCCGTGCTGGCGCGCCGGTTGGGATCGGGGGTGGATGGCGTGACCTCAGGCATGATGGCCCACTACGGGACGCGCCTTCGTGGGCGGGGTCGCACCAGCTCCGCGCATGATGTGCCTACATGACTGGTGGGACGACGTTCATGCCATCGGCACCACGCTGGACGTCCGTCCGGGCACCGATTAGGCACGCGCCGACCCACGCCCAGTCGTCCATCCGGATGAACCGTAGGGAGACTGCGGTATAGAACGCCCAACGCACGAGACCGGGCAGGAACGGGCCGAAGGCGGTGGTGATGAGGCCCGAACTGGGGCCGAGGCCTCCCGTGACCCGTCGCCAGGAGTGGGCGTCAAGGGACGCTGTGGTGAGGTGATCGATGGACGCCTGGAAGGCACGGTCAAGGGACTGGGCGGCGGCGAAGACCCGGTGCTGCATGGCCTCGGTGGCGCGGACAGCGTCGGCGATCATGGGTTCCTCGATCGGTTCGAGATGCCTGACCGCCAAGCCGGCAGCGCGTTCGACCTGCGCAAAACCGGCCGGATCATCGGGAAAGAGAATCTCGGAGGCACAGCGAAGGGCACCGGCAACCCGTGCCCCATCGGCCTCGCCCAGGGCGGTGTAGGCGACGGTCAGGGCGACCCCGGCGGCGATGAAGCGTTGGGGAACGCCACCGTTCAATCCACCCGATGCGTCCGGACCAAATCCTCCGGGGCTGCCACCACTATCGAGGGGTGACGGCACGACGGCCTGCGCACCGGCAATCCCGAAGGGACCTTGCATGACGGACTGGACATGCAGTCGGACATCGCCCGCGATGACGACCGCGAGATGCGCCACCTCGTCACTGCGCAGCAACTGTTCCCCGGCACTGGTTTCCGACGTGTCCATCATCCGTAGATGCTACTACCCGGAAACCGAAATGCTGGACTGGCGGCCCCCACCGCTAACCCGTCCCAGGTTCGACGGGAGACGGGAGCGTGGAAGGATCAACGGCGGCGCTGACGGGGCCCATAGTCATGAGCATTGCGATGCCGAGCGCGGTCAGTGTCGCCCAGACGACGCTTCCTCCGATCACCTCGGGTGACCACCCAAGACCGCGGTAGACGGCGTCGGTGCCAAGCACGCCAATCCAGAGCACGAAGGCAAGCGAGGCCCCGAAGACCCTGAACATCACTGGGCGGGCCGGTGTCGGATCGAATTGGCGAATCGCGATGTCGCCACACAGTCCGGCAAGCGCCTGGGGCCAGATCAGGTATGCCTGTTCAAAGGCACCGATACCGCTCATGAGCGTCGCCACCAGACTGAACACGATGGTCACGGTGCCGAACGGTGGTCGCCACCGGGGCAGGAGCCACAGGACGCCGCCGATCATCACTGCGGTCATGACCAGCATGCCGGTGACGCCGGAGGTGATGTAGGAGGCACGCACATCGCTACCGTTCGCAAATCGGGAGAAATACATCGACTTGACGATGTGATAGGGGCGCAGCGGGGTCCAGAGGTACATGAAGAAGAATGCGATGACCGCGACCGTGAGGGTCATGCTAAGGATCACCGGCAGGAACGAACGGATCGTGTGCCCCGCCCGCGGGGACGGGCCTCGCCAGGCTGCGCGCAGAGGAGCAGCCAGGATGGTGATCAGCCCGATGGCAAGCAGGAGATGGGTGGGACTGAAAAGGGCATCTATCCCCTGTTCAATTCCGAAGTAGAGATGCCACGTCATGTCGCCAAGGCCACCGGCACCGAAGATGAACACGCCAGCAACACCCCACCCGTAGCCAACCGGGATTGCCCCGATTGACGGGATGCGGTGCGAGACGCGGGCACGAACCGTGAGGCCCAGGTACCAGAGTGCGCACGCCAGAAAGCCGGAGTAGAGAAGGGCGTGCCACGGTGTGAAGAAGGTCTCGAGGCCCCGGAGTGCGTTGTGCGCCCACCCATCGACAAAGAGACCGACGGCAAGCCACGCGCCGAACAAGACGCTAACGAGATCGTGCCACCAAGCGGTCGACCATGACTGCGCGGTGGTCGGACAATCGAGAACGAGCCTGATCACGCGAGGCCGGAAAGGCGCAGCAGGAGCTGTCCCGGAAACCGGGACACCGGTGCTCCCTTGACCAGTCAGGGTTGCCATGGCAAGCCTCTCGCACGGGTACCGGCTTGGCGGGCATGGGTAACCCGACCGGGCTACGGGGTCAGGGTGCGGAGGTTGGGGCCGGAGCCGACACCCTGCTTGCCCATCGCCACGCTCAGGAAGTAGGAGGACGACCCAATCGCATCGCTGGCCTTCCCCATCTTTGCGATGGCCTCAGCGTGATCGCCGCCATGATCCAGCAGTGACTTGGCTTCGGCGAAGAGGGCGGCCGCCTTTCGGAGATTGACCCGCGCGCGCATGACATTGCCGTGCACATCGTCATCGGGATACGGCAGGCTCGTGTCGGCAGGTACCGCAGATGCGACCCCGTGATTAGAGACAGAACTCACACTTGCACCCTTCCGCCAATCAACGCGCCCACGTGACACCGAGCCAAGGCTCGGCAGGACCCCCAATGAGGGCTGGCACACCGGAATTTCAGGTGAATGATACCGGCGACCCCCGCCGGATGGTCTCAGTCGCGTTCCCTCCCGAAGACCGCCGACCACGCATCGCGAAATTCGGCATCACCGCCGAAGGCATCGACCGGGTCAGTCACTTCGGCCCATGGTGACAGCTGATAGGCGTTCGCGGTTTCAGACCACGATAGCCACCACCGGTGCACCCGCCCGTCACGTCCGAGAACGTACCCACTCGCAGCCTCTACGCCCCCCGGGAGCGTCACGCCTTCCGACTGCACCAGAAAAAGTGCACACGCTAAACGGTCTACGCCGTGAGCATCCAGAAGATGACCGATGATCGCGCGGCTGGTACGCGGTCCGGATGGAATGCGGTCAAACGTCATCGGCGGTACGTGCTTTCAGGCAGGAGGACGACAGAGCGCTCACCAGTGTCTGGGCGAAAGTGTGTGGTGATGCGACGCAAGTCTTCGGTGACACTGGTAAAACGGTTTCCCGATGCGTCGTAGAAACCGCGTCGCCGGACGTTCGCGGTGCGATCAATGTACGTGAAATCCCGACCGGTGCGGATCGTGTCCCGGGCACTGCGGTCGTAGGCACCAGCATCCGCCCACGGACCCTCGTTTCCGTGCTTCCCGAAGTGGTCGACGAGGGAGCCGGGTGCCCACGTGGCGTCACGTGCAATCCGCGTGACATCGACGGAGGGCGAGCCAGTCACCGTCGACGCCGGACTTGCGCTGACGGGGGCAACCGGCGGCCCGGGTTCCGCTCGTGAACATGCTCCGCCCAGGCACACAAGCACCAGGGCGAACAGGCACCGCAACAAGGACACTGGGGGCATTGACGACAGAAGCGTAGCGCGGTGCGCTACGGTACGAGGATGTCGGAACTGACCCCGCCACCCGCCACGGAGCCTGTCAGGCGACCTCCAGGGGTGCGTGGCTTCCGATCCCGCGCAGGCTGGCACCTTGCCAGTGTGGCCTCGATGCACGCGGTCAGCGACGCCCTGTTCGCGGGCGTCTACCCACTGCTGCCCCTCATCGCCAGCGACTTGAAACTGAGTTACGGGCAGGTTGGCGCGGTCAAGGCAATCCTTGGCGGAGCCTCGGCCCTCCTGCAAGTCCCGGCCGGGATGCTCGCCGAAACGGTCGGGGAACACCTGCTGCTGGCCGTTGGCACTGGCGCGGTCAGCGTTGGCTTGATCGCGATGGCGACCACTGCGACCTTCGTCCCGCTCCTGATCTGGACGGCCTTGGCGGGGATAGGCGGGAATACCCAGCATCCGGTGGCGAACGCCTTGGTTTCGCGCCTCTTCGGCGATGCGAGAAGGCAACAGGCGATCGGCACGCTGAACTTTGCCGGTGATATCGGGAAGATCGCGGCACCGTTCATCGGCGGACTGGGTGCCTACTACTACGGATGGCGCGGGGGAGTGACGGCCCTGGGGATCACTGGCCTTGTGTTCGCGATCGGCTACGCATTGGCGGTGCCCGTGACGCGAGGATCGGTGGCGCAGGCCATGCGAGACCAGGTCGCTGCGTCGACACCGGATCCTGGGACACGCCGGAACCATTCGATCTGGCACCGGGAATCATGGAAGCTGCGGGCGTGGGGGATCCAGAACCCGGGTGCGTACGGCGCCTTGACGGCAACGGGCATGCTCGATGCGGCTGCCCGGGGAGCGGCGCTCGCACTGCTGCCGTTCGTCTTCGACCGCGCCGCGCTCTCCTCGGCGGAGATCAGTGTCGCCTTCGCCGTCCTCTTCGGGGCTGGAGCGGCCGGCAAGTTCCTGTGCGGACCATTGGCGACGAGGGCCGGACCGACCGTGACGATCATGGTGACCGAGGTCGTGACGGCGGTGGGCCTGATCCTCATCCCCTTCGCGCCAAAGGGCGCGATCCTGTGGGCAATCCTGCCGTTCGGGTTCTCCCTCAATGGCACGTCGTCGGTTCTCTACGGACTGGTGGCACCGTTCGTTGACCCGGATCAACGGGGGCGCGCGTATGGCCTTTTCTACACCAGCACCCTGCTCGCGACCGCGTCCGCTCCCATCATGTACGGGGCCATTGCCGATATGGTGGGGTTGACCGGCTCATTTGCCGTCCTCGGCGCAATCACGCTGATGATCGTTCCTCTTGCGCATCGGTGGCGCCAGTCGTTTGACGGCGCAGGTCACCAACCGGTCACCCCATAGGGAGAGGCGCGGATCTCCATTGGGAACACCGGTTCACGAAGTGATCGTGGCGAACAGAGCATCCCCATTGCGCGCAAGCGTATAGACCGCAAGCGAGAAGACCAGCGCGGCAAAGGCGCGCCGGAGGTGCCGCTCGGGCAAGCGTCCCGCCACATGGCCACCGACGACGACCCCGGCAATGCCGGATCCGCCGAGCAGACCGACCAGAAGCCAATCGATGCCTCCCAGGCCGGTGTGGGCCGCGAGTCCCCAGATGGAATTGAGCGTGATCGCCATCATCGAGGTTCCAGCGGCCATGCGCATCGGCACACCGAGCACGGTCACGAGTGCCGGCACGAGCAAGAACCCACCCCCCACGCCAAAGAGTCCGGTCAGGATCCCGACACCGAGACCGACGCTCACGACCTTGGCAATGAACACGGGAGTGAAGATCACCGCGGGCGGCGCCACCGCGTCGGATCCGGGACCACGCCGGACCATGCTGGTCGCCGAAGCGAGCATGATCAGACCGAACAGTCCGAGGACCACGACTTCGGGGGTCCGGTGGTTCATCCAGGCCCCGGCAAACGTGCCAAGGATGCCACCGGTTCCAAGGACAACGCTTACCCTCGGCAGCGCACGGCGCGAACGCCACGCCTGCAACGCCCCCACCGAGGCATTGAGGCAGGTCACGGCAATGCTCGTCCCCGTTGCGACTGGCACTGGTGCGCCAAGCACGTAGACGAGGACCGGCAGGGTCAGGATTGCGCCACCGGCACCCAGGATTCCCTGGACCACACCGATCACGCCGCCGAGGGATACCGCAACGACGGCCATCCAAGGATCAGGGGACATCGTGTCGGGGTTCCGTCAACCTGGCAGCTGCATCGTGGCTGCGAATCGTCAATCGTGTCCTAGGTCACCTGGTCGGACCCGTTGGTCTGCCGATCAGGGAGTGCCCGGACAACCGTCTTGGAGCAGGACGGGCAGTCCTAGCTGCCTTCGTTCGCGACGCCAACGAACAGGAAGAGGCCAACGGTGATGGTCACCGTCGCGGCGACCAACGTGGTGAAGATGGCGTTCAGGACGACATCGAGCGTCCGGCCGGATTCCAAGGCTGCCTGCATCACGCCAATCTCACCATTGACAAGCAGGTACCCGACATATGCGATGCCCAAGGCCCACGCAAAGATCACTGTCCGCCCAGCGAGGATCATCATGGCACTCGTACCCCTCCGATCGCATGGTACCGCCACACACGCGCGCGGTGCGACGTTCGACGGCAGACACGTAGACTCGGACGTGGATCATGGACCATCGTGTCGGTCAAATCCCGCACATGGCACCTGTCAGGGACGGACTGGGACGTGAAAAGGAAGGGTCGGTCACGACCGCTGCGCCGGTTCGTTTGGCGCGTGGTGTTGACGGTCATCTTGCTCGGAGTAGTCATTCCGGCGGTCATTGGCCCAGTCGTTGGCATCATGGCTGGCTTGATTGCCTTGCCATTCGTGGTGGTCATCGCCGTACTTGCGCTCGTACTCCTGTTGCTTGGGTTGGCCATCGCGGGTGCGGTAGCGGCCGGGATCATCGGCGTCCCCGCCTGGTTTATCTGGCGGGCGTCAAGACCAAAAGACGAAAACCGAGAACGTCAGCGTACGCCCGAACTCCCCGAGGAGAACCTGAAGCGACGCTACCTTGCCGGGAACCTGACCCACCTCGAGTACCGAGACGAGATGCTCGCGATCCTGAAGGGACAGTTCGCACGCGGTGACATTGACGTCAATGACTACGAGGCCGAGGTCGAGCACCTGATCCGCGCTTCGCAGAACGCCGACCGCCGCCGCCGCCCCCGGTCGCGGGCACTGGATCCCGATGAGGTCCGGTAAGCGCCAGCTTCCCGCTGGATGAACCGGCGAACGAGAGCGCAGGGGTCGCGTTCACGCCATCACTCGGTGGTGCGGGACTCTTCGCGGGACCTGCATTTCCTCGAAGTGCCGGGAAGATCCACTCGGCAATCTTGGGAATTGCAATCATCGCGACGACCGTGATGATGCCCACGGTCTTGTCGTTGTCGATGACTGCGGCGGCTGCGGTACTGGTCGCGAAGAGCACGCCGAACCAGATCAGGTCTCCTGCAAGAGCAGCCCCCCAGCCCAGCAACCGCGGGACGGGCAACCCGGCAATGACCATGCCCCCGTGGTAGATATCGAAACCGAATGCGACGACCCCGATGCGGAAGAGCGCCGGCCAGATGGGGCCATTCCGGACATCATCGATGCTTGGAGGCTTTGCCCCGATCATCGCGAGACGGACGTACCAACGGCCGATCGTGCGAAGGACGCCGACACGCCCGCCGTACCGCTTGATGACGGCGTAGAGAGGATGCGTGATCATCGCTCCCATGATGTCCGTCAGGGCATAGAGACCAAACGTCACCAACGGATTGATGCCGGCGTGACGCGCAAGGATCAGTCCCGCCGGGATCCCGATGGCAGCCATCCATGGCGACCAGAACAGCACGAACACCAGCGCCACCGGGCCGCCCGGAAACCGCTCGGCGGCGTCCATCAGCGTCCCCGCATCCGGCGAGGTGGGAAAGAGGTCGAAGGGATTGATCGCCAGCGGGTTGAGGAAGGTCTGAAGGTCCACGGTCCTCCAGTCTCTCACACCGGCTTCGAGGTACGGCAGCCACGGATGCGTCGGGAGTCCGTCGGCAGCGCCATGTCCCTGTACTCAGGAATGTGAACGGGTGGGCCTACCGCGAGCGCGTTCGACTGCACCTAGGCGGAACCACCTTGCCCGGGCATGGACCGGCCCGCATCGACATTCATCTCGGTCCCGGTTACCTGGGAGGACTCGTCCGAAAGCAGGAAGACGGCCGAATAGGCGGAATCCAGCGGAGTTTGCGTCCGACCCAATGGCTGGCGCTTTCCAGCCTCCTCGATCCAGGCGAGGTCATGCCCGTCGCTTGCCTGAACCGCAATCTCGTTCTCGCTGATGACCCAGCCGGGGTTGAGCGCATTGGCCCTGATCCGGTCGCGCGCCAGACCTCGGGAAAGGTTCCGCGTCATGACCAGCAATCCACCCTTTGAAGTGGAGTAGGCAAACAGGTTTGGCCATCCCGAGTAGGCATTGGTCGAGGTCACGTTGATGATTGATCCGCCTCCCGCAGTCCGCATAGCTGGAACCGCGGCCCGGCACATGAGGAACGGACCCCGGAGGTTGACCGCCATGATCTGGTCCCAGAGTTCCACGGTCGTCTCGTCGATGGTTGCGCGCGGGTAGATGCCGGCACAGTTGACGAGACCGGTGAGCGATCCAAATTGCGATACGGCCTGCGCCACGGCATTGGCAGCACTTGCCTCGTCAGCGACGTCGGTCTGCACGAAGCGTCCGCGACCGCCCGCATCGGCAATCGCCCGGGCGGTCGCCTCCCCGCCAGCGACCGACCGATCAGCAACGATGACCGCGGCTCCCTCGTGCGCACAGAGTTCCGCCACACCGCGACCAATCCCTGCACCAGCGCCAGTGACGATGACCACCTTGCCAACGAGACGCCCGCCATTGCTTGCCTGACCCGTCATTCGCGTTCCCCTACCCTCGGGCGATCGATGCACCACGAATTGGCCAGATTGTAGTCCCACGACCCATCGCCCGAATGGGACGCGCACTGTGCGACCGGTGCGGTAGCCTGACCGCAACACGACGCCCACTACCCCTCCCGAAGACCCAGAGGCGCTCTGAGCTACGGGATCGGGGAGGGTGGGGAGATACGGGAGGAAACGCATGCGTCTGGAAGGCAAGGTCGCGATCGTCACCGGCGGCGGTGGCGCAGGGATTGGCCACGCAATCGCACGCCGGTTCGCCCACGAAGGGTGCGCCGTCGTGGTGAGCGACGTCAATGAAGCCGGGGCACAGGCCGTCGCTGCCGAGATCACCGCTTCCGGTGGCCGTGCGGTGGCGCTGCGCGTCGATGCAAGCGTGAGTGAGGACGTCCAATCACTCGTCAGGATGGCGATCACGACCTACGGGCGTCTGACAACGGTCGTGAATTGCGCAGCGATGGCAACGGTGAAGTACCTCCACGAGATATCCGAGGAAGAGTGGCGTCGCACGATCGATGGGTGCCTGACCTCGGTGTACCTGACCGCACGGTATGCACTACCACATCTCATGGAAGCGGGGAGGGACGCAGGTCCGTCAATCACCAGCATCTCCTCGGCAAACGGCGTGGTGACGAACCCGCACTTCGGAGGGTATTCGGCAGGGAAGGCGGGCATTCTTGGATTGACCCGAAACCTCGCCCTCGATTACGGGCCACACGGGATCCGCGCAAACGCGATTTGTCCTGGCCTGGTCCTAAACGACACCAGCCGCCCGCGCGTCCAGGCGGATGAAGCGGAATGGGCGGGGAACGTGGACTGCTACCCGCTCAGCGTCATCGGGACCCCCGAGGACATTGCCAACGGTGCCCTCTTTCTCGCGTCGGACGAGGCGAAATGGGTGACCGGCACCACGATGATGATCGACGGCGGATTGACCATCCAATCGCCTGAGGCCGTGATGCGTCCGTCGTTCCGTCGCCGGTGGAAGTCCGGCGCAGTGCACCTGACGCCCGACGCCTGACAAGAAGCCCGCGACCGACCATCCCCCAGATCACGCCAGGACAGGAACCGCACCGTGAGCATCATGTACGGCCCACCACCAGCCGACCGAAACGCCCAAGGCAATGACGACCCTCGCAATCCTGCCCGCGGAGACGCACCACTTGGCGCGGAGGGTTTGCCCAAGCGCACGGCGTCCGACGCCGGAACGGCGCCGGACACAATGGCGGATGGCGCGCCGGCCCTGGGGCGCAGTGCACGGTTCTTTGGCGAACGAGGCACCCCATCCGGGTTCACCGGGCGTGCCTTCACCAAGGCGATGGGGTTTACCCAGGAGGACCTGACCAAACCTGTCATCGGCATTGCGCAGACGTGGTCGGAGTTCAACAACTGCAACAACCACTTCCGCCAACTTGCCGAAGCGGTCAAGCGGGGCGTGTGGCAGGAAGGCGGGTTCCCGCTGGAGTTTCCGACCATTTCGCTCGGCGAGGTGCACACGCAACCCACATCAATGCTATTCCGCAACTTGATGGCAATGGATACCGAGGAGATGATCCGCGCCCAACCGATGGACGCGGTCGTACTCCTCGCCGGATGCGACAAGACGACGCCGGCGGCGCTGATGGGTGCGGCGTCGGCGGATGTCCCCGCGATCATGATTTCCGGTGGTCCGATGCTCAATGGTCGTCACGACGGCAAGGACCTGGGGGCCTGCACGGACTGCGGGAAGTACACCGCGGAACTCCGGGCGGGAACGATCGACGCCGACGAATACACGGCCATTGAAGATGCGATTTGCCGTTCGGCGGGCTCATGCATGGTGATGGGCACCGCGTCAACCATGGCGAGCATGGCCGAAGCGCTTGGCATGGCGTTGCCCGGCAACGCCGCCATACCGGCACCGGACAGCCGCCGGTTGCAATTCGCCGAGATGAGTGGCCGTCAGGCGGTGCGCCTCGCACGCACGGGACTGCGCCCATCACACATCATGACCGAGGCAGCATTCGAGAACGCCATCCGCGTGCTGATGGCCCTTGGTGGATCGACCAACGCGGTCGTCCATCTCGTGGCGATTGCCGGGCGCCTTGGAATTCCGGTGCCCCTCGACCGGTTTGACGAACTCTCCCGCCAGACCCCATGGCTGGTGAACCTCAAACCGTCAGGGGAGTTCCAGATGGAGGAACTGTTCGACGCCGGCGGGGTGCCAGCGGTCATGAAGGAACTCGCGCCGCTCCTTCGCCACGAGGCTATGACCGTTACCGGGTCGACGGTAGGCGAGAACCTTGAACGCTTCCGTGTCGCACGGCGCCGTGACGTGATTGCCTCCCGAGAGGAACCGCGGTCCCCCGAGGGTGGGCTTGCAATCCTGCGCGGGAACCTGTGTCCGGACGGCGCGGTGATCAAGCACATCGCTGCGTCTCCCAGATTCCAGAAGCACCGGGGGCAAGCGGTCGTCTTCCGGTCAGTCGACGACCTCCGTGCACGGATCGACGACCCGGACCTCCCGGTGACCGCGGACAGCATCCTGGTGCTGCAGAACGCCGGACCGGTCGGCGCGCCAGGAATGCCGGAGGTCGGGTTCATGCCGATTCCAGCGAAACTCCTGCAGGAAGGGGTTCGCGACATGGTGCGGATCTCCGACGCAAGGATGAGCGGCACCTCGTACGGCACCGTCGTTCTGCACATCGCCCCGGAAAGCGCGATTGGCGGTCCCCTGGCCCTGGTCCGGGACGGTGACTGGATTGACCTTGACGTGGATGGCCGTCGCCTGAACCTGGACGTCCCGGACGACGAACTCGCTCGTCGCCGCGCCGAGTGGAAACCCGCACCCCTGACGTTTGAACGCGGGTATCGTCGTCTCTACCAGCTGCACGTGACGCAGGCACCTGAGGGATGCGACTTCGACTTCCTCCGCTTGCCTGCAGGCCGGCCGGTTGGGGTCTAGAGAACCGTCCGGAAACCGAGAACGCCACCCCTTCGGGTGGCGTCTACTTGTCCATACCAACGGGGCAATGCGTTCGGCCTAGCCCTTGCGGAGGGCTCGCGAGGCAAGTGCGACGGCGACGGTGAGGTTCTGGACGTCGTTGTTGGTGAAGCGCAACTGGCCCTGAAGGGCGCGTCCGATGTTCTTGAAGAGCGTCGCGCCGACGTGCTGGTTCGTCTTGGTCAACTTGTCGAGGAAGTTCTTCTGCACTTCGATGGCGTCCATCGGGATGATCGCTTCCACGGTCGCCGAGCGCACGGTGCTCGAAAGCAGGTTGAAGTGGCCAACCACCTGCGGGGCAGGCAATTCGAGAAGGCTCTTCTCACCTGAGAGCCAGTCTCCAACCGGTGGAGGCAGGATGATCGGCGTGATGATCTTCACGCGTCCCTCGGCGAGCAGGACAAACATGCTGTCCTTGGTGTCCATCCAGGGGATGATGACGTCGCCGGGCTCGTAGTGGAAGAATTCACCACCGACGAAGATCATCGCGATCTCGGCATCGGTCAATTCGGCAAGCATGTTCGCCTTCTTGCCCCGGTTGACCCAGTCCATCATCTGCTCGCCCGGGTCCTGGCCGAACTCCTCGAGCTTCGCGTAGTCGAATTCTTCGTAGTTGTGCGGGCCCATGCGCAGGCCGTTCTTGTGGGTCACGATTGCTGGAAGAGTTGCGGTCATGTCTGCCTCCCGATCCTTGAGGAGCCGTACGGTAGGGAGTTACTTCCTCCCCACACAGGTGTTGTCCAAGATATCCGATGCTAGGTGACCGTGAGTGGCTGGGTGATAACAAGCGCGGCGTCAGTGGTCCCGATGATGTACTCGTCCCCCGGGTCCCAGAGAACCTGGATCTTTTCCTGATCCTGCCCAAGGATCTCGGAGCTCGCCTCCGCCATAAGCCGGCGAATGAGGCCGGAGACCCATCCGGTACCAGGACCCATGAGGTCATCAAGTGACACGTTGATGCGCTCGGAAATGAGCCCGACAAACAGGATGTTCTGCTGGCGGTAGGCTTGAAATACCTCCAAGTAGGTCAAACCCCGGAGGTTGCGCGGAAAGTCGATGCGACGGAGTTCGGCCTCGCCGGACGCGCGGAGCATCTCGCGGGCGGCATTGCCAAGCCCGGGAGCAAGGGCACCGGCGGACATGAAGAACCCGGCATCCTGACCGGCAAGGACGATGTCGTTCACACCGACGCGCCGAATGTCGGCCTCGTTCTCAGGAAGCATGAGTTCGGCGGTGATCTTGAGGTCCGAGTTCATCTTGTTCGCCGTCAGCACGATCACGGTGGAACGGAGGTCCTCGCCCCCTGGGGCCACAAGGGTATCCGCCATGACAATGCAGCCGGTGGCCTTGGCGACTCCGGCGCGCTCGAGTACCTGATCGCTGGTGCTGTCACCACGGACAAACCGGAGGCTGATCCGCCGGTACTTGTACTTGAGTTCGGCCAACTTTTCCTGATCCAGCATGTTGACCAGGACAATGTCCGGCTTGCCACCCGGGGTCGACGCGATCAACCCCTGGATGACCGCCTCCACGCGGTCATTCCACCCGGTGATGAGCGTGTGACCGACAGAAGTAATGGCCTCGAGACCACTGCCGGCTGCGAGCGCCTGGGCGACCAACAGGCTGGAAAAGGCTGCGGTAACAAGAGAGGTGAGACCCATGCCTGAAAGCATGGTGAGGAACCCGATGATCCGGCCCGGAGTGGTCTTGGGAACCAAGTCGCCGTAGCCGACGGTCGTCATCGTGACGATGGACCACCAGAGACCACGTTCGAGGTTCGTGATCTGGATTGATTCACCCTCAAGGCTCGTGCCAGTGGGTGCGGCCCAGTGCTCAATGTAATAGACGAGAACGCCGAGACCGACCGTGAAGAGCACGATCATCATGACGTACCGGGCCAGACGGTTGTCGTTGGCCAGGTTCCAGACCGAGGAGACACTTTCGCCAACCCCGGTCAGCGTGTCGCTTGCCTGCTTGGCCGTCCGTGCGACAACCCCTGGCACGGGCGGGCTGGCCGGCTTCTTCTGATCGGCAGGTGCGTCGGCTACGGACTTGCCGAGACCAAACAGGCCAAGGAAGCCACGAACCCACGAGGGCCCCTGGGTCAGGGGAGGTGACTGAGCGACACGCATGAAACCCCTCCACGGTCAGGTACAACACCTGACGCAACGTACCGCTATGATAGCGGGCCGCCGGGAACGATGTCTTAAGGATTGCTTCAAAGCATTCACGCAAGCGTTTTTCCGGACGCAACCAAGGTCTTTCTATTACAATGCTCCCCGTTGCGTGTCACACGGCACTAGGCGGCGACGGGTGAAGGGTCGGGTGTATGGATCAGCGATACGTTCAACGCGAACCACGGGCCTGGACTGAACATTTCCTCGTCCTCGGCTGGCACCGGGGTGTTCCTGCGATTGCGCGGGCCTTGATCGCGACCGCAGGCATTTCTGCGCCGATCATCTTCGTGAACGTCGGTGAGCCGGAAGACATCGGGAAGCAACTCGATGACCTCAAGGACGCGATTTCCGTCAAGGACGCGCTCGGCCACGTCTTTTCGGCTCCAACGTTCCTCCACATACAGGGAAGCCCGGCGGAGAAGGAAGTCCTGCAGTCAGCGGGCACGTCCGGGGCGAAGGCCCTCATCATCGTCGCCGATGAAGTTGCAGGGGCGCTAGCCGGCGCGGACGACCGTACATTCCGGTACGTGATCTCGGTCCGTGAGTTGAACAAGGACGCAACGATTGTCGCCGAGGTCGTCAGTCCTGGCCGGACCGGCTACATCAGGAATGCCGGTGCGAGCGAAATCGAAGTGCGCGACACCCGGCAGCCGTTCTACCTGGTTGCCGTTTCCCGCGCGCCTGGCCTCGGATCCGGGGCACGACAGCTCTTCGGTGCCGGTAGCGCGCAAGCGATCCGCAAGCAGGTGGTTCCCCAAGAACTCTGGAACAAGAACTTGGCCGAGTGCCGGGCATGGTTCCGCAGTGAGCGGGCCGAATTGGTGATCGGGATCATCAGCGACCCGGAAAGCCTGTCGGTGAATGACGTCATGGGAGCCGGCACCGGGTGGGTCCAGGGCTTCATCGAACGAATGCTGGCGGAGTCGGGGCAAGACGTTCTTGCGGAAGCCCGCGGCCAGCGTCAGGTGCGGATCAATCCGCCTGATGACTACGTGATTGGCATCCGTGATTCGGCAATCGTCATCCCCACCGGGCGCAAGATCGCAGCGAAGACCTAGACGGGAAGGCGAGACGAACGTGGAACCTCCCCGCTGGCAGCGCTTGGACGCGTCTGCACCTGATCAGAAACCAGATCCAAGCGCGAGTGGTCAGCCGTCTGATCCCCCCAAGGCGGCACCAGACGGCGAAGAACACGAGGTGGTTCCCCAAGCGACACACGACGAAGGTCGGCCGTCGGTTGCGGGGGCCAGCGTCTCGACGGACACAACGGTGACCAGTCCGGCTGTTCAGGGGTCACAGGAGGGCACACCAGCGATGGCATCAACGCAACCGGGCCCAGCATCGGGAAGTTCAAGCGATCCGTCGTCCCAGTCCACGACGCCTTCCAACGACACGGTGGCGCCGGCCAATCCCGCAGGCGGGGCACCACCCGAGCAGAACACCGGGGGCGCTCCCGAGGACGCAAAGGTTGAACCCAAGGCGGAGACTGGCCCCGCTGCCGAGGCGAAAGCTGAGGTTGACGATCCAGCAGGTGCCCCGGCAGCGGCCGTGCCAATCCAGGCACCAGTTGTTCCACACGTCCCGTGGACAACGCGTGTCCGTGACTACATCACACACGCATACCATCACGATGGCACATCAGACTCGGCGCACCACGCGTATGTGGTTTCGTGGCTTGTAGCCATTTCCCTGTTCCTGCTCGTACTCGAGGGCGCACCTGAGTTCAAGACGTTCGTGCCGGCCGACCTGCCTGAGCCGACTGCGACGGTCGAACCGACCGCAACACCAGACACGTTGACCTCGATCCGTCAGGTGGTTCAGGAAGAAATTTCCCGCAACCGGACACTACCAACGACAGTGTCGGAACTACCGACGGTCACACCGCAACCGACGCCCGAACCATCGCCGACCCCGACCGACGCCGAAGCTGCCGCTGCAACCGCAATCGAGCGAGAGCCATGGTTCACGTTTCCTGAGGAAGCTGAGGGCATCCCCCACACCATTTTTGTCGCGCTCGAAGGAGTGATTGCACTCCTCTTTGCAATCGATTACGTGTTGAATGCGTCTTTCCAGAAGCGATCACGTGACTACCTGCTCGGCATCTGGGGCATCATCGACCTAGTAGCCATCCTGCCATTCTTCGTGGTTCTCGCGGACTTCGTCGGACTGCTTGGCGAAGGGGAACTTCCCGAGTGGGTCGTGTTCGTCCAAGGCTTGAGGATCCTGAGGGCAATCAAGCTGTTCCGGGTGCTCAGTGACACGAGAACGGAAAATTCCCTCGGCGAGGTCATCGAAGGAAACACGTTCCACCGAGACATGCTTTTCGGCTTGCTCGCGGTGTTCAGTACCGTAGCCATTATGGAAATCTTCGCATGGACGAATGATCGACACCTGTTCTGGGTGTACATCGGTCTCCTTTCGGCAGTGACCGTGGCAATCCGTCGATGGCTCATGCACAGCGAACGTGGTGGACTGAGTGCCTTGCTCGTTGTCGTGTCGCTGCTGACTGGCACGGTGATGTCCGTGACGCAAGACCGCCTCGGTGATGCGCCGGTCGGAGAATTGACCGCGCTCTATACCGTCATCTTCGTGACCGTGTCGTGGCTCCAGATCGAAGCCAAGGACGGGGCGCTGTAGGCACGCCGCTTCCCAACGGCGATCCGCCTTCCGGTGGACACCCGCACCAACCCTCGCACGGACTGGACACCCAGACGATGCGGGGGTCTGGCGTTTCAGTCGTACCGGCATCGCTTGCGTCCATCGCACGGCAGGTTGCCTGGAGCGGGGTGATTGCGATCGCCGCGGCCGTGGTCGTCGGCTTGTGGAGTGACTGGCACAAGTTGGCGGGAGCGTTCGACTCGTTCGCGTGGGACGCCATCCCGATCGCGATCGGGTTGACCGCGGTCAATGCGACGATCCGGTTCGGCAAGTGGCACTACTACTGCCACCGGATTGGCGCGTACCCCACGCTGTCCGAAAGTGCGCTGATCTTCATCGCCGGATTCGCCCTGACCGTCACCCCAGGGAAGTCCGGAGAACTTCTGAAGGCCTACTTCCTGAGTCGCAGGACCGGGGTGGACGCGTGGCGGGCGGCACCGATAAGCCTGGCCGAACGCGCCACCGACGGGTTTGCGGTCCTCGTGCTCACCGGGACCGGATTGTCGATCATCTGGCATACCGCGTGGCCGGTGGCGATCACGCTCGCCGCAACGGTCGCAGGAGGTTCCCTGCTCGCCCTGCTCGGGGGGACGCGGGTTGGGCTTCCAAAACCGGTCGCCCGAATCTGGACACGGCTCTCAGGCCATCCACGCGCTCAACGGATCGTGGCGGTGGCGGGTTCACGAATCCGAGATACTGCGGATGGGGCCGCGATGATCTTCGACGTGCGAAGCCTTGTGTTGGCGTTTGGTCTGGGATTGCTCTCGTGGGGCGCCGAAAGCCTTGCACTCTGGTACGCACTTCATGCGTTCGGGCTTCCAGCGGATCTCGACCTGCTCGGCTACGCGCTCGCAGCGCTCAATGCCGGCACCCTCGCGGGGGCCGTCTCACTGATGCCGGGTGGAGCCGGCGCGGCCGAGGCCACGATTGCGGGAATCCTGACCGGGACGGTCTCGCCCGCCGTTGCCGGTGCGGCAACCCTGATCATCCGCCTGTGCACGGTGTGGATCGGGGCACTGCTCGGCTTGGGCGCGCTTGTTGCCCTTCGCGACTGTTTCACACCAATCGGTGCGTCAGGCGATACCGTGGTGGAACACGCCTCACGAGGCCTCCCACGGGAAAGAAACAGCCCCTCCCCCGCAACCGGGAGAGGGGAGTAGCGTTCAGGACGGTCCTATGGACGGATGGTGGTGCCGTCGAGACGACGGCGCGGGGGCCATGCGCCGTTGAGGGGATGCTCGGGGTACGGATACTTCCTGGCGGCTTCCTCATCGACGTCCATGCCCAAGCCGGGCTCCTCGTTCAGCCAGAAGCAACCGTCGTGGATCTCGGGACATCCCTTGAAGACGTCACGGGTCCGTTCGCCGAAAACGGTCTGTTCCTGGATCCCGAAGTTCCAGATAGACATGTCCAGGTGCGTGTTGGCTGCGTGGCCGATCGGGGAGACATCTCCCGGGCCGTGCCATGCACTGCGGACCGCGAAGAACTCGCACAGGGCTGCCAACTTCCTGGCGGGCGTGAGACCCCCGATGTCCGAGATATGGACCCGCATGAAGTCGATCAGTCGATCGCGAACCAACGGCAGGTACTCATTGACGTTGACGAAGAGTTCGCCCATCGCGAGTGGTGTGCTGGTCTGCTGACGGATGATGCGGAAGTAGTCGATGTCCTCAGGTGCGAGGGCGTCTTCCAGGAAAAACAGGTGATAGGGCTCGACGTCCTTTGCCAACTGGACGGCCTGGATCGGGGGGATGTTCTCGTGAACATCATGGCAGAACTCGAGTTCGTCGCCGAAGGTGCCCCGCAGGCGCTCGAACATGCGCGGGACCATGCGGCAATACGGGGTAGGCTCGAATGACGGCAGTGACCGGTTGAGGCGAGGGGTCCCGTCGGCAGCGATGCTGTGGCCGTCGCCTTCGGGAAGGTTCGCCCGGGTTCCGTACATGGACATGCCTGGCACGGCCATCTGGCACCGTACGTAGCGGTAGCCCCGCTCGACGTACCCGCGGATGCTGTCCTCGAGTTCGTGGATATCCCGGCCGGACGCATGCCCGTACAGGGAAACCGCCTGACGGGACTTGCCACCGAAGATTTCATACAGGGGCATCCCGGCGCGCTTGCCCTTGATATCCCAGAGGGCCTGGTCAATGCCGCTCATGGCGTTGTGCATGATCGGCCCGGACCGCCAGTAGCCACTGGTGAAGGCCGTCTGCCAGATGTCCTCGATGTCGTTCGGGTCCCTCCCGATGACCATCGGCTTCAGATAGTCCTCGATGGCCGAGACAACCGCGAGCGGGCGCTGGGTGAACGTTGCGCATCCCCACCCATAGAGGCCGGGATCCGATGTTTCGACCTTCACCACGACGAGACGGATGCCGTCCGGCGCGGTGCAGATCACCTTCACATTCGTGATCTTGATGTGCGGCATCGTGCGCGTCGGTTCCCAAGGGACATGGACGTTGGGCGTGAGATTGGCGTGCACGCTCTCAGGTGGCGGGCTTCCGGCGGGTGGTGCCATGGTCTCTCCTTGCATCGGTGGTGCAGGGCGGACCGGCCAACACCCGGCCCCCGGCACCCTTCCGGCGTGGGAGGGTAGCACGGGAGAACACCCGCCGGACTGCGGTATGCGGTCAGGCCTGGGCGACCTCCGCAACCTCCGTGACCGGGTATTCCTCTTCCTCCATGATCTCCCGTACGCGGTCGAGAGAGATTGTCGATGGATCGAAATCGAGACGCACCTGCTGGTGATCCACGTCTACCGACACGTGCGTGACGCCTGCTTCAGGCGCTAGCGCCTTCACGATCGACTGGGCGCAATGGGCGCAGGAAATCTCCGGAACGGTCAAAAGCACACTGGTCATCAATTTTCGCCTTTCATGACTGGTTCAACACTCGCACGACGCATCGTGCTGACGTGTACCGGGTGGGAACGGCAATCTATTCTGCGGTGACGGTCAGGGTCCCCACCATGCCCGCCTCCTTGTGGCCGGGGACCGAACACGCGACCGGGAATTCGCCAGCTACCAGTGGCGTGAAGGTAAGGGTGCTGGTCTTGCCGGGTCCAGCCGCGACGTGGACCGCCTCGGGGGCGGATCCATGCGCGCTTCCGTGCGCGGAACTGACTCCGGCATCAACTGCCTTGACCCCACTCGCGCGGATCCCCAAAACGTTGAAGTCGTGTTCAAGGAGACCCTCGTTTTTCAACTGGATGGTGACTGGCCTTCCTACGACCCCCTTCACCTCAATCGGTACGTAGGCCATTTCTCGCGCCACCACCGTCTGGGCGGGTCCCGCTGCGGGTCCGCTAGTGGCAAGCACGACCACCCCGATGAGACCACCAACAATCATCGTCACTGCTCCACCGACTGCCAACTTCCTGTTCCGTGTCACAGTTCTACCTTTCAACGTTCACCGTCCGGACGAGAGGGGTGTCCAAGCCATTCCACGGCGATTGGTCATTCGGCAACCACGGTGAGGGCGGCGACCATGCCGGCCTCCTTCTGCCCTGCCTCGGTGCAAATCAGGGGGTAGACACCGGCACTGACGGGGACAAACGCAATCGTGCCGGTCTTTCCCGGGCTTGCTGCGACCCTGACCGGATTGGTTCCACCCATCACATGGGCAGCCCCGGCCATGGCATCGGTCACCACCAGGTCACTGACCCGGATACCACCAAGGACCGTGAGGTCGTGCGCCGTGCTTCCACGGTTCTCGAAGCTGATCGTGACCGGTTGCCCGACCGTCAGGCGCATTGACGATGGGGAAAAGGCCCCGTCGCGCGCAACCACGGCAATCGCGACCGGCTCAAGTTGTGCTGGTGCCTTCAATCCGGTTGCCTGGATGCCAAGCCCGAGACCAGCCCCACCGATGACGATACCGAGTGCCCCCGCCGTTGCCAGAAGACGGGTCCTTGCCGGGATCACCGGATCGGCTGGGCCAGTCCCGCGGCGGAGCCGCAGCGAGTTGGTGATCACCGAAACACTTGACAACGCCATCGCACCGGCAGCAAGTCCGGGGTTCAGGATCGTGCCGGTGAAGGGATACAGCACCCCCATCGCCACGGGGATCAGGATCACGTTGTAGGCAAACGCCCAGAACAGGTTCTGCTTGATGACCGTGACGGTTTGACGGCTCAACCGGATCGCTTCGACGACGCCATTGAGGTCGCCCCCGACCAGCGTGATGTCTGACGCGGCAATCGCGACGTCAGTGCCGGTCCCGACAGCGACGCCGAGATCCGCGCGGGCAAGCGCGGGTGCGTCATTGACGCCGTCACCGACCATCGCGACGATGTTGCCATCGGCCTGTAGCCGGGCGATCACGTCCGCCTTGCCACTTGGCAGCACGCCCGCGATGACACGGTCCATGGCAATCCCGGCCTCGAGGGCAATCGCGGCTGCCGTCGCCGCACTGTCGCCGGTCAGCATCCAGACGTCAAGGCCAAGGGCACGGAATGCCAGGACCGCCCCGACCGATGTGGGCTTCAAGGTGTCCGCGACCCCGACTACCGCAGCGGGGAGGCCGTCGATGGCGACGAAGATTGCAGTGCGTCCACTCCTTGAGATGGACGCCGCTTCCGCAAGCAACGATCCAACTTGAATGCCGCGCGAACCAAGGTGATCGGCCGATCCGACGATGAGATGCCGACCGTCGACCGTGGCCTCCAGTCCCCTACCGGGCA
Organism: Chloroflexota bacterium; assembly: GCA_947446285.1. Classification (GTDB taxonomy): domain Bacteria; phylum Chloroflexota; class UBA11872; order UBA12225; family UBA12225; genus UBA12225. The sequence goes on from CANFGH010000018.1 coordinate 29,049, forward strand.
CCGAGGAGAACTGCACCGGTTCCGGAATATCGATGCCCTCGGCCCGGGCGGCGCGGACAATCGCCTCGCCAAGCGGGTGTTCCGATTGGCGTTCGGCGCCGGCGACCAGACCCAGGATCGTTGCCCGCGCGGTGCGTCCGCCTGCACCTGGATACGCAGGATCAACCCAGAGATCGGTCAGAGCGGGATGCCCGGTCGTAAGCGTTCCGGTCTTGTCGAGGACAACGGTCGTGACGACGCCCGCACGCTCCAGGGCATCACCCCCACGGATCAGGACACCACGCGCGGCTCCTTCGCCAGTAGCGACGATGATGGCGGTTGGCGTGGCAAGTCCCATCGCACACGGACAGGCAATGATGAGGACGGCGATCATGGAGGAGAGCGCGTGCCCGATCCGGGGTTCCGGCCCGAGGAACCACCAAAGCAGGAACGTCACCGCAGCGAGGATGAACACGACCGGTACGAAGACCTCGGCGACCCGGTCGGCGAGGCGCTGGACAGGTGCCTTGGAGGCCTGGGCGTCCTCAACGAGCCGGACGACCTGGGCGAGCGTCGTATCGCGCCCGACGCGGGTGGCCTGCATGACAAAGCTGCCCGTCCCATTGAGCGTGGCACCAATCACCTGATCGCCCGCCGCGCGGGAGACCGGCATGCTTTCGCCAGTGAGCATGGATTCGTCCACGCTTGAACGGCCCTCAAGCACGGTGCCATCGACCGGGACGCGAGACCCGGGCCGGACCCGGAGGCGATCCCCTACCCGGACGGTCGCAACGGCAACCCGGCGTTCGAGGTCACCGTCCAGCAGGATTGCTTCAGGCGGTTGCAGGGACAGCAGCTTGCCAATTGCGAGACCAGTCTGCCGACGCGCCCGGTCCTCGAGGTACCGCCCGGCTAGGATGAGCCCGATGATTACGGTCGACGTATCGAACCACGTCTCGGCGGCGACACCGGATCCCGCAAACCAGTCGGGGAAGACGGTGACGACAGCACTCCAGGCATACGCCGCCGTCGTTCCGGCAGCGACGAGCGAGTGCATGTTCGCCGACCCGTGACGCAGGGCGTTCCAAGCACTCCGGTAGAAACCGGCACCCGCCCAGAACTGGACCGGTGTCGCCATCGCGAGCAAGGTCCAATGGAGGACCTGCATGGAGACTGGAAGGTTGGGCCACCCCCTTGCAGCGCCCGGCCAGAACATCAGGGACATGATGACGCCAGAGGTCACAAGGGAATACGCAGCAAGACCGATGCCGGCCCGCGAGGCAAGTTCGCCCGCTTCCGACCCACCGGCAATCTCAACTGCGGTGTCCGGGGAATCCTGCACAACCACGGTGTGCTGCACGTGGTCGGCCACGACGTGCGCGTCGTACCCCGCACGGCGGACGGCATCGAGCAGAACGGCGGCGTCACGGACAACGCCATCCGCGAACCGGATGCGCGCGCGCTCCGTGGCAAGGTTGACGGACGCTTCAACGATCCCAGGGACTTTGAGAGTCGCCTTTTCCACCCGGCGGACGCACGACGCGCAGGTCATGCCCGTGATCTGGAGGATCACTTCGCCTGATGCGAACTCAAGGGTTTCGCGCGATGCGGCTACTCGAAGGGACTCGTGCTCACCGGGTGATTGCATGGTGTGGGGTGCGTCAACGGTCATCGTGTAATCCGGACCGCGGCGGGAATACCGGAAGCCTCGGACACATGCTGGAAGGGGCCACCCACCTCCCCGTCGGGAATACTGCCGTTGGCAACAGGTGCCACTTCGTCACTGGTGGTGCGTGCGCCGGCGTCGAACAATCGAAGGAGTTCTCCGATGACACGCGTCCGCTCGTCGCTGTCGTTGCCCTGGATGGCATGCGTGACGCAGGTCTGGAGATGGTCTTCAAGCAAGACCGACGCGACACGCCCGACCGCGCCCTGAACCGCCTGCAACTGCTGGATGACGTCGATGCAGTACGCATCGTCCTCAACCATGCGCATCACACCCCGGAGGTGACCGTCGATGCTCTTCAATCGGTTCAGGACATGGGAGCGGCGGTTCGGTGTAGCCACGGTGTTCTCTCGTTCTCGCCGCGTTGCGCCAGTACCCCGGACGGAAAGCGACGTCATGGCAAACGTACCACACCCCCTACCCCCCTGGGGGAGGGGTAAAACCCGAATCAGGGGCACGGGCGACGCGGGACCCCGTGCGACGGTATCGTGACTGCGTACGAATGGAGCGAGGATGACAATGCGTCTGGGATTCAGTGCGTGGGCGATGTCGACGATGCCGGTTCGGGACCAGATATCACTGGTGCATGGATTGGGCTACCAAGCCATCGAATTGGTCGGCGGGGATACGGATGCCCTCAACCCGATGACGGTGACCGATACCGAGGTGCGGGATATCAGGCGCGCGCTTGACGACTCCGGATTGGAATTGCCGTCAATCGCCTGCCACGGAAACCTGCTTGAGACCGACCCGGCGGTGCGTGCCCATGCGTGCGCCCGGGTGATCGCGGGCATGGAACTCGCGGTGCGCCTGGCGGGACCATCCGGACCACCGTGTGTGGTGACCATGGGATTCGGCCTTCCGGAACAGTTCGATACCCACCGCCAACAGATCGCGGACAATTTCGCGGAACTTGCGCGTGCCGGGGCACACCTTGGCGTGATCGTCGCACTGGAACCGCACGTCGGGCAGGCACTCGACCTGCCGGACCGCGTGCAGTGGGTTCTGGACGCCGTGGACTCACCGAACTTTCGGTTGAATTTCGACAACAGCCACTTCGAGGTGATGGGCTGTGACTTCCATGCATACGTGCCCCAGTTGACCCAGTATGCGGTGCATACCCATATGAAGGACCAGCGTGGCATTGCGCCGGGGTTCGAGTTCCTTGTGCCCGGCGAGGGAACATTCGACTACGCGGCGTACCTGCCGGCGATCGAGAAGGCTGGCTACCACGGGGCAATCACCGTCGAGATCAGCAAGATGGTGCAGAACCGGCCGGACTACGATCCCGCAGAGGTCGCAGCCCGGAGTTACCGCACGCTGACCGATGCAGCCAAGCGTGGTGGGGTGACGTTCGCGCCAGTTGCGTGAGAACGTACCCTGCCGACACCCAGTCCAATAGAAGGCCCCTTCTCACCCCGTCTCCGCTCCATGACCCCACTCCTTTCCCAAGCGGGAAAGGGCAATTCCCCCATGAAGGACACCGACAATGCCCGCACTAAAGACGCCGGAAACGATCTACAGCATCACGATCAACGACGCCGAAGGCAACCCGACGACACTCGCGCCGTACCGTGGCGATGTCCTGATGATCGTCAACACGGCGAGTTATTGAGGCCACACTCCCCAGCACGGTGTGCTGGCCGGCCTCGAGAAGCGATACGGGCCGAAGAGATTCCGCGTTCTCGGGTTTCCCTGCAATGACTTCGCCAATGAGGAACCGGGTGACCTGCCGGAAATCGCCGCATTCTGTCGACGTGAGTACGGCGCGACCTACCAACTGTTCGACAAGGTTCACTGCGTGGGACGGGAGATTCATCCGATCTATCACTGGCTGACAACGCAACCGTTGAAGCCAGGCAAGGTGGAGTGGAACTTTGCGAAGTTCCTGATCGGCCGCGACGGAACGCTGGTCGGCCGTTGGGCGCCGGCAACTGACCCGGATTCACGCCTGATACGGAACGCCATCGACCAGGCCCTCAAGGAAGCTGCCCCGCGCGAATGATGCGCCCCGGGACGTTCCCAAGGACCTACCCCTCTCCCGTTGCGGCGGGAGAGGGGCTGTTGCTCCCTGAAACCTGACGACCGCAGACGCATCGGATCCCGTGATGAGTCAGAATTCCCCCGAGGCACTCGCGAACCAGGTTCGCCCAACGGCCTCTCCGCCGACTTCACCAATTGCACCGCCTGATGACCCCTACTTCAAGTGGAAGGTGCTGTTTGTCTCGGGCAGTGGCATTTTCATGGTCACCCTGGACAGTGGCGTGGTCAATGTGGCGCTGCCGGCACTGGCCCGTGAGTTTGACGCAGCGCTGACCATCACCCAGTGGGTGTCGCTTGGCTACGTGCTTTCGGTGACCGGGTTCCTGCTTCCGGCTGGCAAGCTCGCCGACCTGCGCGGGCGCCGGGACGTCTTCCTGTTCGGGTTCGGTGCATTCGGACTGGCGTCAATCCTGTGTGGACTTGCGCCCGGTGTCTACTGGCTGATCCTTGCACGGGTCATCCAGGGCATTGCCGGCGCATTGATCCAGGCCAACATCGGGGCACTGGTCGCTTCGGCATTTCCGGCAAAGGAACGTGGGCGGGCCCTCGGGTTGCAGAGTTCCGTCGTTTCCATCGGGTTACTCTCCGGGCCAGTCATCGGCGGGTTCATTACCGAATTCATCGGCTGGCGCTGGGCCTTCTACGTGAATGTCCCGATCAGCGTGATGGCAATCTTCATGGGATTGCGATTGCTTGGGAAGTCGCCACGGCAAGCAGGTCAACCATTCGATCTCGCCGGGGCTATCCTGCTGGTGACTGGTGCGGGAGCGACGCTTCTGGGTGTAACCCAAGGGTCCCACTGGGGATGGGAGAGCCCGCTCACCATCGGTGCGATCGCCATCGGGATCGGGGCAATTGTTGCCTTGGTCGTCGTCGAACGGCGGGTGGCGCACCCATTGATCGATCTGGTGCTCTTCCAAAGCAAGGGATTCGTCGCTGCCTTGGCATCGGCCTTCCTGCTGTTCATCACGCTCGCACCGGTCGGGCTGCTCGTGCCTTTCTACCTGGCACTCGTCCTGCACCTGCCGGCCAGCCAGATCGGGGCGAGGCTGATCGTGATCCCGGCAACGAGCGCGGCGATTGCCCCGATCAGTGGCTACCTGTCGGACCGCATCGGGGTCCGGACCCTGGCGGGGATCGGGGCAACCACGACGGCCCTTGGGCTGCTTTCGCTGGTCTTCCTGCCGGACGCCGGGACAACGACGCCCCTGCTCATCAGTCTGCTGGTGATCGGGATTGGGCAGTCGCTCTTCCTCGTGCCGAACAACAGTGCCATCTACGAGAGTGCCCCGCGGGAACGCTATGGCCTGGTTGGCGGGATGGTCGCCCTCAACCGCAACCTCGCCCAGTCGTTCGGACAGGCGACCGCCGGCGCCCTCTGGACCGGGGTGGTGCTTGCGAATGCTCCGGCTGGGGTCTCCGAGCTCGAGGCGCCGTCGGCTGCACTGATGCTGGGATTCCAGACGGTTTTCGCGGTCAGTGTGGCGTGTGCCGCCGCCGCTTTCGTGGTTGCGGTTATCGTGCGTCCACCGCGCACCGTGACCGTTCGACCGGCGTCCTCGTCCGCGTAGGAATGTCCATGGAACTCGCTCAACGCTGATGCGCCGGGTGGCTCAGGCATGGGCGGAAGTGACAGGACGATGATGGCCCTCGCGACCAATGCTGCACAGCTGGGGCCGCAGAGGGCGAGGGGAAGTGACCTCGACGGAGTGCGCCTACCACCTGCCCTTCCCTCGCATCGGCAGCTGAGGGGAGAGAGGCGCTGATGGCGGCTGCCAGCGTGGCCTCACCTCCGCCGCCGGGGCGATCAGGAACGACGGGTCCAGCAAGTTCGCTTGCGCTCGTAGGCCTCTGGAGACGCGAGTTCACCGGATATACCCGTGTCCACCTGACCGCTGACGTGCTGGCGGGCCTCAATGTCGGCGCGGTCAGTCTGCCCCTCGCCCTTGCGTTCGGCGTCGCATCGGGCGCAACGGCGGCTGCCGGGCTGGTAACCGCAATCATTTCAGGCCTCGTGATGGGCTCCCTGGGAGGCGCACCGTTCCAGGTATCGGGACCGACCGGGGCGATGGCGGCCATCCTGGTAGGCATCACGGCGACCTATGGACTGCCCGGCATGTGGCTGGCCGGGGCAATGGCCGGACTGATCATCATGGGCCTCGGCCTGTTCCGGATGGGCCGCCTGATCCAGTTCATCCCCAGTCCGGTGATTGTCGGGTTCACGTCCGGTATCGCCCTGGTGATCGCATCAGGACAACTGGACAACGTTCTCGGGTTGGAAATCGGGAACTTCCCGCAACAGTACCTCCATTTCATGGCGGTCATCGAAAATCTTGGGTTGATTGACTGGCATGCGATTGTGGTCACCGCCATCGTGATCGGCACCATGGTGACCGTCCCGAGGTGGAACCGCAACATCCCGGCGTCGCTCCTCGGCATTGCCATCGCCACCATCGTCGCGAACCTGCTCGACTGGCCGGTCCACATGATCGGCCATATCCCGCGCACGATCCTTCTGCCGGACCGCCTCGATCCGTCATCGATCACGGTGGACGGGGTTGCGATGCTCGTCGCGCCGGCCATGTCCATCGCGGTCCTCGCGTCGATCAAGTCGCTGCTGTGCGGGACCGTCGGGGGAAACCTGACTGGCGTGAAGATGAACAACGATCAGGAGTTGATCGCGCTTGGCCTAGGCAACCTGATCATTCCGTTCCTCGGCGGGGTACCGGCATCGGCCGCCGTGGCGAGGACGTCGGTGGCTATCCGGAGCGGAGGGCGCACCCGTCTGGTTCCGATCATCCATGGGTTGGTGCTGCTAGCGGCGGCATTGCTGATCGGCCCGGCCTTGGAACGGGTCCCATTGGCCGCCCTCGGTGGGGTACTTCTGGTGACCTCGGTGCGGGTCAATGACTGGGCGACGATGCGCTTTTTCGTGCACCGTCGGCTCTGGCACGCCGTGGCAGTCATGCTGGTCACCATGGTCGCAACGTACGTGTTCAACCTCACCCAAGCCGTGGTGATCGGGATGGTGGTCTCAGTCCTGTGGTTTGTACGTCAAGCGAGCGTGATTGACGTCAGCCGGCAACCGGTCGACGGGACCCGCATGAAAGAGCGTGGTCAGGAGTTACGCGGTGACCACCCGGGTGTCGAGGTGGTGTACGTGACTGGGCCACTCTTCTTCGGGAATATCTCGACGTTTCTGGAAGCTCTCGAGGATGTACCAACGTCGACGGCGCTGATCCTGTCCCTGCGAGGCATGCCGACGCTCGACGCCGTCGGTGTCCAGGCGATCGAGGAGACAATCCTTCGGCAGCATCACGGTGGAGGTTCGGTCCATCTGGTGGGGTTGCAACCGGCATCGAGGCGTCGTCTGGAGAGATCCGGCGTCTTGGAACGCTTGGGAACTGGGCGTGTCCACTGGAGCGCCGACCAGGCGATTACGGCGATCGACGCCGAGCATCACGCAGTGGATGCGGATACGCCCGCTCCGCACTCCATCTGATCACCCGGCCAGGCACGCTAAGCCAACCAGGGTGAGGCTGGACAGCGATGACTACGCGCGAAGGCCTGCCATCCAGGTCGAGGCAAGTGCCGTCCACTCACCGGCGGGGTGCCCGTCCGCCAGACCAAGACCGTGCCGGCCGGCCGGGAAGATGTGCAAGGCGTAAGGCACGCCGGAGGCGCCGAGAGCACGCGCGTAGACGAGGGGGTGGTTCACCGGGACGGACTGATCTTCCACGGTGTGCCAGATGAAGGACGGGGGCGTGTCGGCGGTGACATTCAACTCAGCACTCATCTCGCGCCGCGCCGCCGGGTCGGCATCTGGCCCGAGGAGATTGTCGATGCATCCCTGGTGCACCTCTTCTATGAATGAGATGACCGGGTAGCACAGGATTGCGAAGTCGGGTCGGCAGGAGGTCTGGAGGACCGGATCAGAGGCATCCGTCCGGCCCAAGTCAAACTGCGTGGACACCGTCGCGACAAGGTGTCCACCGGCGGAAAAGCCGATGACCCCGATGGCGTCCGGGTCGATGCCCCACTCTGATGCACGGTGGCGGACGATCCGGATCGCGCGCTGGGCGTCCTGCATTGGCGCCGGATGACGGTGAGGCGCCACCCGGTAGGAGACCACGAAGGCGTGATACCCGAGACTATTGACCCACCTGGCGATCGGATCACCCTCATGTTCAGCCCGCATGCGGTACCCACCACCCGGCAGGACGATCACTGCCCCGCGGGGAGCGTGTGTCCCGTCATGTCCAAGTAGGAATGGGGTGAGCTGGACGGTATCCGCACCGTCGGAGGCACCTTTGGGCGCATCGGGCCAGACGGCAATGGTAGTTGGGGTATCGGTGCTCGTACGCATGTCGGGGAGACAAGGTACACGATGGGTCGGGCGGGTTGGCGGTGCGGACGGACCCTGAGGGCATAGCGAGTCCCGCCATGCCCCCAGGAACTGTGCCTACGCCGCGGTGCGGAACAACGGTTCGGTGGCGTGGGCGAGGGTTTCAATGGAGGCGAGTTCGGCCGGGTTGAGGGGCCGGAGGTCAGCCGCGATTTCCAAGGCAAGGTCGAAGAACTCGACGTGTCCGGGAGGGATTGCAGCGGTGACCCCGAGGCCGAGAGTGAAGCGGAGGGCAAGCGCCGCGTGGGCACGATCCTCGATGGGTTCGTACCACGCCTTGCGCCACTTGCGATCCTCGCGCGTCGTCCCTTCAGGCCACTTGGTCTTCGCCATGCCCTTGAGGGCGAGGATGCCTGCACCACGGCGCTTGGCCGCTTCAACCACCTGCGGTCCAAAGTTTCCTTCGAGGTACGTGCAGAAGTTCAAGGGGAACAACACGGAGTCGAAGGGGAACCGGTCGAGAAGGGCAACCGCAGCCTCGGTTGAGTGCGCACTGAACCCTAGGTACTTGACCTTGCCCTCGTCACGTGCACGCAGGAAGGTCTCCATCGCACCGCCGGGTCCCAGGACGGTCTCGACATCCTCCATCTTGGTCATCGCATGCAACTGGTAGAGATCGAAGTGATCGGTGTGCATCTTGGCGAGTGATGATTCAAGTTCGGCACGGGCGCCGACCGCATCCCGCATGCCCGTCTTGCACGCAAGGAAGACCCCATCCCGGTGCGGGCGCAACGCCGGTCCGAGACGATCCTCGGCCTCGCCATAACTCGGGGCGACGTCGAAGTAGTTGACCCCGCGCGCTACCGCGGATGCGACAAGGCGGTTGGCCTCGTCCTGAGGGGTCTCGTTGACGACGATGCCACCAAACCCGATGACCGACAACTTCTGGCCCGTCTGTCCCAATGTGCGGTATTCCACTTGATCACCCCTGACGAATTCGGTGGGGCATCACGGAGTGATGCCTGATGACAGATTGCCGTTTGCCGACAGTATCGCACCAACGGCACGAAGACTGGTGCACCGGAAGCGGTAGCTCAGGACGCGTTTGCGACTAGGGTCTCGCCCGACCCAGAAGGGTCTTCGGAGCGAGCGTCGGCACCTGCAGGGACCGCCCCACCGGACTTGGCGACCGTCTCGACGGTTTCACGCGGGCGTGGCGCCCCCCGGGCACGGGCAAGGACGTCGGCCTGGCGGGAGAGTTGCTGCATGCGCTTGGAAAGTTCAGCCCATGCCCGCAGGCGATCAGTCGCCACATCAAGACGGGTCTGGATGGCTTCGGTGCGACGTTCAACCGCCCGCACCTGACGTTCGAGAGAACCGGCCCGGTCCTCGGCTGACAGGGCGCGTCGGCGCCATTCATCACATTCGATCAGGAGGCGTTCGACCCGCTCGAGGAACTGCCGGGCAACCGCGGTCTCCTCGGCACCGGAGGGCCGGTCGGATCCATTGTCAACCACGCGTGCCTCGCCACCAACGGGCCTGACCCGCCCGGCCGTGCCAGAACGAACAACCGACCACACGGATGATGAACCGGGACCCGAGGCATCGTCTCCGGAAGGCATGTCGGATCCGGATTGGTCAGCATCGGGGGACTGACCCCACGATGGCACGACGCCATACTCGTCAAGGGGAGGGGCAAGCAGGACCGTCAGGCGCCTGGATGCGCTACCGGGAGTGGCCTGGACATCGACAATCCGCCTCGCTTGAAGATCGGCGAGGGCAGCTTCGGCGGTGTCACCCGCGAGGCCGGCGCTCCGGTATAGATCCGAAGCTGCCCACGTTGCCGGGGTTCCGGGAACGTGGGCGCCGATCAAGGTGGCGAGGACGCGCCCGGAAGGGGTGCCCGGGTCGGGGAACGCCTCTTCGGCGGTCGCATCCGTCTCAGCGTCTGAAACCACCGGCGCAGGGCGGGGAGACTTGCGGGGCATGGCGTTGGCACTCCAGATCAGGGGTGTGCGGGGGCCACGAGACCCCCGCACGACCGGTGTGCCGCCGGACCGAACGTGCGCGCACCGATCACATCAATGACCGAAGCGTACACGTCGCCGGTTGCCCGAACCCTAGAGGCCGATGGAGATGGCCTTGACTTCGAGGAAGTGGTTGATGCCGTCGGAGCCGTTCTCGCGGGCGACGCCTGACTCCTTGAACCCGCCGAACGGGATGTGGGGACCGGTTGGCAGTGGGTCGTTTGCGCCCACGATGCCGTACTCAAGACCCTCGGCAACCCGGAAGAGACGCCCGACATCGCGCGTGAAGAAATACGCGGCGAGGCCGTACGGCGTGTCGTTGGCCATGGAAATGGCCTCTTCCTCGGTCTCGAACTCCATGATCGGGAGCACGGGACCGAAGGTCTCCTCGTGCATGACGAGCATCTCGGGATGGGCATTGCCGATGACGGTTGGCTCGAAGAACCATCCATGGAGGTGGCCATTGCCATTCCCGTTGGCGTGGCCATTCGCATGACCATTGGTCGGGGTGGAGAATGGCTTGCCACCGGCGAGGACGGTGCCACCGCGGGCAACGGCGTCGCGGACATGCTCCTCAACCTTGCGGAACCCATGCTCATCGATCAGCGGGCCGACCTGGACGCCGGCCTCGAGACCGTTGCCGACCTTCAGTGCGGAGACGCGCGACGCAACTTTCTCGGTGAAGGCCCCAGCAATTGACTTCTGCACGTACACCCGGTTGGTGCAAATGCAGGTCTGTCCGGCATTGCGGAAGCGGCTCAGGACGACGGCATCGGCAGCCTTGTCCATGTCGGCATCGTCGAAGACGATGAACGGCGCATGTCCACCGAGTTCCATTGAAACGCGCTTGACAGTCGTGGCGCACTTGGCGATGAGTTGCTTGCCAACCTCGGTCGATCCGGTGAAGGTGAGCTTGCGGACCTTGGGGTTGGTGGCGAGTTCGTCACCCATGCCGGCGGAGTCGGTGCCGGTGATGAGGTTGACGACACCCTTCGGGATCCCGACTTCCTCGAGGATCTTGTAGATCGCGATCGCGATCAGCGGGGTCGCACGGGCCGGACGCAAGACCGCGGTGCACCCGGCAGCCAAGGCGGGTCCGAGCTTGCGGGTCACCATGCTGCACGGGAAGTTCCAGGGGGTGATCGCCGCGACCACTCCGACCGGCTGCTTGATCGTCAGGATCCGCGAATCGGTGCGGGCCGACGGCACGACTTCGCCGTAGATGCGACGCGCCTCTTCGGCGTTCCACTGGAAGAAGGATGCGGCGCCACGGGTCTCGCCAATGCTTTCGGCCAGCGGCTTGCCGTTCTCAAGGGTAAGGATCTCGGCGAGTTCATTGACGCGCTCGATCATCAGCGCCGCGGCCTTTGAGAGATACCCGGCACGAACCTCGGCGGGCAACTTGCTCCATGCCGGGAAGGCACGGTGCGCAGCCTCGATGGCTTCGGTCGTCTCGGCGCGACCACCATCGGCGCACTTGGCGATCACCTCACCCGTGGCCGGATTGCGCACCGCAAACGACTTCCCGCTATGGGAAGCGCGCCACTCGCCATCGATATAGAGACCGTGTTCGACGACCGCTGTCGCCGCGTGTTCTACCTTCGTAGCCATTCCTGCCTCCGGCACACCCGCCCCGGGTGGCCCCACACAGGTCCGGGCAACGTACCCGGACCGCTGATCAATTGTCTCACTCCGGGACGTCAGGCACGACCCCCCGACCCGAAATCCAATCGGTCCCATCGGACCAATGGCGATGTCCCGCCATTACACCGGACGCCTGTCCACCGGCACGGTTGACACCACGCCACACGGCAATCCGAAAACGAGTCTAGCACCACTGTTACCACCGTACGGAGACATCAGCGCGGAAGGGTGACCCCGTTGCGAGCAAATGCGCCCGCATAGAAGGGTAAATATTCCCAGAGGTGGTCACCCCAGTACCAACCATCGTGCCCACCGTCAAAAGTGTGGAATTCGACAGACCGGCCACGTTCAAGAAGGGCATCGCGCAGTGCCTCGGCGCCAGACCGC
>CANFGH010000019.1 GCA_947446285.1 Chloroflexota bacterium
CCCACACGCCCGATCAGACCGGGCTGGCACACTGCGCGGCCATACCGGCTCGACCAGTTCGAGGCGAATGCCGGCCGTCCTGTGCTACGATCACAGCCGCAGTGCCGTGTCGTCTAACGGTAGGACGCTTGACTCTGAATCAAGTAGTTGGGGTTCGAATCCCTGCACGGCAGCCAGGCAGCTGCCTTCGCGCACTGCATGACATCCAGCCACTTCGGTCCTCGCATGGTTCCGGTAGCGGTCGGTTCAACTAACTGGCCGGGTACCCGACTCATGGCTCTTTGAGACACGCATGATGTGGACCGATATTCCTGCCCCTGAGGCGCACTCCCGGCTGACGAAGGCGCTTCAGGATCTCGGATCTGTGACCGACCCGACAGTCACGTCAGTCGCCGAGGCGACCGGGGATCCGTCCCGGCCATGGCGGGATTGCCAATCGCTGGTCACCGTCGCCGGTTCCTTTAATCCATTGCACTGGGCGCATCTGGAACTGCTTGCCTGCGGCATCTCGACCGTCTCGGCCGATGCCGGAGCATTCATTCTCAGCCCGAATACCGTCGACAAGATGCGCCCGCTTGGCATGGACCTCGTTGACCGAGCATGGACGACGCAGACGACGCTCGACTGGGCAAGCATGCACGACACGCGCTTGGCGCGGGCATCCCTTTCCGGACTTCTGGTCAGTCACGGCCTCTACGTCGACCAAGCCCGTGCCCTCCGACACGCCTGTGCCAATCTGAGCGAAGCGGGTCTCTGGTTCGTGGTTGGGTTCGACAAGATCGTGCAGATTTTCAACCCGCGGTATTACACGGACCGCACCACCTCGTTGGGAACCCTCTTCGCCTTGGCCGGTTTCCTGGTTGCGCCGCGCGACGAAGCCACGCATGCCGACCTCGCCAACCTCCTAGCCACCCCCCAGAACCTGCCGTATGCCACCAGGGTGAGGCCGATTGAGCTTCCGGCCACTCTCGCCAGTGTGGCTTCCACGGGCATCCGCGCACGCGCATCGTTTGGGACCACCCTATCGGACGATGTCCCACCACCCGTGGCGACAATGATCGAAACACGACACTGCTACTGACCAGGAACGGATTCGAGTGCGGTCAGGAAGGCACGTAGCGAAGCGGACATGAACGCTTCCTGGTTCTCGAGCCGTCCGTCGAGACCTGTTCTCACCTCGATCACCATTGGGGCTGGTAGCGGTCCCACCACCGCGATGAACACGAGGCCTGCGGACTTGGACGACCGGCGGCCCGATTGCGGTCCCGCAATCCCAGTCTCAGCAAGACCCCATGTCGTACCCGAGACCGCACGAACTGCTTCCGCGAGACAGACGGCGGCTCCCGCGCTGACGGCACCATCCTTGCCGAATGCATCCGCGCCCAGACCAAGCCACGTCTCGCGCACCCTTGAGGAGTAGGGAATCACCCCGCCACCGAACCACGCTGATGCGCCCGCTACCCCCAGGAGTGCGCCCGAGATCATCCCGCCCGCCGACGTCTCCGCAACCGCAACTGTCGCCCCGGTAGCGATCAGGTACGTCGCGATTTTTCCGGCAATCTCATGGACGGACATGTGCGCACTCACTCTCCCTTGGCCATCACTTGCGTCGCTACCTCCATCGCCTGAGGGATCACCGTTTCAAGTGACACCCGCCCGGCCCAGAATGGCGTGAGTGCCTCGCCGACCGCGCGTCGCATCGCCCCGGTTGCCGGTGACAGGTTTGGCGTGCGGACACGTAGGAGCGCACCGGGGATCGACGCCCGCCGGTCATGCGGGGCCGAACCCGGGGTCCGGTACGTGGTTGCGTCCGTGATCGACTTCGACTGCGGAAGCCACAGACCCTGTTCGAACTCGAGTCGTTGCGTGTCGGGATCGACCAGGAACTGGAGGAGTTCCCAACCGTCGTCCGGGTTTGACGCGCGCGAACCGATTGCGATCACATCCGGTTGGTAAGCCCCAACCTGAGCAACCCGGCCCTTCGGTTGCGGCGAAATCCCGAAGTCCAGTGCACCATGGCGACGAATCGTCATCTCATCGTCTGCATTGCCGAACCACATCGCGACCCGCCCAGCAGCGAAGTCGCCAATGTCCCGCACCACGCCCGCGGGAGGCGCCACCCGATGCGTCTCCCGCAGCGACATGATCCATGTAAGCGCCTCGCGCACCATGGGTGTGTCAAGTTGCGGCTTCGCTCCATCCCGGTCGACATCGTCCCCACCGGCACCCCATAGCCACGGGAGCGGGAATGACGCCATCGGTTCGATGGCCGTTCCCCACCCACCACCACCCGGTGCGGTACCTGTCAGCCGTCGCGCAACCCCAAGGAAGTCTTCCCACGTCCACGTCGGCAGTGGATCGGCCATCCCAAGACGTTGGAACCAGGCACGATTGTGAAAGACTACCCACGCTGCCGTCTGAGACCGGGGAAATCCGTACCAGTTGCGCTTGAAGGTGCCAACGTCGTAAGGCGGAGCAATGTGATCTGGACGAAAACCGTCCCGCTTTACCAGCGCATCCAGACGCAACGCCGCCCCGCGGGCGTACATGTTCTGAGCAAGTTGCCCAGGCACCCGCATGACATCCGGGTCCGTGCCACCGGAGATGAGTGCCTCGAGGCGATCGACGTATGTCGCTTGGTCTAGTGCGGTGATGATGTCGATCCGAAGGTCCGTGTAATTCTTCTCGAAGTTCAGCAACGACCAGTGCTCCGCCGCACGAGGGCCAACCTCACCCCATGTGGCATAGATCACTTTCCCGGGCGACGTACCAATTCGAGGCACGCCTGGGAGATCGTCATCGGTCCCGCACGCGACCAAGGCAGCCCCGGCAAGTAGTGAGGCATGCACTCCAACCAACCGGCGTGTCATCCGCACCGGTGCCGGAAGTGGCGGCGGGGTGGTACGTGCCCCATCCCCACCATCTGACCCCGCTGGGGCCTGCACGCCATGCGAACCCACCCGCTGTCCGGTGCTGACTGACATTCCAGTGGCCGAGGGTTCGCGTATCACCAGTCAATCCTCCGCGAACCCGCCCGCGCGACCCAACGACCATCGAAGTCCCCCAAACCAGGCGCAAATCCATGCGCGCTCGGAACTAGGGGTATGGTTTGGCCTCGGCGAAGGGTACATGAATAGGGGTGGGATGCGGTCCGGAAACGATGGTACGCCACAACGCGCCAACCACCGAGCCAATCACTTGCGCGCAACAAGAAGACCTCACCTCCCGGATACGTGCAGCTGACCCACCGGAATCGCTGCGGGCAACCGGCGGTCATCGCGGGATATGATGCGGGGGCCGAACCGACCATAAGCAGTAGATCGGAGCCACCCGTGAGCCGAACGAGCGCAAGCTACAGCATCATCGTCCGCTGCCAGATCGAGAACAGGCCCGGAATGCTCGGACGCCTCGCCTCCACGATCGGTGAGGCTGGTGGGGACATTGGCGCGATCGACATTGTTCGGCAGGAGCGAGGCATCCTCACCCGCGATGTCACCATCAACTGCCGGAACGACAGCCACGGCGAGGCAATCGTAGAGACGCTCAAGGCGATCGACGGCATCACGGTTGTGAACGTGTCCGACCGGACTTTCCTGATGCATCTTGGTGGGAAGATTGAGGTCACGTCGAAGTCGCCCCTGAAAACCCGTGACGACTTGTCGATGGCCTACACGCCAGGTGTCGCCCGCGTTGTCCGTGCCATTGCCGAGGATCCCGCGCGTGCCTTCGCTCTCACGATCAAGCGCAATACCGTTGCCGTGGTCAGTGACGGATCCGCCATCCTGGGCCTTGGCAACCTCGGCCCGCTCGCAGCCATGCCAGTCATGGAAGGCAAGGCGATGCTGTTCAAGGAGTTCGGCCGCGTTGACGCGTTCCCAATCTGCCTCGATACCCAGGACACCGACGAGATCATCGAAACCGTCGTGCGCATCGCCCCCGCGTTCGGTGGCATCAACCTCGAGGACATCAGCGCACCAAGGTGCTTCGAAATCGAGGAACGGCTTCGGGAACTTCTCGACATACCGGTCTTCCATGACGACCAGCATGGCACTGCCGTAGTGGTCCTGAGTGCCCTGATCAACGCGTGCCGTCTCAGCGGACGCACCCTTCAGGATCTGAAGATCGTCGTCAACGGCATCGGCGCTGCTGGGGTCGCGATCATCAAGATCCTGCTGGCGAGCGGCGTGCACAACATCGTCGGATGCGACCGCAGCGGCGCAATCCATGCCGGCCGGGCTGACAACATGAACTCCATGAAGGAGTGGATTGCAGTCCACACGAACGCCTCTGGGGTCCGCGGATCCCTGAGAGATTGCCTTGTCGGTGCCGATGTCTTCGTTGGCGTCTCCGCGCCAGGCGTGGTCACGGTCGACGACATCCGGAGAATGGCGCCTCATCCCATCGTGTTCGCCCTCGCCAATCCGGATCCGGAGATCAGTCCGGAGGATGTTGCCGACGTCGTCAGTGTCATTGCGACCGGCCGTAGCGACTATCCGAACCAGATCAATAACGTCCTTGCGTTCCCGGGCATCTTCCGCGGCGCGCTTGACGCAAGTGCGACGACCATCAATGAAGAGATGAAGGTCGCCGCCGCCTACGCTATCGCCAGCACCGTGGCCGATGAGGAACTGAGCGCGGACTACATCATCCCGAGTGCGTTCAATCGACGCGTGGTGGAAGCCGTGGCAGCAGCGGTCGCCGAAGCCGCGACCACATCGGGGGTCACGCGACGCCGGTCGTAATGCTGCCAGGCGCGATTTGGTGAGGTGGATGGACAGGGGTAGGTCCGGATCTTGGGACCGTCGGAGAGGGTCAGCGAAGCTCATCCTGAGAGCACCCCCTGACCCTCTCCCGTCGAAACGGGCGTGGGCGGCGAACCAACAACTGTCCGGATCAAACAAGTCACTCTGGCAACCTGGGACCGGCGACCCCACGGGGCCAGCCATCTACCTGAGTGTATGCAAGGGCCGTCGCCGTCCTACCGGCAGCGGATCAATCGCGCCGAATCCGAACCGGCGTTTCAGCCAGTACCCGATGATCAGCAGGATCATGCGCGTCCCGACACGAAGCGTTGTGTTCAACGATCCGGTGATCTTGCTCTCGCCGACCCGTCCGCGATAGTTGACCGGGATTTCGATGAGGCGCATTCCCGAAGCAAGCGCGAGGCAGACCATCTCCGGCAGGAAGTGTGATGCCCCGACCGTGAGGTTGCCAGCGAACATCAGATAGGCGTCGGTGCGCACAAGACGCAAGGTGCAGCCACAGTCCGAGAGTGACGGGCCATCATGAAGCACTTGCAAGAACTTTGCCACGGCCCAGTTCCCCCACCGCAGGAAACGACCCATGTTCGCCTCCTGCCAGATGAGTTCCGGTGTCGTGCGCGTCCCGAGGACGAGGTCGAAGTCATCGGCAAACGCCAGCAACTTCATCACATCCTTGCCGGCAAACGTGCCGTCCGGTTCCGCCATCACGATGAGTTCCGCGCCACTTCGAGCGGCCTCAGCCAAACCACGTTGCAGGGCATTTCCGTAGCCCTGCTTTGTCTCCAGGACGTAGGTCGCACGCGTGCCCTTGATCAGCTCGGACGTGCGGTCCCGACTGTTGTTGTCCACTGCGAACACGTCGTCAACAATCGTTCCCCCACCGGCTGCAAAGAAGTCATCGATTGCCTGGGCAATGTTCTTCTCTTCGTTGTAGGCAGGAAACACGACGGCAACACGCTGGCCGTACCACATCAGTCGTCTCCGCTCCTTCCGTGGCAGGATACCCAACCGACGCGACGTTCGAACATAACGCGGCCCGCAACACACGGATGACTCCAATCCATTCGGGTGCCGGGACAAGCTACCAGCCTGGTCAGAGATTCCTTGTTGGAACGCTCGTGAGGACGCAGATCAGGCGCAAAGCGCGCAGTGGTCACCGTGCTGTGGGAATGAATGCAAGTGGTCAGGCAACTGGGTCGACTACGGTGGGGTCACGAGCGCGAGGCGCTGGGTGGTCAGCACGAGTGCCCGCTTGCCACCTTCATCGACCCACAATCCACGCGCAATCTCGCCAGGCGCAATCACGCCAGAGACCTCGCCCTCGAATGCACCGTCCTTGTTGAGGCGAAGCATGCGTCGCGATGGTTCATCAATAACGTAGAGCGACTTCGTGGCCTGATCTGTATATATTGCGCCGAGGGATCTGGCGGGTGGGGTGACCCCTGAGAGGGCAAGTACCTCGGCGCGACCTCCAGCCAAGCGCAAGATGGTGCCGTCTCGACGGGACACCCAGAAAACCCCGTCCGTCGCCACATCAGACGCAAGGGACAAGTCGGCGCGCTGTCCCGCCTGAAGCCAGGCAACGGGTTCCGCGTCATATTGGCCCCCTGCGGTGGCCGGGTGACGCCAAACCAAGCCCACCCCATCCTTGCCGGCATCGAATACGTACATCGACGGCCCGTATACCACCGCAGCAACGGGTGATACCCAACCCCCAGTTCCACGGACCCGCACTACCCGTGGAGGCTGCGCCGCGTTGCCGAGAACCGATACCGTCCCGCCCGGGTCGAGGTAGAGAACACCATCATCGCGCGGGATCAGGCCACCGCCGGTTGCCAGGAAGCCTCGTGGGGGGAATGGCGTCGGCTGAGGCCCAGTGCCTGGCGTTGGCCTCGGGGGCACCGGATCACGTGTGCCTTCCATCGGTCCAAGCCGGATCCCGACAATATCTCCCACATCGTCAAGCAGGCGTGCCGTGACTGAAGCCACCGCACCAGGTTCGGCACCGGTGTTCGGAGGGACCGCCAACGCGACGAACCGCCCCCTGGCCGACGCAATGGTCCGGCCAACAACTGGCGGGGTAGTCGGGGTAGGAGGCAACGGTGTTGCAGTCGGTGGTGGCGCAATCCGGACAAGCATGTTGCGCGCAGGTGCAATGACGAAGGGTTCGTACTGCCATGCCACAACGCCAACGGCGACGAGTGATGCAAGGACCAACAGCGATCTCCTCAGCCTGCGGAAGCGCGCCGCCCTCGGTCCACCAGGCAGGAACGCCGGTGGATCGACTAACCGGTCCCACCACTCCCATGGACTAGTCACTCGCGGGTACCGTGCCGATGCCAAGGGCGTACCTGCAAGGGTCGAAGGAACAAGCACCACACGTCCAAAAGGCGATACCGGCGCGCCCACCTCAGAACCCGTTCGAGACGGATCCACAGCAGCACCTTCGGGTTCACCGAGCGACTTGCGCCGCCTGCGCTCAATCCCAACTGATCCATCCGTGGCGACCCACGGCCCACCACGTTCAAGATCGCCGGTCGGTTGCCGGACACTGGTTTCCCGGGCATCCGCATCCCACGCACCCCGGTCACGCCAACCCGTGCCCATCATCCGGTCATACAAACCGCGGCCCGCTCCGAGGGTCGCCCGCCAGCCCTGAAGTGAAAACGATGATGCTCGATGGGCGAGTGGCAACACGAACCGGACGACGATGGCCTCGGGCTGCGCATCTCCCGGCGAAAGAGTGGCACCTGTTGCGCCGATCGGCGACCGGATGGGGTTGATCGGTTCCCCAAGTGTCTCGACCAACATCGAAGCCGCGCGGGCAACAGGCATGCGTCGAAACTCTTGCAACGTCGCCGGATCCATGCGCGTCGGCAATGCCGCGTCGGTGAGGACTAACCTGACCTCGTGGGACAACGGGATGCGATCGATCTCGATTTCCACTTCCCAGCGGCGATCGCTCCGCACCTGGCCAACGCTTAGTCCAGTCGGGATCTCGGGTACGGCCCGGACACCTTCGGCATCGACTGCGTACAACTGGCACGGTGGCAACTGCGCCACAAATGCGAATGGTTGTGACGTCGCCTCCACAAGAACAACGGTGAAGCCGAACGCGTCTAGGTCGTGCCGGCGGCGCACCCGTGACCGGATGGCCCGGCAGCCAGCCCGAACTGCCCGCCCCACTGCAGTCGCAGGATCGATATTCGCAACCGCGAGCTCATTGCGAGCGGCATCATAGAACGCCTGTGCGACCCCCGATGGAACCCCGTGAACAAGCGCGAGGAACGGCCCACGACGTCCGGTCCCCGGCGATACGAACGCACTTCGCGGCCCTTGTCCGGTCGACAATTCGAGCAACGGAACCGTCGCGACATCAAGTGCGCCACCACCATCACACTGAATTCGAACCGTGCCGTCGGCACTTACGCGAACCTCGTCATTCTCGGTCTCTGATGACGATTTACCGGAGGGTGCATTCGTCTCGGCACGCGCGGAACCGGAGGCCCCTCTGCCCCGATCCTGGCGCGTGACCGACCTATCGCCACCACCGCGGTCATCCCGACCACTTCGCGCCACGTCTCGACTGGAGGAAACCGGGCCGAGATCAATGATCCCCGGGCGAACGCCGGGCCGAAGGTCCGGATCATCAGCCCCACGTCTTCGGTCCATCGCAGAACGATTGTAGCCCTCGTATCGATGTTTATGGAAAGTCGACCAGTCACCGAAGAAAGTTTGAGCCCATCGAGCAACTACCAGCCAGGATGCGAACATGTGTCCAATTCTGGACCGGTATACTCAAAGGAAATCGAACACCTGTTCGCGTTTCCGGTTCCATTTCGGCCGTGCAGGTCGTATCCGGC
This sequence comes from Chloroflexota bacterium, assembly GCA_947446285.1. Lineage (GTDB taxonomy): Bacteria > Chloroflexota > UBA11872 > UBA12225 > UBA12225 > UBA12225. The sequence goes on from CANFGH010000019.1 coordinate 8,627, forward strand.
GCGGGCTTGTTCAGGAGTTGGCCATGGTCGTCGGTCTCAGTGAAAAGCAACAGCAGATCCTCGAGTTCATCGGCAGTCATATCCGGGAACATCGTCGCCCACCTACGAACCGCGAAATCGGCAAGAAGATGGACATCGGTTCAACGGGACACATCGACTACCACTTGACCGCCTTGGACAAGAAGGGATTTCTCGTCCGCGATCCGAACACCGCGCGTGGCGTTCGCCTCACCCCTGAGGGGGAGATGGCCCTCGGGATCGTGTCGGCCAGCAATGATTCGGACAATCTCTCCGGAAGGGCTCCGATTGATTTCGATCGATCGCGGTCGACGGTCCGCGTTCCAATCCACGGTCGGATCGCGGCTGGCGCCCCCATTGAGGCAATCTCCGACCCGTCAGACGTGATCGAAGTGGGCCTCGACATCGCCGATGACACATCGTACGCCCTTCGGGTCCGCGGACAGTCGATGGTCGAGGACCTCATCGCTGACGGCGACATTGTGATCATCAGACCCGGTTCCACCGCCTCAAACGGTGACACAGTGGTCGCCCTCATCACCAACAGTTCCAGCGAGAAGGGCGAAGCAACGCTAAAGCGCTTCTACCGCGAGGGCAACCTTGTCCGGTTGCAACCGGCAAACCAGACCATGGAACCCATCTACGTGCGGTCTGAAGACCTGGTCGTGCAAGGGAAAGTCGTCGCACTCATCCGTCGCATCTGATCCGGCAGACGTGCCTATCACTGGCGTGGCGAGACCAATCGTGAACTCGCGACGCCAGTGAAGGGCGTCCTACCCGATTACACCCGCACCATCAGTTGCATGACACACGAACACGCGTGGAATTAGCCCGGTTTCGGTGCGGTACTCAGCTGCAATCTCCTCCACGTATGAAGCCACGGCCTCGGGCTTGACCAAGGCGACGATGCACCCGCCAAACCCGGCCCCAGTCATGCGTGCCCCAAAAACACCTGCCTTTGATCGCGAGAGGTCAACCAGGAGGTCGAGTTCCGGAACAGTCACCTCGAAATCGTCTCGAAGGCTGTCATGACTGGCGTACATCAGTCTCCCGACCTCGGGGAGGTCACCACGCCGGAATGCCTCGCCGGCATTGATGACGCGCGCGTTCTCGGTGACAACGTGCCGGGCCCGTTTGGCGACTACCTCGGCAAGCTCCTTCGCGTGGGCCTGGAATTGAACCTCGCTGACATCCCTCAGGGCGCGAACACTGGGATAAGCCGTCGCAAAGTGCGCGGAGGCACCTTCACACTCGGCCCGTCGGTCGTTATATGCCGATCCCACAAGCCCACGGGTCACTGCGGTATCCGTCACCACGACGGCAACATCGGACCCCAGAGGGACCAGGGTCGTTTCAAGCGACCGGCAGTCTAGCAGCATCGCGTGGCCCGCACGCCCTACCGCCGAGATTGCCTGGTCCATGATCCCGCACGACACGCCGACAAACTCACGTTCCGCGCGCTGACCCAGCTTTGCAACCTCAAACGGCGCCAAACCAAGCCCGAAAAGCGAATTCAATGCCGTCACGGTCGCAACCTCGACCGCCGCCGAAGAGGAAAGCCCGGCACCTTGGGGGACGTCCCCGACGATGGCCATGTCGAACCCACCCACGATCGCACCACTATCCAGCAAAATGTGCACGACCCCACGTTCGTAGTTACTCCACGTCTGGGCCGGATCGTGCGCGACATCATCGAGACTGAACTCTGAATGCGCGTGATAGTTCACCGAAACCAGTCGGACTAGCCGGTCAGTTCGCCGGCGCACTGCCACGCGCACCTCACGGTCGATGGCCATCGGCATGACGAACCCGTCGTTGTAATCCGTGTGCTCGCCAATCAGGTTCACGCGGCCCGGGGCGCGCGCGATCAGGTCTGGTGGCGATCCGAACGCCGCGCCAAATGCCTCACGGAATGCCTCCACGGTGGGTAGGTTCGTCATAACCGCCTCCATTCGTCCTGGTTCGTGCCTCGCTTCAACGTGAACCTCGGCAACTGGGCAACGAGTTAGGAATGACCGTCACTTTTCGGCAACACCCGTGGTGCGCCACAACGGAACCGCCGCAAGATCCGGCACACCGTGTGGCAATACGGCTCGCAGCGCGGCAGCCGTTTCCTCGGGCAGGGTGTCGTTGATGAAGGTCCCGGCACTCGTTTCCACGGACGCAAGGTACTTCAGTTTCACCGGGGTCCGGTGCGGCGGGTAGAACTCCAGGTGGAGGTGGAAACTGCTGGCATCCACGTCACCGCACGGCGCCTGATGAACCGCCATCAGGTAGGGCATCGAGAAGTTCCATAGGTTGTCGTATTTCAGAAGAACTGCCTTGATCGCCTCCGCAAGCGCGTACCGTTCATCCTCGGTGAGATTGGCAAGAGACAGCACGTGTGCCTTTGCGAAGACGTGCACCTCGTATGGCCAACGCGCACAGAACGGCACGAACGCCACCCAGCATGTGTTCTCCCAGATCACTCGTCGGCCGTCTCGGAGCTCCTCCTCAACCACATCGCAGAACAGGCATGAACCCGTCGCCTCACGGTGAGCCTGCCCCGACGCGAACTCCTGGGCAATCTTCGGCGGCACGAACGGGAACGCGTAGATTTGACCGTGCGGGTGCGTCAAGGTCACACCGATGATTGCCCCCTTGTTTTCGAAGGGCATGACGTACTCGACGTCATCACGCGAAGCGAGGTCAACCGACCGGTCAGTCCAGACCTGAATCAGTCGGTCGATCTCATCAACTGACCGGTCAGCGAGCGTACTGTCATGATCCGAGGTGTAGAGAACCACCTCACAGACCCCGTTTGCCGGAGCAACTGGGTAGAGGTCCGTTCCTACGATTGCGGCTTCCGGCGCGACCGGATGCAGCGACGCAAACCGATTCTCGAAGACCACGATGTCATACGCCGCAGCCGGCACCTCGGTCGGGACTAATGCACCGGGCAGTGTCGGACACAGCGGACAGTAATCACGCGGTGGCAGGAAGGTGCGATCCTGGCGGTGCGTCGCGGTGATGACCCATTCACGCAGGATCGGGTTCCATCTCCGTTCAGACACCGGATCGCTCCTCATCGTGTACCGGTCGACTGGTGGCCCTTGGTTCAGGGAACCGGTAGTAGATCAGCCGCCTCCCGTCAGGCATGCGGACCTCATCGCGGGTAAACGTAGTGGATGCCTCAACCCGTTCTCGTACGCGGGCCTTCTTGGGTGGGTCCGAACGTTCCGGGTTGGCAAGTGGGACGGCACGTTCCGCGTTCATCGAATGTGATCGTACGGTTTGGGACTCTCATCCGGTTGCGACCAGTTCCACGCCACCACGTTCACTTGCAAATGCCCTGACATCGATCTGGCAGGTACCGTGTTGGACACAGGAGGCGAGGATCCGGGAGTGTCCACTCGCATGAACCAAGCCGGGATCACCAAGAGGGCCGGGCTACGCATGACCACCGGCCTTCTGGGGTTGCTTGCCGGGGCCTGCGCCTCGCCTTCGCCACAGCCCACACCCGCACCGACCTCAAGGCCGGAACTGCGTCGTGACGTGCCGGCTCGGCCACGACCTGGTGCGGGAACGATCACCATTGGCATCGCCAGCGACGCCCAGACGATGCAGCCACTACTTGCACGTGACACCGCGTCCGCGTCGTTCATTGCGACGCACTACAACGCACCATTGATGCGCCGCAACCCTGAGACCCTGGACTGGGACCCCACCTACGGGACCGCTGCGGGGGTGGTGATCGGGAATGGGGGCAAGACACTTCGCTTCACGCTCAAGCCGGGACTTCAATGGAGCGACGGCAAACCACTGACCGTCCACGACTACCGGTACACCTACGCGAGGATGTCCGACCCAAGTACCGGCTACCCATACCGCGACTTGTTCCGGTCATTTGAGGCGGTCACCACGCCGGATGACGAAACCCTTGAGGTGACCTTGCATGAACCGTTTTGCCCCGCTCTCGACTACGCAGTCCTCAACCCAATCCCCCAGCACGTGTTCGGCAATTCCCCCCTTGACGCGCACTCGGCGAGCGTGAAGCCGACGGTCGGCTCCGGGGCTTGGGTCCTGTCATCATGGACGCGCGATCAGGAGGCAGTCTTCGTCGCCAACGACCGGTTCTACCTCGGACGACCTCCGATGGACCGCCTCGTCTTCCGCCTGGCCCGCGACGCCGACGCCGCCTTTTCACTCCTCCGGACCGGGGAAATCGATCACGCCGCCCTGCAAGCATCCGATTGGGACGTCGCGTCCCGCACACCCGGGATCCGAGCGGTCGGGTACTACCCGCCGACCGCCGCATGGACCTACATCGGGTTCAACCTACGCAGACCGGCGCTGACTGACCTGCGTGTCCGAAAGGCGCTCGCACATGCGATCGATCGGACACGCATGGTTGAGACAATCCGTCAGGGCCATGCACGCCTGATTGACAGCATCGTCGCTTCGGCTTCATGGGCTTCGACCCCGGATGTCACCCGGAATCCATTTGACGTGACGCAAGCGCGTCAGTTATTGGATGAAGCCGGCTGGCAAACACCCGAAGGACAACCGGAAGCGATCCGGACAAAAGACGGCGTTCCCCTCTTACTGCGCCTTCATTACAACTCGGGCAATCGCGAACGCGAACAGATCGCAACCATGACCCGTGACTTTGCGCGTGCCGTCGGTGTTCAGATCGAATGCATCGCTGAGGAGTGGGCGCCGTTCCTCTACCGCGTCAATGGCAACCACGATGTCGACCTCTACATTCTCGGGTGGTCATCACCAGTCGAACCACACGGCACATCGCCGATCTGGATGACCGGCGGTGCACAGAATGCGTCCGGGTACACGAACACCCAAGTTGACACCCTATTCGGTCAGGCGACCGCGGTGAATGGATGCCGCCAGGACGAGCGCCAGCGCCTCTACGCGGAATTGCAGAGGCAGATCACCACCGACGTGCCATGCATCTTTCTCTGGGAAAACGAGAGCCTGAGTGCCTACGCCGACCGACTGAGCGTCAACCCCTTGACCCGCCTCGGCTATGACTACCGACCATGGGAGTGGCGTCCCCGCCCGGCGCCATAGAACGGCCGAAGCAGTTCGCGGCCGGGAATGTTGACCTGCAACCCCTCCGGCCGGTATCTTTATATGGTTACGGGGCGTTCGTGGCCATCCTGTCGTAGGTGGCACTCGTTCCGACTTCTGATCGCGGAGAGACTCCCGTGTACGCAATCGTCGCCACCGGTGGAAAGCAATATCGGGTCCAGCCGGGGCAGGTTCTCGATGTCGAACTGCTTGATGCCCCCGAAGGCACACGCATCGACCTAGGCGATGTGCTCATGATCAACACTGGTGAACACGTCACCGTTGGTCATCCGCACGTCGCTGGTGCCCGCTGCGTCGTGGACGTCCTTGGTCGTACCAAGGGCAAGAAGATCATCGTATTTAAGTACAAGGCAAAGGTGAGGTACCGTCGCAAGACCGGTCATCGCCAGAAATACAGCCGCGTCATCGTCCGCGAAATCGTCGCCGCCTGACGCCAACCTAACCCAGGGAGCTCACGATGGCACATAAAAAAGGCGTCGGCAGTTCGCGGAATGGCCGCGACAGCAACCCCAAGTACCTTGGCGTAAAGCGCTACGACGGCGAGGCAGTCTTGGCGGGATCGATTCTGGTGCGTCAGCGCGGCACCAAGTTCAAGCCGGGTAAGAATGTTGGTGTTGGCCGTGACTACACGCTCTATGCGCTCGTAAGCGGCAAGGTCAAGTGGCAGCCGTTCTCCTCCGAACGCAAGATGGTCACTATCCTGGCGGGCTGATCCCGGGCAGCGCAGGACAGGGTGGTTTGATGCCCTGCTCGAGCGCATGGGCCGCTAGCTCATCTGGGAGAGCGCAGCATTCGCATTGCTGAGGTACGGGGTTCGAGTCCCCGGCGGTCCACCAGCAACGATCAGGGAAGTGGGTTCAACCACTTCCCTTTCTGTTTCTGGCCGACATCCGATCAGTTGGTATCACCGACGGGCCCGGACGTTTCGACATCCGCACTCACCGGTTCATCAGTACCGCTCACCTCAGCGACCACAACCTCACCGGCAACCTGAGTGGTTCCCTCAGCAACGTGCCTCACCCGCGACGTCCCTCGGGGCGCATCGGGGTCCATCGCTAGCACATCTCCGGGCCGGACAATCGACCACCCATCGCCCGCGCGTGGCACATCGGTCCAGTCATCACCGTCATTCCCCCTCCGGTCACCCGGTCGGCTCGGTCGCTGACTACCTAGCTGCCCTCCCGACCACCCCGGTCGTCCCCGCCCATCGCGTTCCCCACTAGGCGTCGCAGCCACAAGGCCCGATCTTCCATCGCTCCTTGGCGGGGCGTCAGGCGCGGGTGGTGGCGCGGTAAGACGGAACTCCATTTCACCGTCACTCCAGATCATCACCCGGCTGATTCGCGCTAACGACGGTATTTGGCGCCCGGCGCGACGCTGATCAAAAAGGTGCTGAAGGATGCGTGCCTCGTGCTTATGTGCCGCGAGGTACGAATCAACCGCCTCGACCCCGCGGATCATAGGCAGTTCGTGATCAACCTCACGCAACCGCGCACCGGTCAGATTGGCCACCATCGTCCTTGCCATCGGCATCTGTTCCCTTCAAGACCCGCACGCATGAAAGACCAACTCAACTTGTACTGTCACCCGCAGGATCATCAATTCCGATCGGTAGACCTAGTTGCTTCATCCCATCAAATTCAGCTCGAGGCGGGCTCCGTCTGCCCACGCGCGTACTCTTTGGAACGACGCGCATGCCACTGCGTCCAACACCAACGAATTCACCGTCCACGAAGTCCACCTGATACGCCTCCGGCGCGGCGCGCTTGGGCTCAGCACCGTCAAACAGTTGCCCTTCCGCTATCGCGGTCACGACGCCCGAAGCACCGTTGCCTGGTTCAAGTGAGACCCCGATGACAGGGAGGCCGCCAAGAGCGGGTAGAACCTCGCCAATCAGATCAACTGAAGCATCCGGGGCGGCCGGCAACGCTCGATAGTCATCGGCCGAAATATCCCCACCGGGCACGACGACGGCAGCCTCCGAATCACGTTCACGATGGTCAATATCCAGCGAACCGTCCCGTTCCGAACTTGGGAATACGTCAGAGGCAAGATCATCCGGCGAGACCTCGGGAGCCTCCGGAACCTCATCCGACCAATCTGGCAATCCAAACTGGCGTGGTCGTCTGAGGAGCTGGGTCATCGTTCGCCCGACGACCGCATCCGATTGCCCGGCAAGTTCGGTCGTATCCCCAAGGATGTCGTCCCACTGCCCAAGATACCCCTTGAAGGCATCGACATCACCTGCAACCAAGATCGGACGCAAGCCTCGCGCGAAATCGCGCACTTGCCCGGACTGCCCGTCGCGTACCCCGTCGGTCATCACGGCTACGACCATGGTACCCGCCGCCTCGTCCTATCAGACGTGCAATCGCGTGCCCCACCCGACTGGCACACTTGCCGCATGAACGCTCCCTCCCTGACACCGGACCACACGAACGCTGAACGCTTGGCCGCCGCCAATCTGGCTGCCGGGGCGGTCAAGGATGGGATGGTGATCGGGTTCGGTACGGGTCGGGCCGCCGAGACCGTCCTGACGATCCTTGCCCGACGCGTCTATGAAGGCCTGAAGGTTTCCGGCGTCCCGACGTCGATTGCGACTGAGGCCCACGCGCGCGCCCTCGGCCTGCCTCTCACCGACTTGGGTGCGCACCCTTCTCTCGACCTGACCATCGACGGCGCCGATGAGGTCGATCCAGCCCGCAACCTCGTCAAGGGCGGCGGCGCGGCACTCTTTCGCGAAAAAGTTCTGGCGGCCGCCAGCGACCGCCTGATCATCGTGGTCGACTCCACCAAGTTAGTCACCCGCCTCGGGTCGACCCGGGGCATTCCCGTCGAGGTCCTGCCGTTCGCAACCGGCGCATGCATCCGTCAGATTGCCGAAATGGGTGGCGAAGCCATCGTACGCACGAGGAACGAGTCTCCTGTCGTTACCGACAACGGCAACTGGGTGCTTGAAGTGACCTTTGACGCCGAGGCGATGACAAACCCTCGAGCCCTCGACATGGCCATGCGAGCGATACCCGGAGTCATCATCACAGGCCTCTTCTGGTCGTTCGACGCGACTGTCGTCGTTGGCACCCAAGGGGGACCCGAGGTCCTCGGTCCTCCGCTTTAGAGGCCGTTGCCCATACTCCGATGGCGCCTGCAACGTTCTGAGCAATAGCGGACTTCATCCCACACTGTCAGCCATTTCTTGCGCCATTCAAACGGCCGCCCACACGTCAGGCACACCTTGGTTGGCAACTGCCCCTTCCGTCTCGCGGTGGGGAGGGTCTGATGACGGTTTCTCACATGTCCCCACCAGTCAGATCGAATGCCAACTGCGAAGAATTCGCAGATGCCGCCCGGTCGTGAGTTGCTGGGGGATCCACGACCTTGGGTGATTTTCTGCGCAATGGCGACGTTCTTGCCTTGCGGCTTCCGTGCCTGACCAAGATCGCACGTGCCTCGGAACGAAATGCATCGCCACGACGCACTGCCCAGACACGTTCGCGTGCCAGCCGCGCAGCGATTTCGTGGTCGACAATTGGCGAGGGATAGTCGGTACCGAGTACGCACGAGACGAGTTTCTGCATATCCTCGGGCATCCGCCACGGTTGGTGGATGAAGGTGCCGGGAACTTCGCGCAATTCCGGGACCCATCTGCGTATGAATGTACCTTCGGGGTCCTGATCGGTCGATTGCTTCACGGGGTTGTAAATGCGGACCGTATTCGTTCCCGTCGTACCACCTTGCATCTGCATTTGTGACCAATGGATGCCCGGTTCATAGTCGGTGAAAAGCCGTGCCAGATGCAAACCGGTGTCGCGCCAGTGCAGCCACAAGTGGTAGGACGCAAACGCCACGAGCATTGCGCGCATGCGGAAATTGATCCATCCGGTCGCGGTGAGCGATCGCATGCATGCATCGACAAGCGGGAAGCCTGTACGACCCGTCGCCCACGCCCGAAAGAGCGTCTGGTCAAACTCATTCTCACGGAGGCCGTCATAGGCCCGATGGAGGTTTGCAAACTCCAGGGAAGGGGAAGCCTCGAGTTTCTGGATGAAGTGGCAGTGCCAATGGAGACGCCCGATGTAGGCCCGAAGTGCCGTGGGCTGGGCGCCTCGGACTTCCGCCGGCATGGCTTTCACCTCGGCCAGCCTTCCCCACGTCGCCTGCGCCACTTCGCGCATCGAAAGCGTGCCGTTCGCAAGGTGCGCGGATAGCCGGGAACAGGCCGTGTCCGCGGTCAACGGACTCGACATCTCGCGGTGGTAGGTTGCGCCACGATCATTCAGGAACGAGCGCAATAGGTCAAGTCCGGCTAAGCGTCCACCTGGCTGCCTCCCGGGACAATCGTCCGGCGCGAGACCAAGATCGGAGACACCCGGTATCGAACCCGGGTCAAGGCCTGGCAGGGATCGGACCGCCGCGGGCGCTGGAATAATCGGTGCGCGCATCTTCCGATCCCAACGCGATGCCCAACCATCACGCGTTCTGCGTGGACGCTCCACCCCGGACTGAGGAAACTCGTGCCACGGAACCGCACGGCCACGCGCCCACGCCGCAACTTCCTTGTCACGCGAATACGTCCACCCGTTCCCGGTCTCCTCATGTGACCAGATCCCGGATATACCGACCTGCCGATGCAACCGATCTAAGAGCGAGACCGTGTCACCGGTCCGGATGACCAGCGTGCCCCCAATCGACAGGAGGTCATGCCTCAACTCCTGAAGCGACTCCTGGATGAAGAGCCACTGGCGGGCGGACGCGCAGGTTTGCGCCCACAGGTCTGGTTCGGCGATGTAGAGGCAGACTACCGGGGCCCCGGTTGCAACCGCAGCAATGAGAGGATGGTGGTCGACGATCCTCAGATCACGCTTGAACCAGACCACCTCAACCATGCGGATTCCCTCAACTCGGCCACAGCATCGCAGGGATGGGGAAGCACTGGCGTCAGGGACGAGTCCCCTCGTATCGCAACCCCGTACGCTTTGCCAATGAATCCTCCTGAAGAAGCCGTTGGATCTTCACTACGCCGCGCCGTCGTGATCGGTGCCGGACCGGCCGGACTGTCCGCAGCCTCCCGCCTCGCGCTCGCAGGAGTCGATGTGACGGTCCTCGAAAAGAGCCGTGGCATCGGCGGGCGGGTTGCAACTCGGCGAACACGGGACGGACTTGCATTCGACCACGGGGCACAATTCGTCACTGCGCGCGGCGCCTCGTTCGGCGCATTCCTGCAGGGGGCGTCCGAGATCGGATGTGCGTCGGAATGGAACCCGATCACCGATCCGTCCCGGTTCCGCGTCGCCACCGGCTCGACCGACCCCGCCCTGTCGGGACCAGCTTCACACTGGTTTGTCGGAACCCCCGGGATGTCCTCGCTGTTCAAGCACCTCGCTGCCGGATTGACGATCCGAACCGAGGTGACCGTGACGCGGGTGGACCTGACCGAACACGAGGTATGGGTAGACGTCATCGAATCCGAACACGGCCCACATCGTAGCGGCCCATTCGACGCGGCGATCATTGCTATTCCGGCAGCCCAAGCCAGCGCAGTTGCCGGGCACCTTGACGGTGTCGCCGCTTCACTCGCAAGGGTTGTCATCACCCCATGCTGGGCACTGATGCTGGCCTTCTCTGGCGACCTGCAGATGCCATCGGACGTGGTCCGTCGGTCCGAAGGCCCAATCGCATGGGTTGCTCGAAATACGTCCAAGCCCGGGCGCGCGCCGGACGTCACCACACTCGTGGTCCACGCATCGCCGGAGTGGACCCGGGAGCATCTCGAAGACGATCCCGGAACCGTGGCCACTCAGCTGTTCGACGCGCTGCCGGCGGTCGTTGGAAGGACATTGCCCGATCCGCAACACGCCGTCTCCCACCGGTGGCGGTACGCCCAGACCGCGGTGCCCCTTGCCTCGCCGTTTCTCGAAGCGGTCAACGGGAGGGTCCTCATCGGGGGTGACTGGGCGACCGGGGCCCGAGTCGAAGCGGCATGGGACAGTGGCGAAGCAATGGCCTCACGCCTGCTCGGCCAGTAAGCCCAATTCTCGCGCTTTGGGCCTAACCCTGCATGTACGCCAGGATGCCACCCATGAGCACACAGTTCAGGATGTCGTTCCCAACCTCAAGCGCCCACACGCCGAACCCATGCCCACCGAACAGGCGGTGGCCCAACGGGGCAGTTGCAGTGAACCCCACCCCGGCAACAAGCCCTACGATAAGTCCATCTACGACCCCGAATGGCGTCGCAATCCCGGCGCGAATCGCCAGATTGATCACCACCGCCATTGCGGCCGCCTGAACGATCTGTGCGACAAAGGTAGACCTAAAGACGACCCCCATGGACAGGTTGCCACCGGGGTTCGTGGTCGATCCCGGTTCGTGACCCATAAGACGCCACCATAGTGGGAAGAAGGTCTTCGGACCGAACCACAAGCCACCCGAAACCGTTCCCACAACGCCGGCAACAACGACGCCGATCCAATTGATTCCGTCAAGCATTCGCACCACTCCGACCGTTGCAATCGCCGCTCCTCACGGGAGGTGCGCCGTATCGACGATTGGGAAACGACCGGGACCAACTCATGGTTTCCTTGACAGGACCTCCCACTCTTAGGCGAGGCCATCCAGGAACGTCTCGGCCTCCGCCAAGACCGCCGCGCGTCGGTCTGAATTCCACGTGCCAAGGGTTCGGTACGGCATCGCCATGCGTGGGTTTCCCTTCAGGATGTCCTCATTCCGGATGAGAAAGGCCCAGTACAGGTAATTGAATGGGCACGCCGTCGGCCCGGATTTCGCCTTTACGTCGTAGCGGCACCCCCCGCAGTAGTCCGACATGCGGTCGATGTACGCCCCAGAAGCTGCGTACGGCTTCGACGCGATGATCCCGCCGTCGGCCCAAGTCGCCATCCCATGAGTGTTCGGCAGCTCGACCCACTCGAAGGCATCGGCGAAGACCGCGAGGTACCACGCCTCCACGTCAGCGGGACGTACCCCGGCCAACATCGCGAAATTGCCTGTGACCATCAGTCGCTGGATGTGGTGCGCATAGGCATGGCGACGCACCTGATCCACGGAATCCGCGAGGCATCGCATCGGGGTCTGCGCCGTCCAATAGAAATCCGGTAGCGGGCGTGACGCACCAAGTGCGTTCGACGCCGCGTATTCCGGACCGAGGTGCCAGTACATCCCGCGAACGTACTCGCGCCAACCAAGCACCTGCCGCACGAACCCCTCCACGGCATTCAGTGGCGCACGCCCGGCACGGAATTCCGCCTCGGCGGCATCGCAGACCTCGCGGGGCAGCAGCAGGCCAACGTTGAGGTATGGCGAGATTGTCGAGTGGAACAGGAATGGCGCGCCGTGCCTCATCGCATCCTGGTAGTCACCAAACGATGGCAGGCAGGTCATCAGAAAGTCGTCAAGGACGACCAAGGCCTCGTCGCGCGTCACCGCCCACCCGAACGGGTTGAGATCGCCAAAGCCATGCGGGAACCGCTCTGCGACGAGATCGATGACTTGCCGCGTCATCACGTCTGGAGCCGGTCGAGACCTTGCCGGAATCGGTAGGCGCGACGGCAAGGCACGACGGTTCTCGGCATCGAGGTTCCACTGGCTCCCAACCGGGTCGGCACCATCCATCAGGATGCCCGTCTCTCGGCGCATCTCCCGGTAGAAGAACTCCATCCGGTACGTCTTCCGGCCGCTCGCCCATCGATCAAACCGCGCGTGTGACGCGATGAACCGGTTGTCCTCGCGCATCTCCACAGGGATGCCGAGGGAGGCCTCCCAAGAATCAATCAGCCGTCGAACACGCCATTCCCCGGCCTCGGTAACGATCAGTCGCGTTGCGTCGTGGCGCGCAACGGCCCGCGCAACCTCGCCGGTAAATGTGCCCGTGTTGGCCGGGTCATCAAGCCGGACATAGTCGACCCGGACACCATCGGCACGCAACTCCTCGGCGAAGTGGCGCATCGCCGCGAGTATGAACACCAGCTTTTGGCGGTGATGGGGGACGTAAGTCGCTTCCTCCTGCACCTCAACCATCAGGACAACCTGGGCGGGGTCTCCCGGACGAAGGTCGGACAGAGAGGACAGGCCCCGTGTGAGTTGATCCCCAAGGATGAGCCGGACGGTAGTCACGCTCAAAGTATCGGCCATTCCCGCACCAGGAATTGGTCCGGCCTGAATCAGGAACTGAAGTTGTGCCCGCCTGCGAAGGGTCGCGCAGGCCTCGTGAGCGTGTCTACACCGGACGCGGTGCGATCAGCAAAACTTCGCGCAACTTCGAGGCGCATGCCGCGCCGAAGGACGCCGAAATCCGTGGAGATGCGTCATGCACAGTCACACGGACTGGGAGAGCTAGAAGCCTGGGGAAAGGCCAGCCAGACTGCGTTGCCAGGCACCGCGACGGTGGAGCCAGAGCAAGGCGCCGGCAGTCGCGATCGGAACGCCATCCGGGCAGACGGCACTGATCAGACGCCAAAGCGGAGCGGCCGAGTTCACCAAAGCGTCGGTCGACGCCTCCAAGGCAAGGTGGTAGCCGAGAGGTTCGGGAGATACGAGGACCGCCTCCGGCGACCACCGCGCACCGCCAATGAGCGCGGCGCACGCGCTCACGAACGCCTGCACCACCCGTCGATCCAGCGTTCCGTTGCTCTGCCGGAACTCGATGATGTCCTTTTCACGCGAACCCACGTCCGTCAGGTTCAAGACAGCGTGCCTCGACGTTCCAGCTCGGTCGAATGACTGCGCAGGTTCATCGAAGGTCCAATACTCGCCAAGCCGTGGTGGCGAGTGCCGATAGATGAATGGTTGTCCTCGGTGGCACCCTCCCTCGGCACTTGCCATGCGGAAGAGAACATCCTCGAAGCACGCATTGGCAAGTACTGCGAGGCGGGTAATCCGCGTCAGGAACGCGTCCTGCCTGCCTTTCGCCGACGCAGCATCCTGCCCGTCCCGCAACGCATCAGCAGCGAAGTGCACATGAAACCCACATTTCCCACTCACGTCGGCCCCGCATGCACGCAAGACCTCGAGAACTGTCGAAACCTGTTCCCATGTCTCCGGCGTATCAGAAAGTGGCGGAGACACGACTTCCCCTCCAAGTGGGGAGGATGTGCCTGGCCACGCCTCGCTGCCGCCAAGTTCCCAAGTCAATGCCGGATCAACTTCAACCGTCCATGACGCAGGCGACCGGGGGGTGTGGCGCCGTCGCGGTTCCGCAACCGCCGTGATGCCTCGTGCGTGCAATTCACTTGCGACCCACTCGCGATTTGCCGCTCCGAATTCAATTTCCAAGCCAAACGTCCACGTCTGCGTGATATCGCGACGCGACGGCCAGAGTCCGAAGACTTCCTCAGTCCGGTAGAGAGCGGTGAAGTCCTCGGACACACCTTGGCGATTCAGCCACCAGTAAACCGGCGCCGCACCCTCAGGCAGGCACACAAGAGAGCCGTCAGCTGTCTCAAAATAGTTGAAGGGCTGAGCCGCGGAGGCGCCGGGTGCCTGTGATGTGCCAATGGCACCTGTCATGAATCCCACCCTTAAACTGGCGTATCAGCGTGACTCACGGGTACCGTGTCTCATTACCATGACACTAAGAAACCGTTTCTTGATACTGCACGGCCCCAATCTCAATCTTCTTGGAACCCGTGAGCCTGGCATCTACGGGTCCCTCACCATTCATGACATCGACGAACACATTCGGGGACTGTCAGTGGAGCTTGAAGTGGATGTGGAGTGCCACCAGTCCAACCATGAAGGTGCACTGATCGACCTGATGCACGGCGCGATCGGCCATGTTGACGGGTGCATCATCAATGCCGGGGCATACACCCATACCAGCATCGCCCTTCATGACTGCATCAAAGCAGTGCCGTACCCCACCATCGAAGTCCACCTTTCGAACATTCATGCGCGGGAGCCATTCCGCCACGTCTCGCGACTTGGCCCGGCCGTGCGCGCATCGATTGCGGGGTTCGGATGGCGCAGCTACACCGCCGCACTGCGTGCACTGGTGGAGCAGCTGCGTGAGGCCGACGCCTGATACCCGGGAGTCCTCACGCAACAATCCCGGCCCGTTACTCCCCTGTCCACCCGTACCGTTCACGCAGGATGCGTTGAAGGTCCGGTGGTTGCCACCCGGCGGGTTTGAGCCACTTGCCGTCCGCCCGGCGCGAACCACCACGTTTGGCCATGTTCGAACGATGAACTTCCCCAAAGAAGGGCTCGATGTCGATGCCAAGGGAGA
Organism: Chloroflexota bacterium; assembly: GCA_947446285.1. GTDB lineage: Bacteria > Chloroflexota > UBA11872 > UBA12225 > UBA12225 > UBA12225. Next base: position 23,973 of record CANFGH010000019.1, read on the forward strand.
CCGCGGCGCCATACGTGACGTAGAGCAGGTCGCAGAGCGCGTCAATCGTGCCAACAACATCGCCGGCACGGGCCGCCTCGGCGAATTCGGAGGCTTCCTCCTCAATCAACTGGATCCGAAGTTCGGCCGGAAAGTTGCCTTCATCTAACGACCCCGGTGCACCAAGCTCGAACGCTTCGTGAAACTCCAGTACCTGCCGTTGCGCCTCGTTCATGGATCCATCCCTCCATCCATCACCGGCCCGCCGGCCTCAGATCGGACACTGCACCGTTGCAACGATTGGCATCGGGACCGTGCCACGCACTCCCAGTGGATCAGGGTCCGCGCCACATCGGTACCATGACCGTAAAGACCACCGGGAGACGCGCCCGAAAGCGTCAAGGATCTACCGACATGACGACACCGTCGACACACGCGGGCACACCGGCCCTGGCGAACCTCGATAGCCTCTACAGCCAGATTGCCGCCCCACTTCCGCCAGTCCAGTTCACCGGGGCGACGGGTGCGCGCTACAACATGGGCGCCGGCCAACCCGATCCCGCCTCTCTCCCCAAGATGGAGCTGATCGAAACCCTTGAGGGAATCTTCTCCGGACCTGAAGGCGACCTTGCGTTGATGTACGGCGATGCCGCCGGTTTCATTGGCCTGCGGGAAGTCCTGGCCGCGAAACTCAAGCGGTGGGAAGGCATTGAGACCAACCCCAAGGAATTGCTGATCGTCAACGGGTCGAACCACGGCTTGGCAACCGTTGCCCAGGCATTCCTGAACGTTGGCGATACTGCCATCTGTGAAGCCCCGACGTTCATGGGCGGGCTCCGGCCATTGCGCCAGTTGCAGGCAAAGGTCCACGGCATTCCGCTTGACGACGACGGCATGCGGATCGACCTCCTCGAAGCCAAGCTCAAGGAACTCGTCGACGCCGGAACACCAGCAAAGCTCGTCTACACCATCCCGAACTTCCACAATCCGGCCGGTGTCAATCTTTCCCTTTCCCGGAGACACCGTCTCGCCGAACTTGCCGACCTCTTCAATTTCGTCATCCTGGAGGACGACGCGTACGGCGAACTCCGGTTCAGTGGGGAGCACATAGCCGCCATCTACACCATGGCGACACCGGGCCGGGTCGTTCGGTCGGCTACCCTCTCGAAGATTCTCTCCGCAGGCATGCGCGTTGGCTATCTCCTTGCCCCTGAACCGGTCATTGCCCGCCTGAACGCGATGAAACTGGACGGTGGTGCAAGTCCGTTCACAAACCGACTGGCCGCCGGCTATTACTCGCAACACGGCGACGCGCATATCCATCAACTGATCGGCATCTACCGGCACAAGCGTGATGCACTGGTCCGTGGCCTCGAGGAAGGCTTCGCCGACGCGCCTGCCCTAAAGCCGGTCTGGCGCATCCCGAACGGCGGCTTCTTTCTTTGGATGAGACTTCCTGATGGCGTTGACCCCGTGAAAGTTGCCAAGGAAGCCGGCGACCGCGGTGTTGCGTACGTCGGCGGGCCTGCCTTCTTCGCCGACGGCAGCGGACGTGAGTACATCCGTCTGGCTTGGAGCATGCTTTCCGAACCCGACTTGGTGACTGCGGGCCACCTCGTGGCGGAAAGCATCAAGGTCGCCGCCCACTCGTAACGCTATCCGCGGGGCGTGCCTGCAATCAATCCCCTTCTGGCTGCAAATCATCAACGTGCACGTACAGACCGGGACCAACGGATCAATCCGCGGGTCCCGGTCTGCATCATGCGCGCATCGCTGTCAGGTTCCCGGACTGGTATCTGCGCAGGCCGACAGTGAACGTTGTTACGGCAACACTGATCGACCCGATGGTCCCCGCAAGGAGAACCAGCGCCCAACCCCAATCCCATTCGTGCAACAAGCTGACTGGGATGTACGCCACAAACCCTGCCGGAACCACCGTGTAGAGGACTACCTTGACGGCGCCGGTGAAGAGTTTCTCGGGATAGGTCGCAAACGTGATCAGTCCGAAGATCAGCTGATCTGACAACGTCTCGGCACGCCCGGTCCAGAACGCCAGTGAGTTGACTGCAATGGCGTACGACACAAAGATTGTTGTGGCAATTAGCGACAATCCCACAAACGCGACGGCATCCATCGGCGTCGGCGAAGCAAGGAAGGCAAACACCGCTACTCCAAACAGGGCATCTCCCCAACCTGAGGTGTCCATTCGGCTCACCACCAGATGCAGGATCACGGGTTTGGGTAACACGAGATAGAAGTCGAGTTCACCACGGGCTATTCGAGAGGCCAACGTGAACGCGCCACCTGCTAGCCCAACGGCCAACCCGAACGCCGTCGCACAGATACTCCACACAATCACGATGTCCCGGAACCCATAGCCGTCAACACTCGGGAACCGCGTAAAGAACAGCCACCAGAACACGACCCAGATTGCATCGTTGATGACCATTCCAAGTACCGCCGAAAAGAATGCAGCGCGGTATGCCAGTGTGATCCGGAGGTTCGCCCACACGTAGGCCCCTGTGAACCGTACGACGTTCATCACTCGCGTCAACCACCCTGTGCCGTGACCCGACGTCGTGCCACGCCATATTCCCACCAGACCAGACCCCCCGCGAGGGCCAGTGATCCACCTAGCATCGTGAAGAGACCGGGCACCTCCGCAAGACCGGATGAGAGAACCAAGCGCGCTGGCCCATGGATCATCGCCGCGAATGGCAATGCCCGTGCAATGGCACCAATCGTGTCTGGGAAGAGGTCGATGGGGATGAGAAGTCCCCCCAGGATCATCGAGACCCGGGTGTAGATCAGGTAGATCGAACTCGTGTCCTCGATCCAGAACGCGCCCAATCCGATGCCGAGAACCATCACGAAATCAAGGAGCATGGCCACCAGCGACGCAGTCAGACCGACAAGCAACGGTACCGGCCCGACCGGAATGGCACCGACAGAGAGCAGGGCAAACACGCCGCCAACCAGTAGGGCGAAGGCAAATCGAACCAACCGCTCGGCAAGGTAGGCGCCAAAGTGAGCGCTGACGTATCCGCCCGGACGGACGAGCGCGTAAGCGAGGTCACCAGTGCGGACATCAGTGTCAATCTTGCGTGCGAATGCCACCCGAGAGGTGATGAACGCCTCGGTTAGAACGAGGTACCAGATAACTTGCGCAAGCGTGTATCCGCCCAACGTGTGAGCACCCTGGAAGCGAAAGGTCGCTTGCCAGAGCTGCGTAAGGACGAACAGCAAAACGGCCAGGATGATGCCCCCGAGCGCGACTTCGCCAAGGTAGGCCATCTGATCACGCAAATGGACCACAAAGTAGGCCTGGATCACCCGCATCCGATATGCCGCAATTCCGACGACGCCACGCCCACCGCGACCCCGCACAGACGTCACGACACCGCTTCCGATGAAGACGCCTGCCCATAAATCGCGGCGATCACATCCTCCATCGGTGGGTCGGTGATCGTGAGATCGGCAATCTGCATCCTGCCAATCAGGCCGGCGAGAACCGTCTCTGCCGGCACGACGGTCGTGTCGACCTGAAACTGCCACCTCATTGGCGTCAATTGCGTGGAGACTACGCCGGACATGATCGGACTTTCCCCAGTAAATGGCGAAGAAAGCTCGAGTGAAATGGTCTTGCGCCGGACAAAGTCACGCCGGAGTGTCTCGATAGACCCGTCAAAGACCACGCGGCCGGTGTGGATCACAATCGCCCGGTCGCAAACCCGTTCAACGTCACCGGCGTCGTGCGAGGTCAGGAAGACCGTGACGCCATCGCGCTGGTTCAATTCCCGGATGATCGATCGCAGCTCCTGACGCGCGATCACGTCCAGTCCGATCGTCGGCTCATCGAGGAACAGGATGCGTGGCGAGTGCAAGAGCGCCGCCGCGACTTCGCAGCGCATGCGTTCACCGAGGGACAGCGTGCGCACCGGGCGATCGAGCAACCCTTCAAGCCCGAACCGTTCACACAAGGCACCAGCACGTCGGCGCGCCAGATCGGCATCGAGGTCGTGGATGCGTGTCAGCAAGGTGAACGAGTCCCGCGCGGGAAGGTGGTACCAGAGTTGCGACTTCTGGCCGAAGACCGTTGCGATTTCTCGCGAAAGTGCGTCCCGATCCAACCATGGCACATGCCCAAGGACCGTTGCCATCCCCGTCGTTGGGTGAAGAATGCCGGTCAGAATCTTGATGGTCGTGCTCTTGCCCGCACCATTTGGCCCAATGAACGCGACTGACTCGCCAGCGTTCACGTGAAAGGTCGTCGGGTGGAGCGCGACGGCTTCTACCGTCGGCCGACGGGTCCAGAGCCTCCGGAGCCCCCGTATGGGCACGCCAAGGTCCGGCCTCTCAAACGTTCTCGACAGTCCTTGAAGGGAAACAGCTATCTCGCTGCGCATACCTGTCGCCATTGACGGTTCATCCTTGGCACACGTCTCGGTGCCGGCTCCGCAACAACCCGGCCCGCACTCCCAGCCTTGCGCTCCCGATTTTAATCGAGTTACCCGGCGAGGACTTACCGGAACGGCAAGATACAATCTGCAGCGTGGCCCGAGAAGCACTTGCAGACCTGATCCGGCACGCCGCGACCGTCGCACAGACGAGCGGTCTGCTTCCAAAAGTCGCCCTGCCGGAATTCAGCGTTGAACCGCCGTCCAGACCTGAGCACGGCGACTACGCAACCAATCTGGCGATGCGCCTCGCCCGGGCCGCCCGGATGGCACCAAACGCAATCGCGCAGATCCTGGTCTCCTCCATGCCACCGAACGACATGGTGGCAACTGCGGAGGTTGCAGGGGCCGGATTCATCAACATCACGCTGAAGCCGGAGTACCTTGGTCATCGCATTGCCTCAATCATCGAAGAGGCGGGTCACTACGGAAACAACAATCAGGGTGGAGGTCGCCGGATCCAGGTTGAGTTCGTATCGGCCAACCCAACCGAGCGTCTCCACGCAGCAAGTGGACGGGCAGCTTCGTTAGGTGCTGCGCTTAGCAACCTCCTCCGGGCATCCGGGTGGCAGGTCGAGCTTGAGTACTACGTCAACGACGCCGGAAGTCGCCTCGCCGCATTCGGCCAGAGCATCCTCGCTCGGTACCTGGCAGCACGGGGCCATGTTGGACCCGAAACCGAGGTGCCGAAGGACGGCTATCACGGGACATTCATCGCCGAGTACGCGCAAACGCTCGCTGCGTCGGTCGGAGAGCGCTACGAACTCATGCCGATGGCGGATGCCGTGGCTGAACTTGCCCGCAACGGTGCCGAGCACATGGTGGCGTTGCACCGTGCCGACATGGAAGCGCTCGGCGTGCACTTCGACGTCTGGTTCCGTGAACAGGCACTGCACGACCGAAATGAGGTCACCGCAATCGTCGATGAACTCCGTAATCGCGGGTTCGTGTCGGAGCGGGATGGCGCCGTCTGGTTTTCAAGTACCGCACTCGGTGATGATCGCGACAACGTGCTGATCCGGAGCAACGGCACACCGGGCTACATGACCTCGGACATCGCCTACCACCGGGACAAGTTTGTCACCCGTGGCTTCGACCAGGTCATCGATATCTGGGGGGCCGATCATCAGGGTCACGTCGGACGCATGAAGGCGTCCATGCAGGCCATCGGTATCGACCCAGACCGTTTGACCATCATCCTCCACCAACTCGTGGTCCTGCGCCGAGGCGATGAGATCGTCAAGCTGTCCAAGCGCACAGGAAACATCATTGCCCTTTCCGATGTGATCGAAGAGGTAGGCAAGGATGCGTGCCGGTTCTTCTTCCTTGCGCGGTCGTCCGACAGCCAGATGGACTTCGACCTCGAACTCGCAACGCGCGAAGCCGCCGAGAATCCGGTCTACTACGTGCAATATAGCCATGCACGCACTGCCAGCATCATGCAGCTTGCCGAGGAACGAAGGGTCGCGCACCTCACCGTTGACGGTCCGCCTAGCTACTCACACCCGGCGGAGATTGCACTGGTGCGCGCGCTGATCCGGTATCCGGAGGTGGTTGCCGACGCAGCGACAAACCTCGAGCCACACCGCCTCACCTTTTTGGCGCAGGAGGTTGCGTCACTGCTCAACGCGTTCTACCGCGACTGCCGGGTCCTGCCGTCAGACCGCCAACCGGTTGAGGACGCGGTGATTGCGGCCCGCCTGACCCTTGTCGCCGCCACCCGTGCGGTTCTCGCACACGTCCTCGGCCTCATCGGGGTCAGTGCCCCGGAACGCATGGACCGTCTCGACCGACCCGAATGACGCGCCTGTCCCCTCGCCCGTCGCCACGGAGGAGGGGTTGGCGAATCGACCCTCTACCGTCACGCGGTGTAGTGCACCCATGAACCCGCCGCCTCATCCAGTATGAAGGTGACATCTGGGTGGAGTTGGAGGAACGAGGCCGGGTTGCGAGGTGTAATCGCACCACGCACTGCACTCGCCAGGATCGAAGCCTTCGCCATGCCACTGGCGAGGACAAGGATCTTTCTGGCCCGCAGGATTGTCCCGATCCCAACCGTGTAGGCCGTCGAGTACCGCGCGCGGAGTTCGGGTTCATCCTTGAGCCGTGGCGCAAGTGACGGGAAGTTCCGCAGCCACGTGTCGTCAGCAAGCGCGGCGACATGCGTTGGCCCGGTCAGCGTGTCACCCGGTTCATTGAACGCCAGATGCCCGTTTGCCCCGACACCCAGGATCGCGAGGTCAATTCCTCCCGAAGCGTCGATCAGACCCTCGTAGCGGCGAACCTCCGCCCCGGCATCGGTTGCCTGCGGGTTGGGTAGGTGCCACGCTCCCTCCGGAATATCCACATGGTCGAACAGGTGTGACCGCATGAAACCGTGGTATCCATCTGGATCATCGACGGCGATACCCACATATTCGTCCAGATTGAAGGTCGTCACGGCACTCAACGACAGCCCTTCATCGCGATGCCTCCGTACGAGGTCTGCGTACAACCCGATGGGCGTGGTTCCGGTTGGCAGCGCAAGGACAATCGACGGGTTGTGTCGAATGGCTTCGCCAACGATGTCTCCCGCCCGGAGGCTCATCGCGTTGTAGTCAGCTTCGAGCAGGATCTCTGGAACGTGCACAGTGGGCCTTTCGACGGTCTCATCGCGTGCCTGAGAGCACGGGAGTAGCGTATACGAACCTCTAGGGACGACAGTAATTTCCACGGGCACCCCTGCCCGCTTCGGAAAGGTGGTACGGGATGAGGTGCGTCCCTGCAGACGGTAATGGTGCCATAGCCAATATCCACCAAACCTCCTGATACCCCCCTCCCGCCGAAACGGAAGTGGCCGGAGATCGCTCTCCCTTCACTTCCAAACAAGTGATGGGACGAAATCCCTCCCACCCGTCGCAACCGGGAAGGGGGGTGGGGGCCGAATTGATCTCAGCTCTCCGTCTCGAGCTTCAGACCGGTCAGTCGATTACCCGTCTCAGTACCCCGCCCGCATCCGCCAAATGCCGGTCTGCATCCACAGCCGAGCATCCGAGCCTCGCGATCACGATCGCAGCCTTGACCCGGTGCCCGGATGCCTCCAATGCGGCGTCCGCCCTCGCCAGGTCAACATGCCCGATCCGTGCCACCAGATCACGCGCGCGAGCACGCAACTTCCGGTTCGTCGGCAGCACATCCACCATCAGGTTGCGGTACGTCTTGCCAGACTTGATCATGCTTGCCGTCGAAAGCATGTTCAGGACGAGTTTCTGGGCAGTTCCGGCCTTCATTCGTGACGATCCCGCCACGACTTCCGGGCCGACAATCACCTCAATCGGGATATCCACCACTCGGGAAAGTGGGGCATCGTGGTTGCAGCAAACGCCAACCGTGACCGCACCTCGCGCCCGGGCTTCACGCACGGCACCGACAACATAAGGGGTGGCTCCGCTTGCGGCGAGGCCCACGACAACGTCTGACGTGCCAACGCCCAATCGAACCATTTCCGACGCACCGGCTTCCGGGCGATCCTCGGCCGCTTCTACGCTTGACCGCAACGCAACATCGCCGCCAGCGATCACACCTTGCACGAGATCGGGGGAGACACCAAAGGTCGGCGGACACTCCGAGGCATCAAGCACACCGAGGCGTCCAGACGTCCCGGCCCCGATGTAGAAAAGGCGACCACCGGAAGCCCACCCCGCCACGATAGCGTCGACCGCAATCTGGATGCCGGGAAGTGCTTTCGACACGGCTTCCGCCACCCTGCGGTCCTCATTGTTGATGATGGTCAGAATTTCAGATGTGTCGGCGATATCGATCTCTGCCGACGCCGGGTTCGCTGCCTCGGTAGCACGCGACGCCAACGGGAGTGTGACCAGTGCGTCAGCATCGTCGGGCAACAGTGCGTCCCCAGTGGTCATGCGCCATCTCCCGGAGACAGCAGGCCCGCCTCACGCCTCGCAAGCCAGACTGCACCCTCAACCGGCTCGTGTGAGGATACTGACGGGCGAGCGTTCGGCACATGTTCTGACAATCGGGATGCAAAGCCATCCCGAAGCCGCGCTGATGCCGGCCACAGTCCACCAGCCAAGACTATGGGCAGGTCGCGTGACCTTTCGAACGGCAAGGCATCGATCACCGCCCGCGCACTTGCAACGAGTTCGGCAACCGCCTCATCCACCAACCCGCCAGCAACCTCGTCACCAGCCCCCGCCTCCCGGACGACGACCGGAGCAACCGCCGCTGTCTCGGCGACACCCCACGTCTGCGCTGAAACGATACCGATCAGGTCTGGAGGCGTTGACGCCCCCACATGGGCAAGGACCGCTCCTGTGAGGGACGTCGCGGGCGCGCGCCCGTCATGTGCCCGGCAGACTGCACGCAGGGCACCGATACCGAGCCCAAATCCACTTCCCTCATCCCCCAAGATGGATCCCCACCCTCCGGCACGCGCCCGAACACCATTGCACACCCCATACGCGATGCTTCCGGTGCCAGCGACCACCACCACCCCGTCAAGGGTTGATGCACCCGCGGCCAAAGCGGCCACGGCATCGTTCGTCACAATCGGCAAGCCGCCGGGAAGATCCCATACTGGTCCGCGGGCATCCCTGTCCGCATCGGGGTGCGTGGAGGCAACTGGGGTTGATTTTCCACGAGCCTCTACGTCAGCGATCGCCCCGAGAATGGCCTCAGTCACCACCGGCACGTCAGCGGGACGGTCTACGCCTGCAAGGGAGACGGCGAGCCCGCGGATAGTCACTGCACCAGTCGCGCCAGACAGGATTGCACTGATGAGGGAACCGATCCGTTCCCTGACCACCACTGCTCCGACGGTCTGGAGATTTGCCCCGGCGCCCACCGAACGCGCCAGTTCGCGACCATCCGCATCAGCGAGGACCGCGACCGTCTTTGTTCCACCGCCGTCAATCCCGATAACCACCACGGCGCCGTCAGCAATCGTGTTTCCGGTCTTCACGGATAGCTCCCCCCGACCAAACTGCAGTATGGAACCAAATCTAGTCAGGCACCACGCGAACAAGATCCAATCAGGCGCCTGGCGGGAATCCGTCAGGGTGAAACAACCGCGACATCAGTGATCGATAGTTCGACCCTGGCACGATCTTTCCCATCACCGTCGCGTGGCGGGCGCCAGTGCTTGACGCCACCGTGTTCACGTTGCCACGGATTGCGGCGTTTCCAAGCATCGCGAACAACAGCGCTTCCTTGGCTTGCGAGGCAATCCCGTAGTCATCCACCGTCGAAAGCCTGACCCCAGGAATTCGCGATGCAATTGCGCGCATGATTGCCGGATTTCGAGCCCCACCGCCTCCCGCCACTACCTCGACCACTGGGGCGCGGTCAGGCGCATTCCGGATGATGTCCGAAGCCACCGTTGCCCCTGTCATCGCGGTGACCGTCGTCATGATGTCAAGGTTCGCCAATCCGCGAACGCGCCCATCTGCAAGCACCCGTGAAGCATATTGCGACCCGTAGCGTTCCCGACCGGTCGTCTTCGGTGCCGGTGCGCGAAAGTAGTCGTCGTCAAGGAGTTCCCGCAACCACGCTTCATCGACTGTCCCGGCAGACGCCATCCGCCCATCCTCATCGAACTGACTAGCGCCTCCAGTCAGTTCGGAGACAATCCAGTCGAGCACCATATTAGCGGGACCGGTGTCGCAGGCAATCCGAGGAGCGTCTGCACCGTGGGCAAACGGTGGCAGCACCGTGATGTTGCCGATACCACCAAGATTCAGGAGCACCCTTGTGGAGTCGGCAAGCCGGAATAGCTTGTCATCCAGGAATGAGACCAAGGGCGCACCGTGACCACCAGCCGCCATGTCCCGCACCCGGAAATCGGCAACCGTCGTCACACCAGTACGCTCGGCGATGACCGACGGCTCACCCAACTGAAGCGTGCTTCCCGACTGGCCGGGCCGGACGGGCGGATCATGGAAGATCGTCTGTCCATGCGATGCGACAACGTCGATGTCACCCGGGGTCAATCCCGCGTTCGCAATTGTCTCGAGCGCCGCTGACGCGAACCACTCCCCGAGGTCGGCATTCACGCGACACAGGAAATCTGCGGTTGCCGTTGCCGTGTTGAACGACGCAAAGACCGCATCTCGTTGACCGGGTGTGAGCGAAACGTGGTGGTGCACAAGACTGCGCACGTCTTCAAGCGAAGGTGCCTCAGGCAACTCGACGCACACACCATCGATTCCATCGGCCGATGTCCCTGAAATCAGCCCGATCACCCGCAATCGTCGAGATGCCATCACACCTTGCCTCCCTGGGCCAGGACCGATCCCGGTAGTCGAAGTATTCGGCCGAGTATGCCAATCCGCGGTTCGCACGAAGGCGAATGGCCTATCTAACACTGGGGCAAGGAGTTGGGGGCACCAGGGTCATGAAACTTTGTTCTAGAACTCACGTTCTATTCCTGACCACCAGTGTGGCACGACGGTCACACCGCGAAACCTCACTAAGGACCGACCGGCCATGAACACGACAACCGCGGCATCTCCATCAGTTTCACCGCAAAACCGGTTTGCGTCCGACCGCGTCGGATCGCCCAAAGAAATCGCAAGGCGCCGGGCATACAGCGCCACCCCCACGCGTAAGCAGCCACAGGCACCATGCAACATGAAACTCCCCCCGGAACTACCAAAGGAGCGTCATGAAACCGGTCAGGAACTGGCGATGATGTTCCAAAGGGTAGAACCGGCCTTGCGGTTCGGGCTGGCCGTTGCCCTCGTCGTCGGGTGGAGCGTGAACTTCGTCGGACGTCACCCGGTCATGGGGGGAGGACCGATGGAACTTGCAAACAGCGCCCTTGAGGCGTGCATCCTGAGCCTGATCTGGATGGCGATCCTTGCACGCACTGTCTACACGTGCATGCTCGATCAACCGTCAAGCGCGTGGCATCCGCTTCCAGCCGCTCATGACCCCAGCCGCAAATGAACGAATGCACGACCACCGCGTTACAAGGCGCGCCCTACGACCCCTGCCGCCCGTGGTCCATAAACCCTTTGATTTCGCCCAACGCCATCGAGCGACAATCACGGTTCAGAGATGAGTGCCTGAAGGTGACGGCTTGCGACAACGGGGCGTGAACCGATGCCATCAATCTCAATGCTCGTTGCGAAGACCTCTACCTCGGATGGGAGCTGCACCAGGTACGGAAGCACTCCCGTAACCCGGACAACACGTCCTGCACCCGGACCGTTTCGAACCCTCGCCGTCGAGATCCCTCCAACAGTAACCGGAGGAGGCATTCCGCCCGAGGGTCCGTCCAGTGTGGCGAGCAGCTCCGGAGCTGAACCCGGCTCATACCCAAGTAGGGAGACTGGCCTTCCATTTAAGGACGCTACTCGCTCCCATATCTGGGTCGGGCACGCGTCCTCGCCGACCGATAGCAAGACGATCGTCAGCGGCGGCGCCGGATCGTACGCAGGTGAGCCGAAACGCGGGCGCGTCAGGGGCCACAGCACGTCATCCCATCCAAGACGGGACACGGCACCTGGAACAATCCCCGAGGCCAGAACCCCGACGGCACCGCGGGTCGGCAACTGCCGCGCCGTGGTCTCGTCAAGCGGGAAGGAACATGCGACGATCGACCCGGTCAAGTCCATCGGGATTTGGGTCGGTGCCGAGGCCACAATCAGACGGCCAGCGACCGAGCGTCCTGCGCCCGCAACCCCGGAGATTGAAACGGCATTGCCCTCAACGAGCACGCTGTCGGCGAACACGCCAACCACCTGACCACCGACGTGCGCGTACACCTGCGTCTCCGTCGCCGAGCCCGCGACATACGCGACTCCAGAAGTCGTCGAGAAGTAGATGAATGTCCCGGTTGCCGGCGAGACAATCCGGCGACGCCTTTGCCCGAAGAACAGGCGCTGTTCCGCAAGAAGGTCACCTTCGGCGAGTTGCTCGCCGATGTTACGGACAAGCATCTTCACGACCTGCTCAGGCGCCACACCAAGCGCTCCGGCAACATCAATCGCCCGTACGCGGCCGTTGCGGAAGATTGTTGCCACGTTGTGGCTCGCCGCGACCGTTGCCCCATTCTGGACGACGCACGCACCGCGCTCGCCGGTCCACCGGCGCCACCGGCGGAGGCGACCACGCTCCACGACTGCCCGGCGTCGAGGTAAATCGTCCCGAACCGGCTCGGGTACCGTGCCCTCGTTCGTCTCGAGAAATCGCGCCAGTTCCTGAGTTGTCGCGGTCATCGGTTGCTTTCCACGTGCACCGGGCCCACAATCGGGAGGTGGGCAGGACCCGCCCCCACAACGGGCCTCGGGTGGGGGCGGGTTCTCGCAGTACTAACCGTCAGCCCTGCCATTCTCAACGAATGACAGGGCAGGATACGCGCGCAGTGCTTGGAACCACTGCAACAGTTTCGCCTGCCGCTTCTCATCGTCGTCTGGCAGCACAAGCGGGCGTCCCCGGCAATCGATGACGATGCCAACGGCACCGCCTTGCACCTCGACCCGAGGCGCCGCCGCCTCTCCCTTGCCCAATCCCACATCGAAGTCGCGGGACGGATAGAGCTTGAGCGCCGCCCGCTCGCCAATCGGCAAGGGGAGGATCTCGATCACCCCGAATGGCACATCCACGTGCAGTGGCGCCCGATCACTGTAGATGACCTCCACGCGGATGGCGGTATCCCCCTCGTGACCCTTCCCCTCCGGAGCGACGCAAATGCCAAGGCTTAGCAACACATCGTGTTCAAGGTCAGTTCCGACCGCGAGGCTGCCCCCCATGTAACCCAGGACGCCGAGCAATGCCATTGAGGTGGATCGATCGAGCGCGAGTTGGGTCAACCGTGTCGGTTCGGCTGCGTCAAGCATCTGCAAGACTGCCTGGGCCAAACGCGGCGTGCGGGCCAGCGCACCGCCACTCCCGATCAGCAGGTCCGGAGGCGGTATCGAGGCCAAGCCACGTGATCCCCCGCGCCACGTCCGGTCAGGTTCAAAGCGACGGCCGAGGCGTTCAAGCGTCGCCCGCAACGCCTCTCTTCCGAAGGCGTGATCGATGAGTAACTCTCGCACCGTGACGGGCACACGCCAGGGGGTCATCTGCGCCTGCCTCGCGTGCGCGAGCAACTGCGCGTCGTCAATGTCAAAAGGAAGCCACCGGGAAATCGCGGACGCGCCAACCTCCCTCAGCAGCGCCAGGCGCCCCGTGGCGGCACCAACGTCATCCCGGACGACATTTACCCCGCGCCTTGCATTGAGCATTCCGGTATAGGTCGACGCCATCGTGTACGTGGCACCGCTGTGCACGGCAAGGACATCGACGTCATAACGATCGGCCACGTTTCGCGCGGCCACGAAGATGCCGTGCAACGACGAATGAATGATCATGCCCCCAGACGGACTGGTCAGCGGTTCCCGATCCACGGGATCGGACCATCTCTGATAAAGGGATTCCATGATTCGGCGACCGACGGCCTGCAGGATCGGTTGCGGTTCCGGTCTTGTCAGCTGGTGCCTGCCCGGCAGGTAGTTGTCGATCATCAGTTTGAGTGAGTCGAACTGCCTGATGTCACCGGCAAGGATCAGATAGGGAACGGTACCCGCCATTCCGAGACCGACCGATTCGGCAACCGCGCGTGCGCGTTCGTGGTCGAGCCCCCGGGAACCCGACATCAGTACGACAATGTCTGGGGAACCGCTTTCCAGGAAGGCACCGATCACGTCGGGATTGAGGCCCGCGCCATCAAGGACCATGGGATCCAAAAGAACAAGAGGCAGGGTCTCCAGTTCTGCAGTTGCGACCGCAGCATCCTCTGGCGACGGCGCAATCACCGCCACCCTTGGCAGCGATCCAGCAGACGTAATCAGCGCGCGTTCCCGTGGCGCATCTGCCCACGTCCGGCCACCCGCCTCAAGGCATTGGTTGAGTGCCCGGGTTAGCGCACCTCGGACGTCGGGTAGTCCATCGTCCCCAAGCGTTGAGCACTCGCCGATCGATACAAGCCGACGCGACCCCGCCACGAGTTCAAGCAGGTAGGCGCGCGTGACCACGGTGCCCACATCGACCGCTAGGATCGGTTCTCGGGTTACCACTGGGTCCGAGACATTGTTTACCGCCGTCAAGCGAGTTCCTCCGGCGTCGGCCGACGCGGACGCCGCACCGTTGCGGACGCCACCGCTGTGCGGCCGAGGATATCACCAGTTCCCGGGAAGGCATCCAGACCCGGGAACATCAGTTCCGGCGTGCCTGGTGTTCAAGCTTGTCGAGCACCTGCGAGAGGTGGCTCAGGGTCATCGCGCTCCGTCGACGTCCGCGCTCAACCTCGGCGACGAGGCCTCGCGAACAGTGCGCCGCGTGCGCCACGGCCGCCTGGGAAATCCCAAGTGCCTCGCGGCGGCTCCTGAGCGTCTCGCCAGTGACCGCATCCGACGGCGCGGCCCAGTCCCCATCCGGAAGCGTCCACTCCCCGCGGCTTCGTGCCGCGCTACGTCCAGCCGTCGCTGCCCGAGGCGCCGGCGCATCAATGACCGGCATTGCACCATTCGACGCGGGCACGCCGACTTTCGCCTGGATCGTGGCAAGCCTGACCACCGCGACCTGCAACGCCTCGTGGATTGCCTCGAAGACCGAACGAAGTTGCCGGATCTCCTGGGTGACGGATTCAATATTTTCGGAGTCGTTCATCTTCACGGGCTGCGCGATTGCCACGGACTGAGTTCCTTTCATCAGGAAGGGCAAACCGGGCACCGTGCCAGATCCTCAAGACCCCATCACCCGAATGGCCGGCTAGCCCGGGTTCGCATGACACGCCAGTGATCCACCCACCGGGAAACACTCACTCCGCGCATCTCACGATGGGCAGGAATGCCCGCACCCGGTCACGACACGAAATGTCCAAGCCAACGGACGCCAATTGCGCGCACATTATGTCGCATAGCGCGGCATTGCCGCTAATCGCCGCGGCACAATCCCCGGCTCGGACAACCCCGCGTAAATCTCTTGAAGCACGCTTGGTGATCCTTTGGTTCGGTGTTGTCTCTCACAAGGTTGTTGACAGGGCAGCGAGGCGGGAGAGGGGGGTGAGGCCCTTGATGCCGAGGTGTGGTCGGTCATTGTTGTAATACTTCACGAAGGCGTCCAGTGCACGTTGACGCTCGTCCTCGCTCGCCAGCGGGCGCAGGTACAGGCATTCGCGCAGGACGGTCTGGAACCAGCGCTCGACCTTCCCGTTCGTCTGTGGCCGGTACGGCCGGGTCCGGCGGGCACCCACAC
>CANFGH010000020.1 GCA_947446285.1 Chloroflexota bacterium
GACGGTGCCTACACCCCGCTCGATCCCCAGGCCACGACCACCCGGGAACCCCGCTACCAACGTGCCATCGCCTCCGCCCGGGCGATTTAGTTGGGACACATGGGGCAGGGATGCCCGCGGACCAGTTGTGTCAGCGCGACGCAGCTGTTGGCAGGGATATCCGCGGACCAGACGTGATCGGTCACGGGCAGCTTTGGGGAGGGAGCCCCTACCGTTGCACCCGCATTGCGGTTGTCTCGACGGCGGCTTCAACTTCGGCAGCGGTCAGGACGGGGAAGTCACCACGGATCGAGTGCTTCAGGGCACCGGCCGCGCCGCCGAGGGCCGTGGCGCGTGCCCAATCGGGGTGCGCCGGATCCCCGGTGAACAGGCCGTATAGCAGGCCCGAAAGGAACGCATCCCCAGCCCCAAGACGGTCGACAATCTCCACATCGCGTTCACGGTCGGTGTAGGCATGCGCGGCGCCGGTTCCATCGATCGCCACGACGGTTGCGCCAACACGGTTGCGCCACATCCCCTGGTCCACACGGGTCGTCATGATCACCACTTGCCAACCGAAGCGGTCATGCCCGGCGCGCGCTGCCTCCAATGGCGTGTCCCCCGCCAATCCGTAGAACCCGTGCAGTCCCTCGATTGAACACGACATGATGTCCACCAGTGGCGCGAGTGACAGGTAGGTCTCCCGGGCCCGGTCGAAGGTCCAGAGTTTGCTGCGGAAGTTCGGGTCGAAGATCACCTTCGCCCCAGCGTCGCGGGCGGCCGACATCGCATCGCGCGTCGCCTGCAGGCATCCGGCCGACAGCGCGGGCGTGATGCCGGTGACCAGGAAGTACCGGGCACCGTGCATGATCGGCGCCCATCCGATTTCATCAGGACTCAGCAGGGCGCAGGCGGAGTTGGCCCGGTCGTAGATCACCGACGACGCGCGAGGCGCCGCGCCTTCCTCAAGGAAATAGGTGCCACACCGCGCATCAGGGCGGTCATCCCACACCATATGGGAGGTGTCTACACCGTGTTCGCGGGCCTTGTTTTCCAGATACCGGCCAAGCGGGTTCCGGGGCAGGCGCGAAACCCACGCAGTACGCAGGGAGGTCCGTCCGGTGTTGAGGGGGCCGGTTGCGGTCGCACCGAGACGCGCAACCCCCACGGCAGTGTTCAGTTCGGCACCCCCGGGAAGCATCTCCAGCATCGTGGCAGCCTCGACACGTCCGAAACCGGGCGGGCAGAGTCGCACCATCGCCTCGCCGAAGGTGACCAGATCGTAGCCCGTGCCGTCATTCGTGCCTGTCATCGCTGCAAGTCCTTCCCCGTACCGGGTATCGCGTCGCCGGAATGGTAGGGTACGACGTCTTTGCCGGGTGGCCAGCGATCCGCCTCTGATCCAACAGACCACGTGCCGAAAGCTGATCGAAGCCATGAGCCTCGCCTCGCCACGACCGGCGGTCACCGACTGGGTCCTTCCGACCCAAGGCATCACCATTGACGGGTGGTTGCGCCCACGCGCAAATACTCAAGGTGACCTCGACGACGACGACATGAACCGCCTGGCGAACTGGCGGTTCTCTCACGTGCGTCTCCCGGTCGGAAGTGGTGCGGACGGCGGGACATCAATCGACCAAGCGTTGGATCGCCTCGCACGTTTCGGTTTGCGCGCCGTCGTGTCAATGGAACTCACCGCCGCCGAACAGGCACCCATCTGGGCCGATGCCGGGGCACGCGAAGCCGTCAGGTCGGCATGGCACGCCCTTGCGTCGCGCGTGCAGGACCACCCGGCGTGCCTTGCCTTCGAACTCCTGACCGATCCTGATCCGCCGGACACCCTCTCAGCCGAACAAGTCATCGCACTGGGAGGGCCTCGCCTCTCGGCCATGGGTGCGCGACGCACGCCGGTGCCGGGTGCAACCGCCGGTCGGGCGTGGAGCGGCCTGGCCTCGGCGCTTCTCGGGGCAATCCGCGAGGCGGGTGCAAGGCAGATCGTGATCGTCAATGCCCCACAGGGTGACCCGGCATCATTTGCGCACCTGAGACCCGTCGGCGACCCCGACCGCGACGGCATCTCATACGGGTTCCGCGCGTTCGAGCCAGTCGCCTTCACCATGCAGGGCCTCGATCATGGCGACGACCCAATCGATCCGGTGCCGGGCCAGGCTGATGCGGGCGGGGACGCCCGCGGACCGGTGTCGTATCCCGGTGTCTTCGGGGGCGAACGGTGGGACCGGTCACGCATGGAAGCATGGCTTGCACCCGCCCTGCAGTTCCGGGAGACGTACCGCGCCCCCCTCTATTGCGGATCATTCGGCGTGAGTGCCGGCGCACCGCAGAACGGGCAACTCACGTGGTTGCGATCGTTCCTGGGCCTGTGCAGGCACAACCACATCGGGTGGGCCTACGCCGGATACCGCGACGCACGGTTCGGTCTCGTCTGCGAATCCGGCCCATTCGCCACCCTGGACCGCTACCGGAATGGCTACCGGTTGGACTACGACCTGCTTGGGGTCCTGCAAAGCGAGGCGTGACCGGTCACGCGTTGCGGGTAGCCGTGTCGTGCATCAACTGGGCAAGGGCATCCACCCACGCCGGTTCGACCGCGTTGTAGAGGCTTGCCCGGATACCCCCGACACTGCGGTGCCCCCGCAATCCGACCATCCCGTGCGCCTCGGCAGTGGCCACGAATGCCTCTTCAAGTGCCGGGGTTGGCAGTCGGAAGACGATGTTCATCATCGACCGGCTCTCCACCGCAACCGGGCACATGTAGAACTCCGGAAAGGCATCGATGACCCGGTAGACGGCCC
This sequence comes from Chloroflexota bacterium, assembly GCA_947446285.1. Lineage (GTDB taxonomy): Bacteria > Chloroflexota > UBA11872 > UBA12225 > UBA12225 > UBA12225. The sequence goes on from CANFGH010000020.1 coordinate 2,793, forward strand.
CGGCCTTGGCACGGTTGCGCGCCTCGACCGCATCCAGGCCACCAAGATTACCGATCCACGCCAACACCTGTCTCATCAGATAGATGGAGAACGTGGGGGGCGTGTTATAGAGAGAGGTGTTCCGAGAGGCCGTGCGGTACTGGAAGATCACCGGGATATCCGTGCGTCCTGCCTGGACCAGGTCGCGCCGGATGATCACGACGGTCACCCCACTCGGCCCGAGATTCTTCTGCGCGCCGGCATAGATCAGGCCGAACTGCCGTACATCGATTGGTCTCCATGCGATGTCACTCGACATGTCGGCGACGACCGGAACGGCACCGAACGACGGGAACATGGCGCCCGGCGCGGTGGCGTATTGCACACCGTCGATGGTCTCGTTGGTCGTCAGATGCAGGTATGCGTCAGACGGTGCCAAAGAAACCTCATCGGCATCCGGAACACGCACGTATTTCGCACCGCCCGGCGTCCGACTGGCGGTCGTGCAAGCCACGTGCACGCTTGCCTCGGCGTGCAAGGCGACGGCGCGTGCCTCGGCGACCGCCTTCTCGCCCCAGACCCCCGAGATGATGTATCCCGCGGAAGCGCCGGGCGACAGGAGATTCATCGCCACTTGCGCGAACTGCTGTGACGCCCCGCCCTGCATGAACAGGATGTCGTAGCCATCGGCTCCGGTGCCGTGCGGGATTGCCATGAGGGACCGCAGGCGCGCGATGGCGTCATGGTGGACCGCCTCGTAGGCCGCTCCGCGATGACTGTGTTCCATGATCGACATGCCGGTGTTGCCGAAGTCGACGAGTTCGTCGCGGCAGGCCTCCAGGACGGCAAGTGGGAGGGCCGCCGGTCCGGCGTTGAAGTTCATCGTGCGGGAAGGTGGGGTCATGAGTGACGCATCGGTAGCGGGCATTGATGGTCCGATCGGGCCACGGGCACACGGATGAGGCGCATGGCGATGGTGAGACGAGTCTACCGGGGAGGCGTAGCGCCGTTGCGGCGGCAAGTCACATCGGACTGCCCGTCACCCGCCTGCACGCCAATGTCACCGGGAGGTGAACACCAGACCGGGCAAGGGGTTGCACAACGGTGTCCGTAGGTGTACGGTTGATCCAATTCATCGCTGGCAGGGCGGTGCCGGTTGTCCGTGCCGTGTAAGGCACCCTCGGCACCAAAGTCCTGCCATGGGGGTAGAGTAATGGAAATCAAGAACAGGCGTCTCATCCTGAGCGCCCTCGCAAGTGCGACCGGTGCAGCGGCACTGGCAGCCTGCGGTGGCGACGCCGCACCGGCCGCCAAGGCCGAGCCGACCAAGGCCGCTGCCCCGGCAGCAGCCGCTCCGACGACGGCGCCGGCCGCCGCTGCAACCAAGGCACCAGAACCCACCAAGGCCGCTGCGCCGGCAGCCGCACCCGCCGCCAAGGCCGCTGGCAAGCTGGAGATCTTCTCCTGGTGGACGAACCCCGGTGAGGTCGAAGGCCTCGATGCGATGTTCAAGGTCCTCGCCAAGGACGCCCCCGACGTCAAGGTCACCAACGCGGCCATCGCCGGTGGCGCCGGTGCCGGTGGCGACATGAAGGCGGTCCTTGCGACCCGCATGAACGCCGGCAACCCGCCAGACTCCTTCCAGGTCCATCTTGGCAAGGAACTCACGGACGGCTACGCCAAGGCCGACAAAATGGAAGACCTGACCTTCCTCTTCGAGAGCGAAGGCTGGACCAAGACCTTCCCGAAGGGACTTCTGGACGCCGCAGCCTCCGGTGGCAAGCAGTACTCGGTGCCAGTGAACATCCACCGCTCCAACGTCATGTGGTTCAACAAGAAGATCATGGCGGACAACGGAATCACGGCAGCGCCGGCCACCTTCGACGAGTGGTTCGCGATGGCTGAGAAGCTCAAGGCCAAGGGCATTCCGGCCTTGGCAATGGGTGCCTCCTCGGCCGGCCCGGATGCGCATCTCTTCGAGAACGTCCTCGCCGGTGTGGTGGGTGCCGATGGCTACAGTGGCCTCTGGAACGGCAAGACGCCGTGGAGCGACGCCAAGGTCACCTCTGCCCTCGAGACCTTCAAGAAGATGATCGGCTACGCCAACAAGGACTACCTGCAGATCGTCGGGTGGGACGCGGGCGAGTACATCATCTCCGGCAAGGCCGCGACCTACATCATGGGCGACTGGATGAACGGCTACTACAAGGCCAAGAAGTTCGCCGACCTCGGGTACGCACCGCCTCCGGGCACCAAGGGCACCTTCGTCGCGCTGTCCGACTCATTCGGCCTGCCAAAGAAGGCCCCGAACCGCGATGCTTCCATCGCATGGCTCAAGGTCTGCGGCAGTGTCGCCGGCCAGGACGCCTTCAACCCGGTCAAGGGGTCCATCCCGGCCCGCACCGACGCCGGCAAGACGTCTGATTACGACGAGTACCAGAAGTCCGCGATGAAGGACTGGACGACCGACAAGATCGTCCCGTCCCTCGTGCACGGATTCGCGGGCAAGCAGAGTTGGGTCACCGACTGGCAGAACGCCGTCAACTCCTTCGCATCCAAGCTGGATGTCAAGGCGACCCAAGACGAGCTCGTCAAGATTGCCAAGGACGCCTTGGGCTGATCGGGTGGCCGGGCCACTCGGACCGGCCGCATGTCCACCGGGGTGGTTCTCCCGCCCCGGGTTTGTCTGGCCATCATGCCGCCGTCGGTGCCGTCAGGTGCTGGCGGCGGTTTTGTTCCATGTGAACGGTTCACTACCTAGTCCCGTACCATCGGGTAGCCTGTACCGTCACCACCGGATGGTCCGGTTGCACAACGCACTGCCCGGATACCCCGGGTGGATTTGCGGCGTACCGAACATGGTTGCGCCCGCGGGAGCTTGCACGTGGTGAACACTGCCGTGCCGATGTCGCGCCAGAACACTCCAGTCACCCAACCGCCACCTTCCAAGCGACGTGTGACCGAACGTGTCCAAGCAGCGATGATGCTCGCCCCGACGATCACCATCGTCCTGATCTTCATCTATGGCTTCCTCTTCTGGACCATCTTCCTCTCGTTCTCGGGATGGAATGACGTCAGCTTCGAGGTGCCATTCGTCGGACTGCGGAACTACCTGCGCCTGTTCGACAACGCGCGGTTCATGATCGACATCACGAACCAACTCTGGTTCTCCGGCTTCTTCCTGGCCCAGTGCCTCGGCTTCGGCTTCCTGCTTGCCGTGCTGCTTGACCGGCCAATCTGGGGTGAGGACGTCTTCAAGACCATCTACATCTTCCCCTTCGCCGTGTCATCGATCGTGACCGGAGTGATCTGGCGTTGGCTCATGTACCCGGATACCGGCATCAACCTGCTCTTCGACATGGCCGGGATCGGATTCCTCAAGAGCAAGTGGTATGCCGAACCATCCATCGGGATCATCGCTGTCAGCATTCCGGCGGCCTGGCAGATGACGGGCTACACCATGGCCCTCTTCCTCGCGACCCTGCGGGGCATCTCCAGCGACCTGCGCGAAGCAGCCGCCATGGACGGTGCCACCGGGTGGCAGTACTACCGCTACGTCGCCTTCCCGGCGTGCATCCCGACGACCTACTCAGCAACCGTCATCCTCGGCATGCTGTCGTTGCGGACCTACGACCTCCCGGCCGCCATGACCGGTGGTGCCGGCCCGAACTACCGGACCGACCTGTTCTCCAACTTCATGTTCGAGACGGCGTTCCAGCAATACCGCTATTCCCTGGGCGCGGCTATCGCGAGCCTCGTGATCGTCATCTCGATCATCCTGCTCATCCCCTACATCCGCGAAGCCGAATCGCAGTGACACGGACCGTCCGGAGGCCACGATCCCGATGAACCGTTCCACCCCCTACCTGTCAGACGCAATCCGTTTCATCATCCTTGCGTTCTTCGCCCTCTACTTCATGATGCCCATCTACCTTCTGGTGATCACCAGTTTCAAGCCGTTCGAGGACATCAGTTTCGCCACCATGTGGGCCCTTCCCAAGGGGTTCTACCTGGACGGCATTACGCAGGCGTGGACCTACGTCTCGCAGAACTTCATGAACAGCATCATCGTGACCCTGCCGGCATCATTGCTGTCATCGATCCTCGGGTCATTCAATGGCTACCTGTTCGCGAAGTGGCGCTTTCCCGGGTCGCGGTGGCTCTTCCTGCTGGTCCTGTTCGGCATCTTCCTGCCCTACCAGGGCATCCTGATCCCGTTGGTGCAGGTCCTCGGCGCCCTGAACCTATACGGCAAGTACGCCGGACTGATCATCGTCCACATCGTCTTCGGCATCCCGATCACGACCCTCATCTTCCGCGGGTACTACTCGGCGGTTCCCGATGAACTGGTGGATGCGGCCCGCATCGATGGTGCCGGGGTCTTGGGTGTCTTCTGGCACATCATGCTTCCCTTGGCAATGCCCGCCTTCGGTGTCAGCATGATCTGGCAGTTCACCAGCATCTGGAACGACTACCTGATCGGCCTCGTGATCCTGAGCAATCCCGACATGCGCACGGTGATGGTGGCCGTCAAGAACCTCACGGGCAGTTTCTTCACCAACTACGGCGCGCAGATGGCAGCCGCCCTGATCGCGGCATCACCGACGATCATCATCTACCTGCTGCTCAGTCGCCTCTTCCACCGTGGCCTGCTTGCAGGATCGGTGAAGGGGTAGTCACGCGCCCGAACCCAGGCAGTGCGCCCCCGGGGAAATCCGGGGACGCACCGACGCGGGTCGGCGTCGGCCTTATGGCAGTGGCTTGTCCAGGATTGCCTGTACCTGTGCGGTGACATTGTCCAGGAACGTCTTGCTTGGCTGTTCCTTGCCGTCCCACAACGGTTGCAGGGCATCACCCATCACCGTCTCATATTCGGTTGCCCGCGTATTGAAGGTCGGGCGACCGGGCATGGCACCCTCCATCGCTTCCAGGAAGACCTTGCGTTCCGGGAACTTGAGGATCCGGTCCGCCCTGTAGACATCCGGGCGCCCACCTACGGTTCCGCCAATCTCACCCAAGCGGATGCCCGATTCCTGATTGGTCAGCCACTTCACCCACTCCCAAGCCCCTTCGGACTTCTTCGTGGCCTGTGCAATTGAGTAGGCGTCGGCCTCATAGTCGGACCCACCCTTGCCAGCGGGGCCCTTGGGATGCACCGCCACGAACCACTTGAAGGCATCCTTGACCTCGTTCTGGGCTGAGATCTGGAATGCCGATCCGTGACGTTCGGCCCCGATCTTCCCTGCGGCGAAGCCCTTGGCCTCGCCGCCGACTGCCTCAAGCTGGGCTGGTGTCGGTGTAACCTTGTGCTTGTACATCGCCTCGTAGAGCCACGTCACCGCCTGGATTGCCGCCGGCGAGTTCAACTGGCTCTTCTTGCCTTCGGCATCCAACAATTCACCGCCGTGCGCCCGCGTGAGCGATAGGATCGTGCGCGAGATCGGCTTCATGAAGAAGTAGTAGCCGTAGACCCCGTCACTGGTGACCCTTTTGGCGTTGTCAATCAACTGTTCCAGGGTCCAGTCCTTGGTGGGAATGGCTGCGCCCTTGGACTCGTAGAGGGATTGGTTGTAGTAGAGCATCGCAATGCCCGGGTGGCTCTTGAAGGGGAGCCCATACACCTTGCCCTCACGCTTCATCGCCTCGATGCACCCGGCGTAGTACTGGCCGAGGTCGAACTTCTCCTTCGCCACCAGGTCGTCCATCGGCCGGAGGGCCTTCTGCGCGGCGAAGTTGTAGATGGTGCCCGTGCCAACCGACGTCCACATCGCATCGCCGATGGAGCCTCCGGCGAGGAGGACGGTGATCTTCTTGAGGTAGTCCTCGCCGGTGAAGCCCTCGTGCTTGACCTTGATGTTCGGGAACTTCTTCATGAAGAGCGGCATCTGCTCCTCGTAGAGGATGACTTCCTGGCCGGTTGGCGGCCCACCACGCGAGTGGAAGACGATCTCGACGTTCTCGGGGGCCTTGGTGGGCGGTGGTGCGGCGGTGGGCGCGACGGCGGCGGTAGTCGGGGCCGCGGCCGGGGCCTTGGTTGGTTCGGTCTTTGCCGGGGCGGCGGGAGCCGCGTCACCACCGCAGGCGGCAAGCAACGCGGTCGATCCGGCAGCGCCGACCAGGCCAAGGGCCGCCATCAGGCGACGCCGGGAGGTGACGCCGGGAGGTGAGGAAGGACATGGCGGGTTCTCCTGTATCCACGTGCGGTGACCGTGCTCCGGTACCCCCACGGTGCCGGTAGTTCGTTGTGCCGGGGACTCGCCGGATCCGCGGGCATCGGGAGTGGTCGCACGCGGGCAAGCCGCACCACTCCTGATCGGGTGCATCGTATCCGCGTTTCCGTGGGTCGGAGGCCGGGGCAACCGGAACCGGCCGGAAAACCCGAGACCCCCGCCTCCCATCAGGAAGCAGGGGTCTCGTCGGACCGGTGTGCGGATCTGTCGGTTACGGCAGGGGCTTGTCCAGGACCGCCTGGACCGTCGTGGTGACGTTGTCGATGAAACTCTTCGACGGCGTCTCCTTGCCTTGCCAGAGCGGAAGCAGGCCGTCCTGCATGACCGTCTCGTACTCGCTGAAGCGGGTGTTGTACGCCGGCCTGCCGGCCTGCGCGGTCTCCATTGCCTCGAGGAAGATCTTCCGCAACGGATCCTTGAGCAAGCGGTCGGACTTGTAGACGTCGGGACGGCCACCGACGGTGCCACCGATCTCGCCCAGGCGGATGCCCGACTCCTGGTTGGTGATCCACTTGGTCCACTCCCAGGCTGCATCGGGCTTCTTGGTGGCCTGGGCGATGGAATAGCCGTCGGCCTCGTAGTCGGATCCGCCCTTGCCGGCCGGGCCCTTGGGATGGACGGTCACGGACCACTTGAACGAGTCCTTGACCTCGTTCTGCGCGGTAAGCTGGAAGTACGTTCCCGTGCGGAATGCCCCGATCTTGCCGGCCCCGAAACCCTTGGCATCACCCCCGAGCTCCGTCACCTTGTCCGGGGTTGGCGTGATCTTGTGCTTGTGGATCGCGTCGTACAACCACGTGATCGCGGCGATCGCCTGGGACGAGTTCAGCTGGCTCTTCTTGCCCTCGGCATCGAGGAGTTCGCCACCGTGTGCACGGGTCAGGGCGAGGACGGTCTTCTGGGTCAGCAGGGGGTAGTACCCGAAGACGCCTTCGCTGGTGACCTTCTTGGCATTGTCGACCAACTGGTCCAGGGTCCAGTCCTTGGTCGGGACGCCCGCACCATTCGCCTCGTAGAGGGACTGGTTGTAGAACATCATCGCGATGCCCGGGTGGCTCTTGAAGGGCAGGCCAAAGAGCTTGCCGTCGCGCTTCATCCCATCGACCGACCCGTCGTAATACTGCTTGAGGTCGAATTTCTCCTTGGCAACAAGGTCGTCCATGGCGCGCAGGGCCTTCTGCGCGGCGAAGTTGTAGATGACGCCTCCGCCGATGGCGGTCCACATGGCGTCGCCGATGCTGCCACTGGCAAGCAGGACGGTGACCTTCTTGACGTAGTCCTCGCCCGTGAAGCCCTCGTGCTTAACCTTGATATTCGGGAACTTCTTCATGAAGAGCGGCATCTGCTCTTCGTAGAGGATGACTTCCTGGCCGGTTGGGGGGCCACCGCGGGAATGGAAGGTGACCTCGACGTTCTCGGCGGCCTTGGCCGGTTCCGGGGCCTTCGTCGGGGCGGCGGCCGCCGCAGCCGCTGTCGGGGCCGCCGGTGCAGCTGCTGCCGGTGCCTTGGTGGGTTCGGCCTTCGCCGGGGCCGCCGCCGGGGCGGCGTCGCCACCGCATGCGGCCAGGATCAGCGAAGATCCAGCCGCGCCAAGCAGGCCGAACGACGCCAACCAGCCACGACGTGTCGTGCTTGAAGACATGGGATTGCTTCCTTTCTACTCAGATCGGTGACGCGAACGCACCCGGCCGTCATGAACGTGCCGGAAACGTGCCATGTAGTCCCACCGCGCGACCATGGCCCGATACAGAAGGACGGCGCGGTCCGCAAACCCGCCTCGGGTATCCCCGGTTCCCCCAGAGGAACACCCTGCCCACCGTGATCGACTTTCGTCATGATACCGCCAGAACGTCCCTCACACACACGCCAACAGCGTTGCCAGTCGCGGTTTCATCGGGGACGCCGCATTGTCCGGGCCGCATGGTCGACCAGACGCCTGCAGACGCGCGACAATCCGGCATGGCTTCGCAAGGCACCGGTCCGGCACCGGTCCGGGGCGGGTTCGTGCCGTGGCTTCCCGCCGATGCACCGGGCACCGAACCGGGCAGCAGCATCCCTGCTTCGCTGCCCGACGACGACCTCCTGGACCCCCCCGTGCGCCCATTGGTCGAAGCCCTCAACCGCACCGGATGGGCGCGCACCGTCTTCTCCTGCGGCGGACACCCCGAGGAACCTGATGCCGTGGCGCGCGGACGACGCCAGTCCCACGTGGACGTGGTGGTCTCCGACCGTCGCCAGTGGGCGGCGTGGGTGCGCCAGGTCAAACGCGCCGTGCCCGAGGCTATCCGGCGCATCGCGGATCAGCATGGGCCGGACAGGGATGGCGCGCGGATCCGCATCGCCGAAGGTGGCCTGGGTCCCCTGCCCACATGGCTTGCCGAGGCCCTCGCACCCCACACACCCGGTGGCATCCCCGAACCGGGACCATTCATCCGTGGTCTGGCCCGCCTGGCAATCCTGCTTGGACTGCCATGGCTGCCCGATGCCACCACGCCGTGGCGCTACCGTCGCCTTGTGCTGGAACCGGTGCCCTACGGCATGGATGCCGACCAATGCCGGCGGGTGCTGGACGTGGCCATCGGCATCGCTACCGAATGCCTCGAACGACTGTCGCCCGGCGCACGCTAGATCTCGCCCACGATCGAGGTACCGTGGTCCAAGAGGATGCATGCCCACCTTGGGAGGATGCGCCTCGTCGCAGGGTCACTGGATGCGAGGCGCGCCGGGACCGACGTGGCAAAGGACAACGGTCTGAACGCGCGGTCAGACACTGTCGCCGAACCTACCGCCACGGGTCGATCACCTGGATTCCGCAACCCGCAAAGTCACCGACGTTTCGCGTGGCCACGGCGGCGTGGTTGGCACGGGCAATCGCAGCAATCTGGCAGTCGAACTGGCTGATCGGTCTCCCAGCGACGCGTCGATCGGCGGCGATGTCTGCGTAAGCGCACGCAGCAGCCCGGTCGAACGACAGGACACGGTTCCGAAAGTCCACCTCAAGCAAGCCTTCAATCGCCTTGGAAAGCGCCTCACGTCGCCGGCCAGCCGGCAGCATCGCCACCCCATGGCGCAGTTCCGCTTCACCCACGGCGGTGAAGTAGACCGTCGCGCCGTCCTGCAATGCGAGCCAGTCCTCGACCTGTCTGGCGGGTACCGGTCGCAACAGTTCGGAGACGACGTTGGTGTCGAGGACGATCACAGCTCATCCAATCCCGACAGGGAGGGTTCACGCATCGCCTCACGAACGGGCAGCTCCAGATCCATCCGGTTGGACGCTGCAATACGGGCGCGTATGGCGGCGGCGAGATTGCGTGGCGGGTCAGCCTCGCCAATCGCGTGGCGAAGGATTGCGCGCGCCTCCTCTTCCATGGAATGGCCGTGCATGGCGGCGCGCACTCGCAGCCGATACTTGATGTCGTCGTCAAGGTTACGGATCGTGATGGACGCCATGGTAACCCCCTCCGTAGCCAGATTATGATTGCATTGTATTCAATGCATGCAATGCAATCGACAGTGGCTCAGGATCGACCATTCTCACCCGGCACCTGCCCTTCGCGTGGCCCGCCGGGCAATCCTGTTTGGCATGCCATGGATGCCGACCACTGCCGGCGGGTGCTGGAAGTGGCCATCGGCATGGCGACGGCACAACTGGATACCGGCACACGCACGGGTGCGGGGTGACCCTCCGGCTGCCGGCGAGGAGGAACTTGCCGGCAGCCAGAGTTCCAGATGGAGGGTCAGCGCCCGGTAATGCGGTACTGCAGCATGCGGAACTGCACGCGCGCAATACACAGCAGGCAGATGCTTGCCGTGGCGTCCAGCAGCATCATGGGAACCAGCATGCCGGTCAGGGCCGTCGCGGCCACGGTTTCATCGGCGAAGGCCAGCAGGGCAGCCGCACCCAGGACAAGACCACCAATCACCCGGGCAACCCGGCGCGTGGCCATGGCCTCCGGAACAAGGTCCGCTTGCACCCAACCGCGTGGTTCGGCAACGCGCCAGACAAACTGCCGGAAGACGTCCGCGCCCGTCCAGAAACGTCCCACACCCATGATGACACCCGCCGCCAACAGGAGGATCCCACCCGTCGGCATCTCCGGCACAATCCACGCAAAGGCAATGCCCAGGACACTCAGGCCAACCACGCCAAACTGATGGGCGCGGCGGGCGGTGACATCAGTGCATTCGGTCTCGTGCGCGATTGCCTCGGCCATCACGGTCTCCCGGTCGGGATGTAGAGTATCCCGATCAACAATACCATGATACCGCATTGGAGGCCCCACCACGCAACCCCCGGGAACACCGGCAAGGCCTCCCCGGGGGAGTGCGTGACTGCGTGTGCCGGGGTCAGCCCCCGGCGAGGACGGCGTTGATGCGGGTGACGGACTCCTAGATGGTGGTCTTCACCGGCGCCTTGTTCTCGTGCAGGGACGTGAGGGCCGGGCCGAGGATCTCGGTGTTCGCCTTCTCCCACTTGGCACCGCCGGGGCGGAACCAGATGCTGTCCGCACTGCGCACCACCAGACTGGCGTTGGGATAGAACTGCTCCAACCGCTTCGCCTCATCAGTCGCGATCGACTTCAGGGCCGGCAGCCAGAAGGTCTTGGGATCACGCTTGGCAATCCACGACTTCCATCCCGCCGGGCCGAAATGCCACGACATCCACGCCCAGGCAGCATCCGCATTTTTGGATGACGTCGGGATGGCCCATCCGGCCCCACCAGTGGGGTAATGCGCCTTGCCATCCTGCCCCTTGGGTGCAAGGGTCATCGCCCACGGCAGGTTGTCCTTGGCCGTGTTCAGGTTGCCGGTGAACCACGTGCCGCCATTGAGCGTCGCCAGGCGTCCGCCAAGGAACCAGTTGTTCTCGCTGGGGATGTTCGCGCCAGTCATCACCTGTGGTGACGGCATCACGCGGTGCTTGTGCTGCAAGTCCACCATGAACTCCAGACCCTGGATTGCCTGCGTGCTGTCAAGGAGGCACTTGGTGGGATTCTCCACGTTATCCACCGTCTGACCCCCGTGGTTGTAGACATACTGCTCGTAAGTCCACTTGGGGGAGGAGTAGCCGTAGACATCCGCCACATCGCCCGAGCCCTTGGTGAGGCGCTTGGCCTGTTCCAGGAAATCTGCCCATGTGGCGTCTGGCGTGGGAGGCTTCTCTCCCGCCTTCTCGAAGATCTGGGTGTTGTAGAAGAGAAGCGGTGCCGGCTGGAAGTCTTCCGGCAGGGCCTGTCGGTTGCGTGCATCACGGGCAACATTCGCAGAGAACTTCGCCTGCCAGAACGCGGCGTTCGCCGAAAGTGTGGAGGCCGTGAGGCACCCATCGTGACGGTGCCAGAAGCACCCGTGGACAAGGATCACGGCGCGATGCTTGCGCAGGACCAGATAGGGTCGGCCAGGCAGTGCCCGGGCATGCAGGCGGAAGCGGAAACCTGCCTGGTGCACGGCGCGGCGCACCCGCATCTCCGGCAAGGTGTCGCGCCCACGGATTGACGCCATCATGCGTGACCGGGTGGCAGCATCAACGATGTCTGGCATGACCGGGCAAGTGTGTCAGCGATAGTGGTCCGTGACCACCCCGTGCGGATGGTGTGGGAAGGAGGCGAGATGAAAAAGGATGCCTGCGGACCAACCCAACCACCCCACAGACCCCGGCCAGCGAGGGCGCCGGCGCTCCCAGGAAGGAACCCTCACCGCGGACCACGACGGCCTCTCGACTGTGTTCGCAACGGGCTTGGGTGGTGAACCAAGACGGGGCGTCGCTTGGTGGCGGGATGGAGTGTTCAACTTTGCAACGCCAGTGACCTCCGGTGCGTTCGCGGTCCCGCATAGACTGTTGGAATGGCTTGGGCCGGACAGTGCTATGGGTGCCGTGTGGCGTCCGGGGCTTGCACTGGCCGGCTTGTTGCCGGAGGGGATTACCGAATGAAGAACTTGCGCAGCGTGGCCATCGCCGGGGTGATGGCATTGGCACTGCCTTCGCTTGCGATGGCACAGGCACCGACCACCCTCACCATCCCGTTGGCCTCGAACAACAACTCCGGCGTGACCGGGTCCGCGGTCATCACCGACATCGGCGGGGGCAAGTCCAAGGTCGTCCTCACCATCTCGGGTGGCAAGACTGCCACGACGGGTCCGGCACACATCCACTCGGGCAAGTGCCCGGAAGTGGGCGCCGTCGTTGCTCCCCTGACCAACCTTGCCAATGGCACCTCGACCACGGAAGTGGCGGTTCCCATTTCGGCCATGATCGGCGCCGCTCACGCCATCAACCTGCATGAGACCGGTGTCAGTGGCGTGCCGGGCTACGTGGCTTGCGGCAACATCGTCGCCACACCGGCCGCGATGCCCGCCACCGGCTTCGGTACCCGCACCATCGCCCTCGGTGGCGTCGCCGGTGCCGTCATCCTTGGCGGTCTTGGCGCCGGCATCTCCATGATCCGCCGTCGCGCCATCACATCGCGCGGCTAATCCTCGCAAGGTCGCGACGGTTCCCGGGCACCGTGCCCCGGGGCCGTCGCCGTACCATACAACCACTCGGATGCGTCGACGCGCCGCCCTCGTCGCCACGATTGCTGCCATCTTCGCCCCCGGTATTCCCGGCGGCCCGGCAGCGGTGCACGTCTCCCGCATGGCGCACGCCTCGACCGGTACTGGTCAGGACACGTGGCTCGGAAACGCCAGTGACACGGACGACGACCCGACGCGCCAACCGGACATCGGTGTCGCTTCCCGCACACCCACCGCGATCAGGCTCGGCCGCCTCTCCATTGGTGCCAAGATCGCCGAACTCGGCATGGACGGTTCTGGTGCCTGGCAACTGCCGGACGCCGGCGTGGGGTGGTACTGGTTCACCGCTACCCCGGGGACGCCGGGCAACGCGGTGATGGTGGGGCACTTTGATACCTGGTGGGGTGGCGATGGCCCGCTGGCCCGCCTGCACGAGGCACGCGTTGGTGACCGCATCGACCTCGACGTGACCAAGAGGACGGCCAGTCCCGAGGGTGACGCCCCCGATGGGACGGGAGAGGCCATCGAGGTGACCGAGACGCTCACCTATGCCGTGGCGACCTCGCGACTGGTGGACCGCACCGATATCTCGCCGACGGCCCCGACGGATGACGAACGCCTGACCTTGGTGACCTGCGCCGGATGGTGGTCGTTCACCATGAATGACTACACGATGCGCCGGGTGGTGACCGCAGTCCGCACCACGTAGAACCGGCCGCCCATTTCACATCGTGGTGCCGGGTCACGCCTTCCAGGGCTGGGGCAGGCCCATCACGCGGAGTTCGTGGTTCAGGAGGCGGGCCTTGAGGTGCAGACCTCCGCCGAAGCCGGTAAGGGTGCCATCGGTGCCGATCACCCGGTGGCATGGCACGATCAGCGGGACCCGGTTGGTGGCGTTGGCGCGTGCCACGGCCCGCACCGCAGTTGGCCGGCCGAGGGCGCGCGCAAGCTGCCCGTATGTCCACGTGTCGCCGAACGGGATGGTTCGCAGTCCCCGCCAAACCTGTTCCTGCCACGCGGTGCCGTGATGCCACGCAATCGGCAATGCATCCAGTGCGCCGGCCTCGCCCTGCGTCCATGCCTCGATCGCGCGTCGCACGGTGCCCGTCTTCGCATCGTCCCGCATGGTTGTGGCATAGCCATCCCGCATGAGTTCATCTAGGAGGGTACGTGGGTAGGACCCCTCGATGAACTGCAGCGCGAGTACCGCGCCGTGGATGTCGGTGGCGAAGTGCACCAGTCCCGCGGGTGTCGGGGCTTCGTCGAGAAACGCCACCGCGGGTGTGACGGATGCGTCTCCCCCTTCACCCGGCGGCCGGAGTAACTCGGCTGGGGAGTTCGGCAAGGCGTCTTGGGGTGAACCCGGTGCTTGGTGCGATGGCATGCGGTGGGGGAGGTGGTCGGTGGTCATACCCCATGGTGCCACGGCCAGGCGGTTGCCGGGAGGTGCGTGCCCCATTCCTCACCCATCGAGGCGGGCGAGTGGCGCCGGATTACGCAGGCCCGGGTATGGGTGCGCCTTGAACAGGTCCTCGCGCACCCCGAGGAATTGGTTGAGTTCCACGGTTTCGCCCCGGAAGGGGTACGCGCCGGCGAGGATGCCCGATTCCTGCACCATCACCACGTATCCGTGTGCGGCGATGAAGCGTGCCTCGCGCCCGTCGATGGTGTCGAGTTCGAACATGAATGCCGGAGGCGGAATGTTGCACCGGGAGGCAAAGTCGCCCTCCTCGTGCACGAACATCTCCAGTGAGACGGGCAGGCCGTAGACGTCGCGTCGCGTTGGGGATGAAACGATGCAGCCCGTGAAGTCGCGCGTGGTGAGGCCGAACTGGTCGATGAACCGCAGCCGACCGTAGTGTTCCTGGAACAGATGGAACGGCACCAATCCCGCTTGCCCGGACATGATGACGAGGGGTTCGTCCGGGACGGCGTCCACATAGAAGTCGATCACCGGCCGGACGGCATTCAGGAAGATCAGGTCGCGGTAGTGGGTGCGGTTCTGCGCCTCGAACCATGAGTACGGGACGGTGTCCGTCGGGAAGGTATCGCGGGAGGCGTGGTCTCCAAGGACACTGGAGGTGGACCACACCTGCGCGAAGAGGCATGAGGAGAAGATGTTGATGCCCACGACGGTGATGATGACGGCGTCGCGCGTGAGGACACGGCCGTACCAACAGAAGGCGAGGATGATGGCAGGGGCCAGGATGGGCACGAAGAAGCGTCCGCCTTCCATCCAGTCGCCCCCGGAGGTCAGCACGAAGAGGACGTAGATGGCCACGAAGACGGCGAGTGGTGCCATGCGCGACCGGATCGGATCGGGTAGGCGGATTCCCCGGGTGAAGGCGACGGCCATGATGAGCGACAGCACCACGACGGGATACTGGCCGAAGGTTGTGAGTGCGTAGGTGATGCCTCCGGAGATTCTGTCGAGTGCGAATGCCTGGGGGCCGACCTTGGCCTCGACTGGTTGGGGCACAAGGCTTCCGAAGTACCACCAGCGCCAGGCGAACTGCATGCCGGTTAGTGACGCGGCGACGGCACCCATGCGGAGGTGTTCCCGCCACGCGCGTCGCAGATGGATCTCGATGGATCCGGTGGCGACGAGGAACCCTCCGACGATGAGGAAGGTTTCCGGACGAACGGTAAGGATTACGGTGGTGGCAGCGGCGAATGCCAGTAGGCGTACCCGGCCCGGTTTGAGGCGGTAGGCGTAGTAGGCGATCAGGAAGGCGATCACGGCGGAGGCGTTGAGGGTGGTCTCAAGGCCGCCGAACGCCCAGTAAAGGAATGGGGTGGCCGTTGCGAGGTGGACCTGTGCCAGCGTGCGGGGTGTGCCAATGATGTCCGCTAGGCGCCCGATCAGCCAGATGGCGATGGCCGCTGCGCCCGCCGACACGGTGACGCCGAGGGTGGGCAGGTTGATGCCGGTCGCCGAGTGCAGGATCCCGAGGATGACGGTGTGGAGAAGGGATGAACTCTGTTCGACGCGTTCGCCATCGTAGTTGACGATCTCGCCGAAGCGGGCAATGGCGTGTGCGGCCCAGTATGTGATGAAGGCATCATCGCGCCCGGCAGACGGGAAGAGGAACCCTCCCACCGAGAGGAAGAGTGCGTACGGCACGACAGTCCACACGCGCCACGCCATCACCGGGGGACTGGAACTGCCCTGTCCGGGCACAGTGCCCAAGACGGGTTCAAGATATGGTGAATAAGTCATGGCTGCCACAAGCGTCGACGTGGCTGGCAAGGATCCCCGCGGACGATGACGGTGGCTGGAGCCATGGGTTCAAGATACTCGGTATGGCGAAGGGTTTCGCAAGGATCGTCATTGGCGGGGTCTGCGGGAACCCTGGCCCCCCACCCTGACCGGGGGATCAGGCCTCATGTATGTAATGTAGGTGTAACCGGGAATTCCAAACCGTTGCCCCAGCGCCCACACGACACGCCTACTATCTCCTCAGTCGGGATGTCCATGTCACAGTTGTGATCGGCGATGCAACCCGATCCACCGCATTCCGGCACCTGACCCGTGCCAGACCCACCCGGAGGAACACAAGATGTCAATTTCCCGTCGCGGCTTCGTATCACGCCTTGCCACGCTGGCCGGGTCCATCGCACTTGCTCCAGTTGCAATCGCCTCGGCCGATGGGTGCTACGAGGACATGACCCCCACTGCCTACGGGGCGAAGCCGAACATTGTCCAGACGGCCATGCAGGCCGGTTCCTTCAACACGCTTCTTGCGGCCGTCAAGGAAGCCGGCCTTGTGGAAGCGCTTTCGGGCGAAGGTGCCCTGACGGTCTTTGCGCCTACGGATGAGGCGTTTGCCAAACTTGGCGAAGACACCATCAAGACGGTTCTCGCAGACAAGGCCCTCCTGACCAAGATACTCACCTATCACGTAGTGAGTGGTCGCTTGATGGCTGGTGATGTTGTCAAGTTGCAGACCGCACCGACCCTTCAGGGCCAGGATGTGCGGATCAGCACGATTGGTGGCGTCCGGATCAACGACGCGATGGTCGTCACCCCGGATATCGAGGCTTCCAACGGCATCATCCACATCATCGACACGGTACTGATCCCGGCGTAACAACCAATCTTTCACCAATATGGGCAGACATGCCCTGCCCGCCCATGCTTCGAGTTGGTGGACTTATGACCATTCCCGGTCCTCGGCCGTCGTACACGGTCCGGTGGGCTGGGTCTGCGGTCACGCACTCGATTTCATGCCAAGGTTGGTCGTCATCCCGGATTACCATGTCGAAGTAGTTCGGCATCCAAAACCGGCCTGACCGACCAAGCCGCTGGTTTGCTTCGGTCGCCGAGAATGACTTCCCACCGTGGATGATGGTGCGCATTGCCACCTACGCACTTCACGACCACGTGGACATGGTTGGGCATGATGCACCAGGCGATCAGGTGGTAGCGAACACCGTCGTAGTGTTTCAGCGCGCTTGAAACCACTTCAGCGGCGTCGCGTCAGCCAAGCAGGCACTCGCCATGCCCTAAGGCGAGGTAATCCTCGGTTCGGAGCTCCCGTTCGTCGCGCTGGACACTCGGTGGCAGGATGCGAAGTCCCGATGCACGCTCCTCGACAACGTGTGTTGGAAGACTGTCACATGTGCGGAATGTCACTATCTGTATCGCACTAGCTGGATCGTAGTGGGGTACGAAACCCTCGCGTTCCAGTCCTGACTCCCCATCGGCGTAATCATTACACTGCACGGATGCACGAGGCCTCACGCATCCCCGTTGGTCCGCGGGCATCCCTCCCCGCAGTTCTGGAACTGCCCTCGTCGGGCACGGCGCGTGCCATGAAACCAAGACTCTCGCTCCCGCCCCGGTTGTCGTGAGGACGGGCGGGGTCCGCGGGGTGTCTTTCTTGGTCCGTGGGCTTGGGGAGCTACATTTTTTCAGTTCGCACCCGTGCTATCTTTGCAGTGGTCATAGTAGGATCATGTCCGGAACAAGTTTGGTTCTCGTCACGTGCCGGACTGTTCGGGTAGGTAGCGCACGATGAGGTGCATTGGTGAGTTCGCAATGGCGTCGCGCTTTGGTGGCAGGGTTGGCAGTCTTAGGAAGTGGCTTGGCACTGGTCCCGACCGTTGCCGACGCGGACTGCCGGACCTATCGCTCATCCAGCAGTTCGTGGGCTACCACCACGTGTGACGATGGTTCGTCCTCTCGCACGTACTACTCCGGTAACTCTGCCACCACGAACTACAGTGACGGCAGCTACGCGCGCACGTACCAATCGGGCAACTGGACAACGACCTCCTTCAGTGATGGCAGCACTTCCCGCACGTACCAGTCCGGGAACTGGACGACCACCACATGGGATGACGGCACCACGTCGCGAGGCTACCGGTCGGGCAACTGGGGCACGACCACCTATGACGATGGCAGTTCGGCGCGGACCTACTTCTCCGGCGATAACGCCACGACAAGTTTCGTGTCGCCATATTCCGGCAGCGGCTACGACCAGCGAGGGACCGCGCGCGCCCTCAACCCCTATGCCTTGCCGTCACCGTCACCCCGCCCAACCACCTATCGCGCACCTGCACCCCGCTACGGCACCATCGGTTCGGGCAGGTAGCCACGGCCTGGTGCGGAACGAAAACACTCGCGGATGGATCGGGTGATGGACGTGCTGCTCGGATTGGAATCAGCCGGATGGCTCGGCCAGGGATGTGGCCGGACCACCCGCTTGCTCTGGGGCAGGGCTCCCTAGCGGGCCGGCTTGTAGCTCGGCGAGACGTGCTGTGCCTTCGTCAGGGCACTCACCCACTGGTGGCCGTCCAGAAGCTTGGTGGTCTTGGCGCTGCGCAAAGCACCACCGGATGCCAGGACCAGTGCGAACGCCGCCATCGCTTCGTCATCTGGTGCCTCGCAAATGCAGACGACATCATGGTCGCCGAAACTGTAGCCACCCGCCAGAACCTTCATCCCCAGTGGCACCCCGATACTGGCGGTCACTGCAGCAATGCGGTCCGATGGGTTCTTGATCTGCGCGGCGATCGATTCCGCGGTGTACGATGCCTCGTACAAGTAGAGTGCCATGATGCCGTTCCTTTCACCAACCAAGGCGTGAACAGGTCACGTATCGGTTTTTCCAGCATAGTCCTGTCTTCAAGTACTGTCAAGTACAAGCATGGGAAGTAGGCACGTCCGCGGTTTGAGGGTCCGGTCGCGTCAAGTCGTGCCACGCGCCGGGTACGCTGCCACACCACCGGTGATGATCCGGTGGCACCACGGCATCCCATGCTAGGAGGGGTCTCGATGAAGGTCACTGCGGTCAAGCCGTATCTGGTGCAACCGCCCACAGGCAAGCCAGTCTGCTTCGTCAAGGTCGAGACCGACGCGGGCATCCACGGATGGGGCGAGAGTTACACCGTCAACGCCCACGAGCGTGCCCTTGAGGCCCTCTTGCACGACCTTGCACCGTTCCTGATCGGCCGAGATCCGTTCCATATCCGGCATTTCACCCAGGCAATCTATCGGGACGTGGCAATCAAGCGCGGTGGTCTCGACCTTTACTGCGCGCTGTCGGGCCTCGAGATTGCCTTGTGGGATATCGTCGGCAAGGCCCTCGGCACACCGGTCCGCAACATGCTTGGCGGGCCGGTCCGTGGACGCATCCGGTGCTACGGCCATCTTGTGGCGCAGGATGATGGCCTCACCGGTCCAGCCGGACTGGCCCGGCGGGCACAGCACACCCTGGAACTCGGGTATTCCGCCATCAAGTTCGATCCCTTTCCCGGCCCGTGGCAGACATGGGTCGAACGCGACGTCGAGCGAACCGCCGTGGAAAATGTCGCGGCGGTGCGAGAGGCGGTTGGCCCGACAGTCGACATCCTGATCGAGGTACACCGGCGTCTCGCACCGCGTCACGCCATCCATGTGGCGAATGCGATTGCCAAGTACGACCCGTTCTGGTTCGAGGAACCGACACCGGCCGAGAACCTCGATGCAACAGCAGAGGTGCGCCAGAAGATCTCCATCCCGGTCGTCGTGGGCGAGACGCTCTACACCAAGCACGATTTCCGGGAGGTCTTCGACAAGCGCGCCGCCGACATCATCAACCCGGACATCTGCAATGTCGGGGGCATCCTCGAACTCAAGGAGATCGGGGCGATGGCGGAGGCACACGCCGTGGCCGTCGCGCCGCACGGGAACAACAGCACTGCCATCGGCCTCGCGGCGAGCCTGCAGGTGGCGGCCGTGATGCCGAACTTCATCATCTTCGAACACTTTGCCGGGTGGGACCGGTACGCGGCCGAACTCTCACCCGATCCGATCGTGCAGGTTGGTGGCTACCTGCCGTTGCCGGAAGGGCCGGGGATCGGCATGGACCTGCACGAGGATGCCTTGGCGCGCTATCCCTTCCGGGGTCCGCGACGCACCACGCTGCTCCACCCAGACGACGAACGTCCCTAACCCCGCTTTCGCCGGTGTCTGGTTCATCGGGAATAGCGTCGGGGGTTGGCCAACCTCATCCCGAGAGCGCCGGCACCCTCGCCGGCCCATCACCCTTCCACGTGACGCATGGAGCGCCATGAAGGTCGATTGCTCCTACGTGTCGGGTCGGGTCAGGGGTTGACGCAGTGCGCCCGGTTCGGTCTACCATCGTGGACATGTCCGGATCGCCGACCATCCCGCGCCAGTCGCCTGCTTCACCCTCGCCCGAGGTGGCTGCGTACATCGAAACCTGCCCCGAATCATCACGCGCACGACTGATCATGCTGCGTGAGGCGATCCGGGAGGAGGCACCCCATGCGACCGAACGCATCGCGTACGGGACGGCCACCTGGCACGACGGTGGGAACATCATCCACATCGGCGGCTATGCCCAGCACGTTGGGCTCTATCCCGGATCGGGAGCGATGGTGGTCTTCGCGGATGAGGTCCAAGGGTTCGTGACCTCAAAGGGGGCAATCCAGTTCCCGCACGACCGCGAGCTTCCCCTCGATCTGGTGCGTCGCCTCACGCGGTGGCGTGTCGATCACATCGCCGCGACGGGTGGAGGACGAGGCAAGGCATTGGTCGAGTCAGTGCGAGACCCTGGCCCGATCCATTTCGAGGCGGCCCCCGATGCATCGTTCTGATGCATCGGGGGCCGCCTGCTTCATGGATTTTTTCGTGGGACCTGCGCGAGACGTTCGGCAAGGGCAATCTGGTGCCGGTCGTCGCGACCTGGGATGACCGGGTGGAGTACCGGGGCAGCCTCGCGCGCATGGGTGGCGAACACGCCATGCTGCTGTGCCGGAAGGATGTGCTTGCGGAACTCGGCAAGGGCCCGGGCGAGGTGGTGCACGTGACGGTCACCCTGGACCTCGCACCGCGTGAGGCCGATGTGCCCGATGCCCTCGCCACTGCCATCGATGCCGAACCGGGTGCGCGCGGCGTGGGAAGCCCTCTCGCCATCGATGCGCCGCGAATTTGCTCAGTGGATTGCCGATGCCAAGCGCCCGGAGACGCGCGACGCCCGGCTATCCAAAGCAATCCCGATGATCCTGTCCCGCAAGCGCCTCAAGGGCTAGCCCGGACAGACGGTCCCCCTCGCCCCAGAATTGAGAGTCGAATAGCGGCAACGTGCCGACCCGGTCGGTCAGGGTGTCCGCGTCGGGCGACGCGTGGCGGTGCGGGTCGGGGTCACCGTGGGTGTTGCCGTCGACGTCCGGGTCACGGTGCGGGTCGCGGTGGCGGTCCGGGTCACTGTCTTGGTTGCGGTCTTTGTCACGGTTGGCGTCACGGTCGCCGTTGCAGTCCGGGTCACGGTTGCCGTCTTGGTCGCGGTCATCGTCACGGTCGGCGTGGTCGTCACCGTCGGCGTGCGGGTGATCGTTGGGGTCGGCGTCAGGGTCTTCGTAGCCGTCCGGGTCACCGTGACCGTCGGCGTGTTCGTGGTGGTTGGCGTCACGGTTGCGGTCGACGTCCTGGTGGGTGTCTGGGTGACCGTCGCGGTCATAGACCGGGTCGGAGTAACCGTGACGGTCGCGGTGCGTGTGACCGTGCGCGTGTTCGTCACCGTCGGCGTAGGCGTCGTGGTCGGCAAGGCGGTCCGCGTCGGGGTGACGGTGACCGACCGGGTAACCGTTGGACTGGCGGTACGCGTCACGGTGCCGGCGGACTGCCCGAGGGCCATGGTGAAGGCGGCATTCAGGTTCAGTCGACCCTTGCCATACGCGTTCGGGTTGGCACGGGTGGTGGTGTCGGCGGTTGCCGATCCGAGCAGGATGCTGATGACCTGTGCGCGGGTGAGGTTGGGGAAGGTCGAGAGAAGCACCGCGGCGGCCCCGGCGACGTGGGGTGACGCCATCGAGGTGCCGGATTCGTAGGCGTACGCAACCGGTTGCCGCTTGGTGGTGACGAAGGTGCTGTAGATGTTGTCACCCGGAGCGGCGATGCCAGCCGATGCCACGTAACTCGTCTGCGAGGAGAACTCCGCAACAACCCCGGTGCTTGAGGTGGCCGCTACCGGAATCAGCTTGCCCGCCCCGGCAGAGGTGCCCGCGTAGGCAGCTGGCCAGTCGGCGTCGTTGATCACCGAACAGCCGTTGAGCGACCATGAAGCGCCACCGCAGTTCCCGGCGGAGGTGATGAAGACCACTCCGGCAGTCGCAGCCGCATCGATGGCGTCCTTGTCGGCCTGGGATTCGCCACCGCCGATGCTGAGGTTGATGATCTTCACGCCCTTGGAGACGGCCCAGTCGATACCCGCCACCACCCCTTCGTCGGTGCCACTGCCATTGGCATCCAGCACCTGGACCGGCACGATTTGCACCGGCCGGTCGCCCGCGACGCCCGCGACGCCGACGCCATTGTTCGTTGCCGTGGCGACGATGCCCGCCACGTGGCTCCCGTGGCCATCGCCGTCATTGGGCCACGTGGCACTGTTGCCGGCGTTGTAGGCGAGGCAGGTGCCACTCTCGCACCGCCCCCACGTGCTGTTTGGCGCGAGGCGCGACACCAAGTCTGGGTGCGTGAGGTTCACGCCGGTGTCCACGATGCCAACCAGGACGGTCGTACCGGCATTCAGTGCGCCCGCACGAGGCCAGACGGCACTGGCACCGCTGCTGACCAGTCCCCACTGGATCGAATACGACGGGTCATTGGGGGTGTTCAGGATGGCCGACGGTGCCGGGTTTGCTGGCAGGTCGGACCGTGAGGCGTCCATTTCGCCGGTGCCGCGCATTTCAATCAGGGGCGATGGCGGGGGGACGACGTCACGGCGCACGTGCCGGGCCACGACCTTTTCCGCCCACAGGACATCAGCCCGCCCGCGGAGGGTTGCAAGGGCGGCATCCAAGTCACCGGCAGGGACATCGACCGACTGGATATCGAGGTCTGGCAGGTTCGGGGTGACGGCAGCGGTGCGGACTGACCGCACGGCCGCCCCGGGTGAGACGCCGAGGGCACGGACATATCCGGCGGCGCGCATGACCGGTGAGGGATGGGTGCGGTACAGGAGGCGGGCGGTTGCACCCGCAGCCGTGGAAGCACCCGGGATTGCCGTTGGGGCAGCGTCACCGGCGGCCCTCGCCATCGGGGAAGCCCACATGACAGACACGGTCAGCAGTGCGACGGCGATCCGGCCAACCCAGCGAGCATTCATCAACGATATTGCCTGACGTGCCGATGGTACTCGGTGGAGGATTGAGGCAGTCGCCAATCTGGCTGAAGACCCGGTCATTCGCACCGTGCGTGACACCCGAATGCCGTGGGTTCGACACTGTGGGCGCGCGAAATGAAGTGGTCGGGAAAACCGATGCCGGGTCTGTCACACGGGCGATTGCGCGGTACCTATGAGTTTGAGATGCGTCGCGAAAACCGGACGGACGCACCCGGAGGTTCATGCAATGAGTGCAGGATCCAAGCCCCAGACACTTCCCCTTGACGACCAATCGCGCGCCGTGCTGGCCCAGGCGGCCTCGCTCGCCGCGCACGGACGGACGGATGCGGACGACGCGACCCCGGTGGTCGTATCCGGTCGGCAGCTGCTCGACGCCCTCGAGGCCGGCGTACCCGGCGTAGCGGTGACGGTGATACCGGGCACACGCACGACCGCGCAGGTCAACGCCGTACTGGCAGCGTCGACGCGGATTGCGCATGAGGCAGGTGCGTCGGCCATCACGCCCGACCACCTCCGCGCCGGGGTTGCCGATGTCTTTGCGTCATCTGGCATCAACGCCGACGCCCTGATGGCCACACGTGCCCTCGTGCGCCAGAACCACTGAGAAGAGCGCCGTGCCACCCAAGTGATGGCGTGGCACGGATTCCCCCTCTGATCACACCGATGTCACAACCTTGCACCATGGAGGTTTGCCATGATCCCTGAACCACTTGAAGCCCTCGGACGTGTTTTCGCACAACTGGAGATCAAGCACCACTTCGAGGATGAGCGCCTGCTGACCGGGTTTGGCGGGACCAACACGCCCTATTCCATCTCCATCGTTGCCTGGCAGTCGGCCGAGGAGTGGTGGAACTTCGACCTGCGCGCCTACATCCGGACAGGTGGACGCCACGCCGGGTCATTTCCGCTGATGGCCGTGTCCCCGCACCAGTTCGACGAGGCGCACCGCTTCCTCAACTACCTCAATGGCCGCTGGCTGACCGCCGGACACGCCTACATCGATCCCGATGACGGTGACATCTCCTTCCGTTGGACTGGCCCGTTTCCGGCGGCGATCACCGAGGCATTCGCCGACCATCTCCTCGGCGCAGTCTCGCAGATCGACCACTTCTTCCCGGAACTGCGGGCAATCCTGGCGGACGGGATGACGGCGATGGGAGCGATTGCGTCGCACAACGCACGGGACGCTGCCGACCGCGAGGTCCGTCAAGATCCGTCCGGTGATGACGCGCAGGGGAACGATGACGACGAGCCCGAGACCTTCCCCTTCCCGGAGTGACCGCTTCCCCGCCCGTCGCCCCACGGGCGAAGCGCGTTCACTTCAGGGGCGACAGAGTGGGGCGGGGGTCGGGCACACCCATGGCCGACCGGTCCGACCTGCTCTATTCCTCTGGTGGACCGAGGTGGGCGACAGTCTTGCCACAGGGCTTGCCCCGGTAGAACCAGGCGAGGGCCCGGGTCAGCGCGGGATCGCCCGGGGCCACCTGAAGGAAGAGGGTCAGGCATGACCGGTATTTCTTGGCATCGATGTCACCGAGGATCTGCACCGGGTCAGTCTTGCCTGACGTCATCGTTGCCTCGACACATGCGCGCAAACGGGATCCGAGAACCGGGTGATCCCAGTACGCCCGCGCCTCATCCAGTCCGGCAATGCCGTACATCTTGGCAGTTGCACTCTGACCGAGGGAACGCAACTGGGGTAGCACGAACCACATCCAGTGTTCTTGCTTGTCCCCGGCGTGCAGTTCGGCGAGGGCCGTGTCGTAGACAGTCTTGCCGGAACTCCCATCCCATGGGGCGTCCTGCGCCACCACGAACCGGTTGAGGTTGAAGGGATCATTCGCCATCATGAAGTCCTCCATCTGCCAAGCGTTGCGTCTTCCAATCGGGGGCGACGTGATGGGCAAGGCGACGCCTCTATAGTAGGCACTTGATCGCGCCTGTGCGAAAGAAAGGTAGGGAACTGCACCGTGAAGATCCTCGACCTCGTCACCCGAACATTCAGGTACACCAACCACACGGTTCGTGACAGCGAGGGGCATACCCATCCGGGCCCGCCCCACGACGCCACGCAGTCGGTCCTGGAAATCGTCACCGACGCGGGTGTCTCCGGCTACTGCTTCGGGGCGTCACCCGACGTCATCGCGCAGGTGGTGAAGCCACTGGTTGTGGGGCGCGATCCCTTTGACCGCGAGAAGATCTGGCATCACCTGGTGGAGATGCAACGCGGAAACCGGGGCCTCTCCGACCGCGTCCTCGCCACGGTTGATCTGGCCCTGTGGGACCTCGCCGGACGCGCATTCGGGCAACCGGTGTATAAGCTGCTTGGGGCGGCGCGCGACAAGGTCCTGGCCTACGCCTCGACGATGTGCGGCGATGAGTTACCCGGTGGGCTTGATTCGCCGGAGGCCTACGCCGCCTACGCGCTGGCCTGCAAGGCTCGTGGCTACCAGGCGTTCAAGATCCACACGCGCATGCCCCCGATCGCCGGCACGCCCAATCCGCGCGAAGACATCGCCATCTGCACGGCGGTGCGCGAGGCAGTCGGCCCCGACACGGCATTGATGCTCGACAGTTTCCATTACTACACGCGCGAGGATGCCCTTGTCATCGGACGCGCCCTCGAGAAACTGGACTACGCCTGGTTCGAGGAACCAATGCCCGAACATTCCATGTCGTCGTATATCTGGCTCACCGACCAACTGGACATCCCGATCGTCGGCCCGGAGACGGCCGAAGGCAAGATGTACACGCGGGCCGAATGGATCATGCACCGGGCGTCCGACATCTCACGGGCGGGGGTATTCGACAACGGTGGCATCACGCCGGTGATGAAGATTGCGCACCTATGCGAGTCGTTCCGCGTGCAGGTGGAGATCCATTCACCCGGCGCGGGGAACCTGCACGCATTGTGCGCGATGGCGTGGCCGGGCAAGTACTACGAGCGAGGCCTCCTGCACCCGTTCATCGACTACGAACGCCCACCCCAGTGGTTGCGCACAATCGATGACCCGATGGACGACGAGGGGTACGTGCACGTGTCGTCACGCCCGGGTCTGGGCCAGGACATCGACTGGGACTACATCGCGGCACACGAGGTGAAGCGGTAAGGGGTACGCGTCATCCTGGGAGCGTCCGCGCCCTCGCCGGCCCATCGGATCGACCACGCCCCCATCAGTTCGGCAGGTATCACCATCACGGGTTCGGACGCAGGACAGCGATCACGAGGGCCTGCCAACGCAGATTTAGTTCGACCCCGAAATCACGATGTTTCGGATCCGGTGCACCGCAGTTTCACCGCCAGTTCCGGCGGTGAAACCGACCAGGGTCCCGGCCGATGGCAAGGTGCCCGACATGGTTCTGGATGCCATCTGGACGGGGTTCGCAGAGCCAACTTGCGCCCGTACATCGATGAGTGTTGACCCACCAGAGGGTGTCAGGATGATGGTAATCCGGATGTCATTCGACGTATTCGCAAGTCCGGAAACTGTAGTCTCGGAGTACAGCCCGTTGGAGGGCGTCCCGATGCGGATGGTGTCTGTCCCGTACTCCTCGATACCGACGAAGAACGTACCGGCCATGCCTTGGCACCCCAGCGACCCGCCCGCATCGCCAGTGAGAAACGCCGACGCGGATGAGAAGAACGGGACGCACATGCCGTCGGCACTACCGGAGACATCGAGGTCAAAACTCACACTGACTTGGCCACCCGTGGGGACAAGGGGTTCGAAGTACCCGCCTCCCTTCTGGCCTCCCGAGCTTGGGGTTAGGACAAGCCACCCATCGCTGAAATAGGCGCTGCCACCGGTCGTCCAGTTTGCGTTGCCCGACGAGGCATTCCAAGCCGTGACCAACACGGAATCAGTGATTGATTCATTCCCCGCCGCGTCCTTGACACTCATGCGGACCCACGTAGTGCCGCTCATGGTTGGGCCAGGCACGACGTAGATGCTGCCCGAGTACGGTTGCGTCACCGCCGACCCACTGTCCGCCCACGGGCCATTCGATGACGTTGCGGCCTGGACCATGACTGTTGCGATCCCCACGGAATCGGTCGCCGTGACGGTGTAGCGGGGTGCGTTCCACGTCGAAGTCGTCTCGGCAATGAGTTGACGCTGGACTTCTCCGACCGTCGGTGCAGTGTTGTCGATGGTGAAACCGTTCAGGCCGGACGCTGAGAAGACATTTCCTGCCGTATCAGTGGCGGAAACCGATGCCTTCACTGTCCCGTTCCCGGCCGGGATGATGATTGTCCCGATGTACTCGAGGCCGTTTTCTCCAGTGGAAAGAAGTACGGGCGGAAGGGTTCCTCCCGTGAAAGTACCGTTAGTCAACGCGACCGAAGGTGCGGTCCTCAACCCATTGGTTTCCGTGAATGTTGCCTTGATGGTCACGGTATCTCCGGACTTGTACGGGCCGGAGATATTTGCCGTTCCACTGTCGCTAGTCGTCACGACCACCGTCGGTGCAGTGTTATCAATGACAAAGCCTGGAACACCGGTCATCGTCAGGCGGGCAATCACACCCGATCCATCGCCGTAATCTTCAGCGTAGATCGAGATGGTATTGCTGCCGGACCTGATCTTGCTAGTGACATCAAACGGGGTCAGGGTGGCATACGCCTCCCATTGGTTCGATGAGTACGGCCACGTAACCGGGTTCCCGTTGATGGTGATGCTTGCCCAGTTGTCGATGGTGAGGTCGAGCGTTGCAGCCGTAAGTAGCCCGCTGACCGAGAAGTCTTTCGCGAAAGTGTGCGTCTGCCAAGCTACCGAACAGGTTGATGACCAGATCCACTGGGCGGGGGGCGCCGAGGTGGCACCCCCGCAGGCACTGACCGTTGCGTAGCCTGTTCCGTCCATCGACCACGTGCCGTCGGATCCCACATACGCAGTTGGGTTTGGTAGCCGGACGTTGGACGAGGCGATCATGTTCCCGGCGATGTCGGTCGCCACGAGGGAGGGCAGGACGGTCCCGTTTCCGGCTGGGATCGTCAGGGTGCCCGTGTAGGTCGTTCCATCCGCACTGGTCAGGACGGTCGAGGACAGTGTGCCACCGATGTGTGTCCCGGGCACGAGATTCAGGGTCAGCGAAGGGGCCAGATCGGTCGGATTCTGTGCGAGAACCGCAGCCACGGTGACCACGGTGCCCTGGCGGTATGGTCCGGGACTGCCAGACGCGTCGGCAAACGTGAGGTTGACAATGGTTGTGGGTGCCGTCTGGTCAACCGTGATCGTCCGCGCGACTGACGTGCCACTGGACTTCGACTGAGAGTCGGTCGCACGCCCGGTAATCGAGTGGTCACCCGCGGCAAGCGTGACCGGTATGGCGAACGTATTGTCGGACGCGGCCGTTCCCGTCGCGATGGCGGTTGTTCCGGATCCATCGAAGAGGGCGACCGTCGACCCACCCGACGCACGTCCGGTCACCGTGACCGCAGTCGATTTGGTGATGCCATCGGTCGTTGATGACCCGGTGTCGGTAGAGGCGGAGAGACCGATTGAGTGCGGAGCGGCGGGGCGATCGACCGGTGCCCGTGACGGGATCCACCGCACGCCACCACGCAAGGTGCCGCTGATCCCGTTGCCAGACTGGTCGGAGAGAGTGGCCCCACGTGCATCGGTGGAGGCGTAGGCGGAGATGGGGTAATGCACCAGAAGTCCGGGTTCGCCACCGGCCAGTTTCTGGAGGTAGGTCGCGTTGGATGCGTCATACGAACGCGCAACCGACCACAGGCGCACTTCGTCCATTGCACCGGCATACCCCTGCGATCCGTCTCCGGCGCGGGCGAGGGTTGACGACGTTGCCGCATCTGGCGAGGCAAGGCGTCCGTTCGCGCTGTTGGTGTCGGCCAGACGGACCGTGCCATTGATGGCCAGTTGCAACCGGGAAGCGGGCTCGAACGTGACCGCAACATGGGTCCACGTCCCGGTCACGATGTCGGTGGGCGCTTCGACACCGAACCACGTCAAGGTGCCGTTACGCCGCAGGCCGGCTTCGAGGACTTGCGGTTGAGTATCGCGGCGCAGGCGGATGACGAGGGTGTCGGCCCCGGAAGCATCCTGTTCGCTGTAGATCGTTCGTGGCCCGGTGAGGTCGGACGGATTGACCCACGCCTCGAAGGTCCATGCGGAACGGCCGGACAGTGATCCGATCGGCTGCGCCCAGCCAATGAGGACATCATCGCCATATCCATCGAAGGCCGCGGCATACCCGGCGTAAGCGGGTTGCGTCGCCGTGGGTGAGGCGTTCATCGTCGCCGATGGGACACCCGTGGCAGTCGCGATGGCAGTAGGCGACGCCGTGGAGGTGGCCGTTGGCGCGGACCCGGCGGGAGTGGCTGGCACCGGGGTGCGGGTGACCGGGGAAGTCGGCGCCGTCGCAAGCGGTGTACCGGAGAGATTGGCATTCATGCCGGTAGCACGCCATTCGAATGCCACCGACCCGTTCCCACCGGGTGCCGTGGCCGTGTCGTCAGTACGATCTCCCGTCCAAGGCTGTTCGGGAAGTGACGCCCGGATGCGGAGTGACGTTTCATCGCCGGGACGCAGCCGGTCGGCGACCGGGATTGGCACCGGGGTCGTGGTGGGTGTGCCAGGTCTGGTGATCCCTCGGGGAACCAATGGGCCTCGGTAGACCGGTTGGGTACTGGGAACCGCACTCGGGGTGGCAGGAACGCAGGCAAATCGCGCGCCGGCCGGTGGCGGGGTGGGCATGGCCGCTACCGGAGTAGTGGTGGCCCAGGCACCGGCAACGCACCGATCGATGACGATCTGGATCCCGGACGTGGGGTCAGTCACCAATGGGGAGTTGGATGAGGCGGCGTCCGGAAGGATGGCAAGGTCGAGACGCGAGTCAAGGGATCCGGACTGGGAGACCGTGATGACCCGTTCCACCGATTCGCCGGGAAGAAGGGCGGGCAGTGAGAAGGCGGACGATCCGGCACCATCGGATGCCAGGCGGACGGTGCCTGACTGGAACGTGGATTCCGGATTGATGAGGCTGGCCACGAAGGTGGCGATGGTTCCCCCCACAGGTGAGAGGCCGATGGCAAGCACTACCGCGGCAAAACCGACGATGGCGAGGCGTCGCGGACCCATGGTCGCATGTACCGGTATGGGGAAGTCTCGCGCTCGACGCAACATCTCCCCGATGGACGGCAGCGATGGGATCGTCACACGAATGACCGGGCCAGACCCCGCCTGATCGAGGTGAGCTGTACCGTGATCGTTGTCAACGGGTGCCGGTCGGTTTCCCGTCGCACTCGCGGGAACAGGTACAGGTACCAACCCACGATCGACCGTCGAGGTGTCCAGGTTGGATGAGGTGTCCAGGTTGGATGACGTGTGGTGTACGGACGGTGATCGGCTTGTGAATAGGCTACGCCAACGCGAACCGATCATCGCCAGCGATACGAGGGTCGAGGCAAATACCAGAAGGAACACCCATATGATGGAACCGGCTTCCGAACGGTTCGCATGAGGCAGGCGCGCCATCGGTTGTCAGGTTCCGTTCGTCAGCGGATGTGTCCGCACCGAGGAGTCTACGCGCCAAGTCCCCGAATGTTCTGTGACGCGGGTCACCCAGATGCACATGATCTTGACAACGGTCTCACCCGGGGCATGACCCATCCCATCGGCCGGATCACTTCACTGCCGAACACTTGCGCGAGTTGGCCCCCACCCCAAAGGGAGAGGGGAGAAGGATCACGAAAACTGGGGCAGGAAACGTGCCTCGGCGGTGAAGAGTTCGCCAACCATTTCGCGGATGCGTGAGAGGGGAAGCAGGGCACCGGTCAGGGGATCCATCTGGACTGCCCGCACGATCATGTCACGGTCACCGGTCAGGGCACCTTCGACAGCGAGTGCCTGCACGTTCACATTCGTGCGATTGATCGCCGCCAGTTGTTCGGGCAGGTCGCCGATGGCACAGGGATGCACGCCCGCACCATCCACCAGGCAGGGAACCTCTACGTTGCACGCCGGTGGCAGGTTGGAGATGAGTACCGACCCGGCACCACCGCCTCGGAACGCGCTGCGCCCCCACGTGTTCGGCACGTTGGCGTTCATCACGTAGGGGACGTTCGTCTCCATCGCGTTCACAATGAACGAACAGTATTCATTGGTACGGGTGGTCTCAACCGGTTCCTGTCCGGAAGCCTGCCGGGCCATCCGTTCCTCATGCGGGTCGCGACGGTTCACGCAGATGTCGTAATAGTCCCAACGGGGGGTGGTGAAGGCCTCGATGAGATCGGGCGTGGTACGGAACCACGGCACGTACTCCGACATGTGATGGGTGGATTCGGTGACGAAGTAGCCGAAGTGGCGCATCACCTCAAAGCGCACACGGTCCTCATCGAAGATGGCCGCATCGTCCATCTTCTCGCGCAGGAGTGGGTAGAGGTCCTCGCCCCGTCCGCCACCGTGGCCTCGACGCAGGTCGAGGTACCACGCCTGATGGTTGATGCCGGCGCACCAGAAACTCATCTCCGCGAACGGCACACCCATGAAGCGGGCGAGGCGTTCGGCAGTGCCCTGCACGCTGTGGCAGAGGCCAATGGACCGGACCTTGGTGGACTGCGACCAAGCCCACATGTTGAGGTTCATGGGGTTGGAGTAATTAATGAAGAGCGCGTGCGGGCAGAGTTCCTCCATGTCGCGCGCGATGCCTTGGAAGACCGGGACCGTGCGCAAGCCCCGGAAGACGCCTCCCGGTCCAAGGGTGTCGCCGACGGTCTGGTCGATGCCATAGCGTCGCGGGATCTCCACGTCGTGGGCGTACATGTCGAGGCCGCCAACCTGGATCGAGCAGATGACGTAGTCCGCGCCATCGAGGGCAGCGCGCCGGTCAGTCGTGGTGATGATCCGGGCGGGCAGGTGTTCCTGCGCGACAAGCCGTTCGGCAAGGGCGCCGATCAGTTCCAACCGTCCGGCGTCAATGTCCATCAGGACAATCTCGCTCGCCTGCAAGGCCGGCCAGGAAAGGAGGTCGGTAAGCAGACGTTTGGCAAAGACGACGCTTCCCGCGCCGATCATCACGATCCGTGGCATGGCAGTCCTTCCGGGGGAGGTGTTAAAGCAAGGTCCCAAGCGAATCGTCCCCGAATCATGGGCGAAGGGGACGAGGATGCTTGGGTGTTTGGCTATCGCCCGCCAGTCTACCGAGTACCGCCGGATGAAGCGGTGCCGATCATTCCGTTTCACACACCAGCGTGCAGTACTCGCACGTTCCGTTGCATCGGGTATGCTCCCGTCACTCCCGGTCTGTCTGCCAACTACCGGGTGCTTGTGGTCTTGCCGAGTTGTATCGAGGCACGACATACGCCAGATCGTGGCGCCGACCGTGTCCCTTTGTCAGGATTGCAGGGACCGGGTTCTCGTGCAGGACGGTTCATCAGTTCATGAGATATCTCTCGCGCATCTCGCTCCGCCTTGCGCGTTTCCTCATTGCCATTATTTTTGCGATTGCCCCCTCAATTGCATCATGGTGGTCGGGCCCCGTCGCCATCGCGGCGCCGAACCCGCAATCCGCCGGGGTGACATCCACCCTCGACCCAGAACTTCGTTCATTCCAGAGTGGCACCCCGAACCGGGTCACCGTTGTCCCGGTGCCTCGCCCCACCATGTCGGTGCGCGCGCGAGGATCCGGCCCGGTCACGGCAACCGCCGGTGTTTCGGTCTTCATCGAGGCAACGCGTGACATCCGCGCCGACCTGCGTGCGCTTGGCGCGGACGCCCGGACCCGGACGGCATCCGGGATCCATACCGCTACGGTGCCGATCACCGCGATCGATGCGGTATCGCAGATTGCGGGTGTCACACGGGTCAGTGCGTCGTTGCCGTCGGAGCCGCTTCTGGACAAGAGCCTGAAGGCGGCCCGGATCGTCGACCCCGTCTCCGGGGCACGTCTTGCGGCGGCATCAGGGGGAGATGCGGATGGCCGGAGCACGATTGTTGCCGTGGTGGACAGCGGCATCGACTTCACCCACGAGGATTTCCTGAACGCCGATGGCACCACGCGCATCGTCGCCCTCTGGGACCAGACTGCAACCGGATCAGGCACGGCTGCGGTTTCGGGTACCCGAGAGGTACGCGCGTATGCCTATGGGATCGAGTGCACGGCGACGCAGATCAACAGTGCAATTGCCGGAAACTCGTCGGCCTGCGCACAGACGGACACCAACGGTCACGGTACCCACGTGGCAAGCACGGCCGGTGGCAACCTGGGCGCCGCACCAAAGGCTGATCTCATCATCGTCAAGTACAGCTTCAGCGGTACGGATTCGGTCGACGCATGGGCCTGGGTGATCGCCAAGGCGGCCCAACTCGGCAAGCCTGTCTCCATCAACAACAGCTTTGGCGGACACAATAACGCTCACGATGGCGCATCGGCCGAGGACAAGGCCCTCAACGACTTCTCCCTGCTTCCGGGAGTGGCCCTGGTCGTCGCGGCTGGTAATGATGGCAAGACCGCACTTCACGATTCCGGCGTGGTTGCGTCGTCCGGAACCCAGACAATCCCGTTCACGGCGACCGGATCCGGGACGACCATCAATGTGTGGTACGCCTCGACCGACAACTTCACGGCCAGCATCACCAACGGATCGGCGGTCTCCACCACCGTGGCGAAGAAGGCCAGCCCTGCGACAGTGACCGTCAGTGGCGCGAGTGCGACGGTCTACAACTGCATCACCACCGAGACAACATTTGGCATGTGCCAGTTGTACATCTCGCTGACGGGCATCTCCGGACCTGGGTGGGGGATCAAGTTGCAACGCACGTCGGCCGCTGCCTCGTCGAGTACCGGGAAATGGGATGCCTGGGTCTCGACCGGTGGTGGGGCAACCTTCGATTCGCCCGACTACCGCTCCACCCTCGGTGAACCGGCGGTTGCCTCCGGGGCGATCACCGTGGGATCGTGGCAATCGAAGAAGTTCTGGACCCCGGCGTCACAACCTGGCTACATGTATTCCAATGGCGGATCATTGCAGGATGCCTACAGCCGGTTCAGTTCGCTTGGACCGACGCGTGACGGGCGCCTCAAGCCGGAAGTATCTGCACCCGGCGAAGTCATCAATGCTGCGCTATCCCGCGATGCGCTTGATGAGGATCCCATCCGCATCACCGTTGGTGAAGCCGGGCAACCGAATGGACGCCTGACCATTCAGGGGACGAGCATGGCGGCACCTCACGTTGCCGGAATTGTCGCCCTCCTGTTCCAGGCAAACCCCACACTCACTACAGCGCAGGTGAAAAACCTCCTGATCGGGACGAACACGTCAGTGAAGGTCCTGAAGGACAGCTTCACGGACACGATCACTGGTGCCGGTGGGGTGACGGATATTCCGGCGGAGACGGAGTTGCGGTACGCAGCCGGAGCGACGGGCAACACCGGACTCCCGGCATGGAACAACCGGTGGGGGTACGGCAAGGTCGACTTCCGCGCATCACTTGCGTCGTATGTCGGTGCAAGCGCGACGGCAACGCCGGCATCGACGCGCACGATCACCGCGACGATCACGGCGACCAGGACGATGACGTCGACGCCAACCGTGACGAAGACGATGACCCACACACCAACGCCAACGTCAAGTCCGACATTCACTGCAACCCGCACGCTGGTGGCAACCCGGACCAACACGGCAACACCAACGCGGACCGCCACGGTTGCCCCGTCGCTGACGCGTACACCGTCGGTCACGGCGACCCGCACGGCGACCGGGACCCGCACCGCGACGATGACCCCGACCGCCAAGCCATCGCGGTCACCGACCAGACGCCCGTAGGTGTTCGGGTCACCGAGTGGTGGTGATGCTGGAGTAGCGTCCCGTCAAGTGTGTAGGAGATCGTTGGTCGTTCCGTTCCCTGATGGTGGTTCATGGTGTGCAGGTCATCCCGTGGCAGTGGGGAGCGGCACGGGGACGCACCCGGACCCGTCATCCCCGGCCATGCGCCCCATCGAGCCCGTCCCGAGGTACCTTGGGCCCGCCTGCCACTCATCGTGCTGCTCGGCCAGGACC
>CANFGH010000021.1 GCA_947446285.1 Chloroflexota bacterium
CGCGCGTGGCGTACGTGGAACTGCTCCCCGACGAGTGCGGGGAGACGGCCTCCGGGTTCCTGCGCCGGATGGATGCGCACTTCCGTCGGCTCGGGATCCCGGTGCAGCGGGTGCTCACGGACAACGGGAGCCAGTACGTCTCTGGAGTAGGGAAGGCGGCGTGCGCGGACCTGGGCGTGGGTGCCCGCCGTACCCGGCCGTACCGGCCACAGACGAACGGGAAGGTCGAGCGCTGGTTCCAGACCGTCCTGCGCGAATGCCTCCCACTCCACCCGCTGGCGAGCGAAGACGAGCGTCAACGTGCACTGGACGCCTTCGTGGAGTACTCCAACAATGACCGACCGCACCTCGGGATCAAGGGCCTCACCCCTCTCTCCCGCCTCGCTGCCCTGTCAACAACCTTGCGAGAGACAACGGCATCACCAGACGCGCAAGACCATCGCGCCAAACGCGGGCAACGCCACCTGCACCGTCGTTCCAGAAACCACTGCCGACGCACCCGAGGTCGCGAATTCGATCCGCAATGACGGACTATCCACTGCACTGATCGCGGCTGGATCGGCAATGGTCAGCCCACCCGCGGTGGGTGAAGGCGCTGGATTGGTCACGAACACGAGCGATCCGCCAGACGGAACGAGCCTGATCGATGTCAATACTGCCAATTCTTCGGATGGATGTACCCGGCGAGGAACCGACTCCATCAGGCTTGTAACCCATCGCCTGATCGCCATGTGATCGGCCTCATCACCCGCACCGGGATCGTGACCGATCCTCGAAAACCCGACCACGGTCGAAGTGCCGTCGTGGACTTGTGCCCGATACGCCGCTACGGTCTCCCCCACGTTCGTACCAGGTTGAGCCGACAGTAGCTGGAGGATCGGTTCCACGTCGTTCGGCAATGGCGCGGGGTACACAACGCCGTACCCCGCGCTGTCGAAACTTCCGAGATCCGCACCCCCCACGCGCACCGGGGTCGCAGTTAGAACTTCCCGACCCAGTGCAACCGGCCACAGAAACGTCGAGCGGAATGCCATTCCGTCGCGTTGTCGTCGCGGAGGTGCTGGAAAGGTAATCAAGTTGCCCCCGCGCAATGTATGGACAACGAGACGACCATAGCGTTCCAAATCAATCCATCGACGTGCCGGAAAGATCGCGGCAACGGTCTCCTCACCATCTGGCCCGGACCCGAACCGGTCAACATCACTCACTGTGACTTGGAAACCCGCCAGACGCACTGCCATGAAAAGCGATGCCCGGTCCTCACGCCATCGCAGGGATGTGCCAGACACTCCGACCGTGGCGATGTCATCGGGGTCAGCGCCCGCGTACGCCGGATCATCGATCCAGACGACCGGATCTGCAAGGTGTGTTGACGCAACCAACTCGTCTTCATGAGCCGCCACGAATGCAATGAAGGCCTTGATTTCCGGGTCGGCCATCCATGTCTCGGAGATCATCAGTGAGACCATTCCCTCACCAACCGCCACGGCGAGCGATGCAACCCGCCCTCCATTCGTTCCGCCCCGATCTGCCACAGAAATCATGGGAGGATGGTCATCATCCGATCGTCCAACTAATGAGGACGCAACCCACGCCACATCGGGAACCTGCGCCTCGGTGCAGGCTATGCCTTGCAGGAACTCCGTGTCACTCCCCTTGACTGCCGAATTGACGACCCCCACCCCCGGAAGTCCCGCCCACCCACTTTCCAACATCACGCACGGGACGCTTGGCAAGGCGAGTGAAACAGTCTTCCTCAATTCTCGGGAGTAGGTCGAACGGACGTGCCCGACAAACTCGTGCCAATCAGCAAACTGCCCGGGCGAAAGTTCCCGCGCTGTCCGTCCGCCAGGTGCTTCCGTGCCGCGCCGGCTCTTTCCAGGCTCCGGCCAGAATGATCCTGCCGTTAGCTCGAACTCGCGCCGACCAAGCCAATTCGAAACGCGGGACACGAACCGTGCCATGGGCGACGGCGCCTCTTTGCCGCGAGCCGATGTGTCTAAAGCCCTTAGGTCCGGGGGACTTGCGCCATCGCGGGTCAGTCCCGGCCGGACCCACTCGCGCGCAATCGCGATGTCACTGTCGTACCGACGACGCAACCATGATCGCCACTCGAAGAGCAGTGCGTTGTCCGCTCGATCACGCAACCAGGAGTGCGAACTCGTTGGCTTGACCCCAGTATCGATCATGAATCCGGCAATGTGTGCCCGGTCGCCCTGCGCAACCGAAGACGCAAGTGTTTCCAACCACCGGTTCGCCCGGCCGCGCACATCCGAATTGGGAAACGCCGGTCCATCGCCCGTGCTTTGGGATGCGGAACGACCGCGCGGTGTCTCGACCGGACCGGGAGGGAGGTCCGTCACATCAGCCATGACCCAGACATCGAGGCCCGCCTGTGCAGCCAGGCCTATTGCCTCTGCGACGATGTGGGCGGATTCGTCATCCTGATACTGAACGCCAGACGCGTGCCAGGACCACCCAACCTCTAGGCATACCCCGGAAACCCCAGAGGCAGACCATTCACTGACCCGGTGACGCAAGGCCTCGGCCCGGACACCATCCAGTCGCACGCCAACCAGGACCGGAATGTACGGCCGGTCACCACGGTAGAAAAGACCGTACGCGACGAGATGGTGGGGATCGTTCACAAGGTCTTCCGGCAAAGAGTCAACGTGAATATTGGCACGGGCATGAGTTGGCTGTGTCCCCACAACGTCCGGCCCTCATGGTTCGTACCCGTAAGGTCGAAGTTCAATCGATGCGGCAAACCACACCCGATGTGAACGGAGTTTGTCACACAATCACCCTAGGGGAGAAGATCCGGAACAATGCGCGCAACGTCGCAAACGTAACCCGTTCGGACCAGTTCTCCCCCGAAACGGTCTGGGTGCCGGTGGCCACGTCGATCAGCGGATGATGCGCGATGAAAATCATTGCTCCCAGGGCGATCCGAAATGTCGACTGAAGTGCAAGTTGGCGAGATGGTGCCGTATGCGACAGGCTTGCGATGTCACGCAGGGCCGACGCACACCTTCACAATAACGTTTGACCACTACGAAAAAGTGCCCGGCATTGTCTCCAACAAGGTGACCGAGGACGCCAAGTAGCGGATGGCCAGACGTGGGTGACAAGTGCGTCGCATTCGCTGACCGCCACGCTTGACGGCCTAAGAATGTCGAGCGTATAGTCGGTTCGGAATGATGCGGTCAAGCGCGCTGGCACCCATGTGCACGAACACGAATTTGCACGGACTGTCGGTGTGCGCGGACTTGTATTCGTACCGCATCCCGGTGTAAGCAACGGCCCTGAGCGCCATTGCGAGCACCGGGTCAGGCAGGGGATTGTTCCTCTGCCTTTTTTCTTGCCCGATTGGGAAATCCTGCAGGGGGAATGCCAACGATGACTGCGCCGACAACATCCGTCTCGCCCATCGACACGTCCGCCACAGGTGCGCATGCATCAGTTCTGGACACGTTGCGCGAACGGGGGTTTCTCTACCAGTGTTCAGATGAAGAAGGGCTTGGCCGTGCCCTGTCCACCGGCCCAGTCACTTACTACGTCGGCTTCGACCCAACCGCGACGTCCCTCCATATCGGCAACCTGATCCAAGTCATGGCGATGACCCACTTGCAAAGGGCAGGGCACCGGCCTATTGCCCTCATTGGAGGTGGCACGACAATGGTCGGCGACCCGACCGGTCGCACCAGTGCCCGGCCAATTATGACCCGGGAAGAGATTGAGTCGAACGCCACCCACTTTCGAGGGCAAATCGCCCACTTCCTCGACCTGTCCCAGGGTCAAGGGTTCCTGGTGGACAATGCCGACTGGCTTCTCGACCTGAACTACATCGCGTTCCTG
Source organism: Chloroflexota bacterium (assembly GCA_947446285.1). Classification (GTDB taxonomy): domain Bacteria; phylum Chloroflexota; class UBA11872; order UBA12225; family UBA12225; genus UBA12225. The sequence goes on from CANFGH010000021.1 coordinate 3,859, forward strand.
CGCGACTACGGACGCCACTTTTCGGTCAATGACATGCTTCGCACCGAGGCATACCGTTCACGCCTCGAGACGGGACTGACATTCCTCGAGTTCAACTACATGCTGTTGCAGGCCTATGACTTCCTTGAAGCGTTCCGTCGGCATGGGTGCAGCTTGCAACTTGGGGGAAGCGACCAATGGGCGAACATCCTCGCCGGTGCAGACCTCATCCGTCGCGTCGAGAATGCTCCTGCCTACGCGCTGACGACGCCGCTTCTCCTGACATCGACCGGCGAGAAGATGGGAAAGACTGCCTCGGGGGAACGCGTTTGGCTTGACCGCGAGCAGACGTCGCCATTCGAGTACTACCAATTCTGGGTCAACTGCGACGACCGGGACGTCGCCCGCCTCCTGGCCTACTTCACCTATCTCCCAATGGGCGAGATCCGGGACCTAACGGCTGCCGAGGGCGCGAGCCTGCGGGCAGCCAAGCAGCGACTGGCTTACGAGGCGACCGTCCTTGCCCATGGCACCACCGACGCCGACGCCGCACGCTCGGCCTCGTCTGCCCTGTTTGGGGGCACCGATGGTGACCGTGCGACCCTCGATGACCTCGCTGACGCACCATCGATTCCTTCCATTCCGATCGACGCGTCTCGGCTTCACGAAGGCATTTCGATCGTCGACCTCTTCGTCCATGCCGGCCTCGCCGACTCACGTGGAGCGGCACGGCGCCTGATCGACGGCGGGGGTGCAACTCTCAACGAGACGCGAGTCGACAGCCAGCGCATGGTTGGTATAGACGCGCCGCACCGAGGCATGTTGATCCTTCGTGCAGGCAAGAAGCGCTACGTCCGCATCACCGTCTCCTGAGCGAGCCCTTACACGTTCCCGTCGCAACACAGTTTGGCCAGAGACGGGGTATCGCGCACATAGGCATTCACAGGTGGCGCGCTGTGCGTGCGCTTCCGCCGGGCTACGAGCGTGGTGCACCTGAACCCTGACCTATTCCGGGCAGGCGGCACCCAATTGCCTATACTGCACCGCCCGGAGGCCACCGACACCCACCATGGACGCGATCTTCGCTGTCGACAAGCCAGTCGGCCCGACCTCCCACGACGTCGTCGCACGCATTCGACGGGCATCAGGCCAACGACGCGTCGGCCATGCTGGAACACTTGATCCTTTGGCCTCTGGCGTGCTTGTCATCGCACTGGGCACGGCCACTCGCCTCCTCGAATACCTGACCAGCGACGACAAGACCTATGTCGCCGACGTCACGTTTGGGGTCACCACGCGCACCTACGACCGCGAAGGCGATGTGGTCACGCGAACGGATCCAGCCGGAATCGATGCCATGGTCGTCGAAGCCCAACTCGACGGGTTCCGGGGCACCATTCAGCAGCGTCCCCCGGCATTTTCAGCCGTAAGTGTGAACGGCAAGCGGATGTACGACTTGGCACGACGCGGGATTGAAGTGGAAATCCCTGTCAGGACGGTCACCATCAGTTCGCTGAGCCTCGACAACTGGACGCCCCCGACCGCACGACTTACCGTGACCTGCACCAAGGGCACCTATATCCGAAGTCTTGCCCACGACATTGGTGACGCCACCGGGGTCGGGGCGCATTTGAGTGGATTGCGACGGACCCGATCCGGACGGTTCGGGATTGGCGACGCCCCTGCCTTGGAAGACCTGCTTGAGGCACTGCGCCAACGCGCCTGGCATCGGTTTGAAACGTCTCCCGAAACCGCCGTCGACCACTTGCCGACCATTCACCTGTCCCCCGTCCAGGCGCGTGACATCGACCAGGGACGCCCGGTTCTCGCCTTGGTATCACGTCTCGTGAATGCCACAAACCTAGACGGCCCAATTCGTGCGCGTGCCCTGGATCCCGAAGGACGACTCGCCGCCATCCTGATCACCGACCCTGCACGGCCAGATTTCTGGCGACCGGAAAAAGTCTTCCACGCGGCGCAAACGTCCCAAATCCCGCCTCATACGACAATCGTTGCCACGCACGAAACCGACGGTTCGGACACCGGCGACGGTTACCCTTAGCCGAGTGGGCAACCCCTGCGCCCACTTGTGGGCAGCGAGATGAACCCGCCACTTCGACGACACAAGTCAGGCTACGCCCGTATGCATGATCCTGCCCCAGATCCCGCCCACGTCGCGGGGCCACCAGCTAGGGATTTTGTCGACACGAGCCGCATCACGTTTGTACGGGGTGCACTGCCGCCCTTGGTCGCCCGCGATGCGGTAGTAGCTATCGGCAACTTCGACGGCGTGCATCGGGGCCATGCGGAACTGATTGCGCACGCGCGTCGTGAAGCAACCAGACGCAGCATCGAATGCGTTGTCCTGACCTTCGATCCGCACCCCGCACATGTTCTGCGCCCGAATGACCCGACGCCCCTTGTCAGCACACCGGTGGAACGAGGGGCCTGGATGCACGCGCTGGGCGTCGACCATGTCTTCGTCTGGCCCTTCGACGCTGATGTGCAAGGCCAATCCCCGGAGGCATTCGTTCGATCCGTCTCACGCTTCGTACGACCGCGCGCGATCATCCACGGACCTGGATTCGCCATCGGCCGTGGAAGGGCCGGAACCTCGGCGGTGCTTTCTGGCGTCGGACGCACTCACGGGTTCGAGATGATTGAAGTTGTGCCCGTGACAGACGCACCTGACGCCACCGACACCTCCCCACGCATCAGCAGCAGTGCGATTCGCCGACTGGTCGAGTCAGGGTCGATTGCCGAAGCAACCGCGCATCTCGGGCGTCTCCCGACATATCTCGGCACGGTGAAGCACGGGAACAAGATGGGCCGGACAATCGGGTTCCCAACGGCAAACGTGCATCCTGACGCACCCCGTGCAACGCCTCTCGATGGCGTCTACGCTGCGTGGGTTGAACGGCATCCACTGTCAGCGAATGCCGTGTTCCATGCGGGAGCGATCAGCATTGGTGACCGGCCAACTTTCAACGGGACAATCCGTCTCGTCGAGGCATTTCTCCCCGGGTTCGACGGTGACCTCTATGACGAGGAACTCCGCCTGCACTTCGTGGCCCGACTTCGCGGACAGGTGCGGTTTGAAAGCATTGACGCACTCGTCACGCAGATGCAGGCCGACGTGACGACCTGCCTGCACTTGCTTGGGGAACCAGCGAAACAGCAGTAATTCCCGGTAAATGTGGCGTGCCCGTGCCACTCCCGTTGTCACGGGCATGTGGCCGGAACGCAATTCAGGAAGTTGTGTGCGAACGCACTTACGGGAATCTCGTCAGGGCTTGCGTCGCGGACGGGGAGTTGGCGCCGCACCACCAGGCCGCGCCACCCGTATCACCCGCCGACGCACTACGGGGCGCCCGTCATCAGTGCCGTCGGCCTCGATGGCCGGCGCGCGGACGTGCACAGCCGGTCCATCAACGTCTGCCGGCGGTTCCGGCGGTATCGTCAGCGTACTCAGCAGTGCCAGCACCCGGTCACCACGTTCGATGCTTCGGTCGAGGACCCAGATCACCTCGGGTGTCTGCCGGATGGTCAACTCCTCGGCGAGACGCCTCCGGACAAAGCCAGACGCGCGTTCAAGTGCTCGCATCGTTGACTGACGCTTCACCTCGTCTCCCATGATGGAGACGTGCAACTTGGTCACGCTCAAGTCCGCGGCAACATCGACCTTCGTAATCGACGTGATGCCCTCAAGACCGGGATCACGCAATTCACGCGCCAAGACCTGACTGACAATTTGTTCAATCACCGAAGCGAGGCGTTCGCGGCGACGCGGATCGGGCATCTCGAACACCTTCCGGCGGGCCGGCCACCGCCAGGGCGTGTGACCGGACTTTGACTTAAGGTAGGTCACGAAGGCCCGTGACCGTTAAGGATCAACATGCCCCACCAAGGTCCCCGGTACAACTATCCGGGGACCAAAAGGGCTGAACTAAACGCGCTCGCGGCCGAAGATCTCGACCACGTCCCCAACCCGCGGGTCGGGGCAGTTCTCAAGCCCGAGACCACATTCGTACCCAGCCGCCACTTCCCGGACGTCATCCTTGAAGCGTCTCAGGGATCCGATGCGCCCGTTGTAAACCACTTCGCCACCACGGATGACCCGTGCCGCCGTCCCGCGCCGGATGAGACCGTCGCGCACGAACGCGCCAACAATCGCTTCGCCCTTGCCAGCACGGAACACGGCACGCACTTCGGCATGTCCGAAGACCACCTCGCGGAAGGTCGGTTCCACCAGTCCCCGGAGGGCGGTCTCGAGATCGTCGAGGAGGTTGTAGATGATCTGGTACTCGCGGATTTCGACACCCTGAGATTCAGCAAAGGTCTTGACATTCGACGTTGTGCGCACGTTGAACGCCACAATCACGGCACGTGAAGCGACCGCGAGGTTGATGTCAGTATCCGTCGGCGCGCCCACGGCGTCGTACAAGACACGCAAGGTGGTTCCTGTCACGCTTCCGCCGACCTTTTCCAAGGCGCCGCGAATCGCCTCGACCGACCCCTGAACGTCGGCCTTGAGGATGACGTTGAGTTCCTTGACTTCGCCAAGCGAAATCCCCGCGAGGATTTCATCAAGGCTAAGCCGACGGCTTCCCGGATCGATCTCGCGATCCTTGCGCTCCTTGAGAACGACACGCAGGGCATGCTCGTCAGGCATCACGGTGAAGCGGTCACCAGCAGCCGGAACTTCTTCCAGTCCAGTGATCTCAACCGGTGTTGATGGTCCGGCCTCGCGCAAGCGTTCACCACGGAAGTCAGCCATGGCCCGGATGCGCCCGCCGGTCTTGTCAACACAGACCCAGTCGCCAACGCGCAAGGTCCCATTTTGTACAAGGATCGTCGCGACCGGACCACGGCTGCGGTCAACCCGCGCCTCAATGATCGAACCGGACGCCGAAGTCTCAGGATCGGCCGTAGGTTCGGCGATATCGGTGACCAGAAGGATCATCTCCAGCAGGTCATCAAGTCCGAGTTTCTGTAGGGCCGAAACTTCAACGGTCTCGACCTCTCCACCCCAGCCGGTGACGAGGACGCCGTGATCGGCTAGCTGCTGCTTCACGCGTTCGGGCCGCGCGTTGGCACGGTCAATCTTGTTGATTGCGATGATGAACGGAACCTGGGCTGCCCGGGCATGCTGGATAGATTCCACGGTCTGGGGCATGACACCGTCATCCGCCGCAACCACGATGATCGCTAGGTCAGTGACCTGGGCGCCTCGTGCGCGCATCGCCGTGAAGGCCGCATGCCCCGGCGTGTCGATGAAGGTGATCTTCCGACCCTGCTGCTCAACCTGATATGCGCCGATATGCTGGGTAATACCCCCGGCCTCGGCCTCGGCCACATGGGCCTCGCGCAGGGCGTCCAGCAGGGACGTCTTGCCATGGTCGACGTGCCCCATGATGGTGACCACCGGAGGACGCGCCACGAGTTCGCCGTCGTCGCCGAAGTGATCAATATGCTCCGCAACCGGTGCGGGTGCGACGACTGCCGCAACTGGCATGGACCGGATAGGGGTGACCGGCGTGCCAGTTGCCTCAGCCTCAGCAACCTGCGCGGCACGTTCCTCTGCGGTAATCACGGTAAACCCGAGGGCCTCCGCAATTGCCTGGCTTGCATCGTGTTCAAGCAGGTTGTTAATCGTCGAGGAAATGCCCTTCTGGAGCAATGCCTTGATGATCTGTGCGGGTGGCGTGTTGAGCGTGGTGGCAAGATCGACCACACTGATCGACGGTGGCAGCGTTACCACCTTCGAGGCGAGAGCAAGGTTGCTTTCGCGAGACCCGTACGAAGCTTGACCGCCCGGACGAGAACCGCTACCTGAACGCCCGCCCCGTGCCCCGCCGCCTGGGCGTCCGCGCCCGCGAGAACCACCGCCTCGGAACCTGCTCATATTCGCCGTTTCCTAACTTTCAGTACCGTCGGCCGGTCATGCCGTCGATGATCCCCGTGAGCTTCCAGATCAGCCTCATCCTAGACAGAATGGCGGACCGCTATGCCCGACCTCCGCTCACCGGACCAGACTTGGCCGTCGCCGGTTTCACCCCACCACCCCGTCCCTGCCGACGTGATCCCCGCGGCGCCGACGCCCCGCTGGCTACCCGGGCAGCAACCGCTGCCAAGGGAACCGCCGCGACCCCGGCATCGCCTGCAACCAATCGGTCGCGAAACTCCTGAAGCGCAGCGAGGTCGTCACCGCCCACCAACGTCTTCAGCGCACCATTGAGTGTCTGTCGCTTGAATGCCATGTCCCAACACGCGGGGTCCGCGTGCAGGTACGCACCACGCCCATTTTTCCGACCCGTCAGATCCACCTCGACCGGTCCGGCTACCGTTCGCACTACCCGGACCAACTCGCGCTTGCCTGCCGTCTCACGACAGGCAACGCAAGTTCTCTCCGGAACGCGACGAGTACCAGCACCCGTCGACGGTCGTGACCGCGGGCGAGGACCGGACACACGCGATGTCGGCTCCCCCGAGGCCGGTGGCTCGCCACCGTCCGCAGCCACACTCCCAGCGGGTTCCTCAACTGGCACTCCAGTAATGGTACCGCCCTTCCATGCACGACAGGAACCTTGACGGGTCTTCCGCAAAGCGCGTGTCCAGGTGTGTGCCTATGCGTCTGTCAAGTCCGGGTCGCCGTGGATCTCACTCGCGTGTGCTTCGGCAGCAATCGATCCGTCGCCACGGATATCCACCCGCCACCCTGTCAGCTTTGCCGCCAACCGCGCGTTCAGGCCTTCCTTCCCGATGGCAAGTGACAGCTGTCCGTCAGGCACGATCACCGTCGCCGTCCGGGTCGCCTCGTCCACCTGCACATCAGTCACGCGCGCCGGGCTTAGCGAACTCGCCACGAAACGGGTCGGATCCTCATCCCAACGGATGATGTCAATCCGCTCTCCCGCAAGTTCGTTCACGATATTCTGGATGCGCTGCCCGCGTTGACCGACGCACGCGCCAACCGGATCCATCGCCGGGTTCCGGGAAGAAACCGCGACCTTCGATCGCACCCCTTCTTCACGGGCGATTGACTTGATCTCGACACGTCCGTCGAATATTTCCGGAATTTCCAGCTCCATCAGGCGTCGCACGAAGTTTCGGTTCGCCCGGCTTACGATCAGCATCGGACCCTTGAGGCTCCGATCGACCTGGGTCAGGTAGACCTTGATCCGCTGTCCCATCCGGTGGTGTTCAGTACGCACTTGCTCGGAGACCGGCAAAAGGCCCTCTGCCTTGCCGCCGGCACCCATTTCCAAAATCGAGCCACGCATGTCGGATCTGCGGATTACTCCGGTGACAATGTCGCCAACACGGTCGATGAACTCGGCATAGACCTTGTCACGCTCGGCATCCTTGATCCGCTGGAGGATGACTTGCTTCGCAGTCTGTGCACCGATGCGTCCGAAGTTGGGAGGAGTAACCTCCTTTTCAACCGTGGCACCTTGCCTCGCACTCTGCTTGAGGGCCTGAGCGTCCGCAACGCTGATCTGCGTCAGCGGGTTCTCGACAATGTCGACGACCTCGTACACCTCATACACCCGGGCGTGGCCCGACTGCGGGTCCATGCGGACCGCGATGTTCCGTTCTTCGGTTACCCCGAAGTCCTTCTTGTACGCCGAGGCAATCGCAACCTCCACCATGTTCAGGAGGTCTTCCTTGTTCAAACCCCGTTCGGCCGTCAGTTGTGCGAGGGAAGCGGCAAAGTCGCTACGCATGTTGCCCCTCCGACATCATGTGGCACCGCGCCAATCAACCGTGATCCGCCCGACCAAATTGGTCTCGGCTATCGAATCGCCCGGAAAACACGAAAAGCGGGTCTCCCCGCTCACGTCCGGTCGTGGCTTGCGGCGCCAGAGTACTGGCTATCCGGTGGAGTATACCACCGCGGTCCTCCGGGTTCCGTCGCTGTCGAAGACATGGGCCTCGTCAGGATCGAACCCCAGATGGACCCGATCATCCCGGTTGAGCTCAGCCGTCGCCGGCGCACGGGCGCGCACAATCACCGATACGTCTGATCCAATCTCATTCGTCATCGCCAACGCGCAGGTGACCAGGATCTGTCGGTCGGCAACCACCGGCTCGGTCGCCACGACCCACGCCTGCACCGTCCCGTCACCAGCGGGCATCAGCCGGACGGCCTCAGGTCGCCACCCCAGGATGATCCCGGTACCCACCTGAAGTTCCGGACGGACCCCCATCGGGATACGGACGATCCCTGCCGGGGCCGACGTCCTGCCCGCCTCTCGCCACGGCTCGTCCTCGATCGGGGCCGGCGCGGTTGGATCCGGTTCGCTTCCCGGACCAGTCAACCGGATGAACCCATCCTCGATAACCCCACGGATCAGGCTCATCGGTGGCGTGCCCAGGAATGTCGCCACGAACGTGTTCAACGGGTGTGCGTGCAGATCTCGGTAGCGCCCGATCTGCTCGATCTTCCCGTCACGCATGATCGCGATCCGATCACCAATCGCCGTCGCCTCGATTTGATCGTGGCTTACGTAGACCGCCGTCACACCGAACCGGCGCAGGAGACGCTTGATCTCCACACGTGTCTGGGCACGCAACCGGGCATCCAGATTTGAAAGGGGCTCATCAAACAGGAAGACGCGCGGTTCCCGGATGATGCAGCGCCCAATCGCCACCCGCTGCTGCTGGCCTCCAGACAGCTCACCCGGCTTCCGCTTCAGTAACGCCCCGAAATCCGCCCCCATCACATCGCAAACCCCCTGAACACGGTCACCCACCTCGGCATCCAGTCCCCTCAGCTTGTAGTAGAAGCCAAGGATTCCCTGAGATTGCATATGAGGATACAAGGCATAGTTTTGGAACACCATCCCCACGCCCCGTTCGGCGGGTTCCGTCTGGGTCACGTCAACGCCGTCATAGGCGATCGATCCGCCATGCAGGGGTTGGAGACCGGCAATGGCCCGGAGCAACGTGGTCTTGCCACACCCGGACGGTCCGAGAATTGCCACAGCTTCCCCGTCAGCGATGTTCAAGGAGAGTCCGGCAAGGGCGGTATGCCCCTCGAGAAATACTTCTGCACCGATGACATCAATCGAGGCCATTGCCTCCACCTTCCCGTCCGCGACGCGACCACCCAGACAATTCCGGTCGGCGTCTATCCATTCAACCGTCGGGGGCGACCTCCAAGGCCACGCGCGTCATCCTCGTTGCGCTCATGTCGGGCCGGTGCTTCGCTGTCCGGAACTGTCGGGCGGTAGCCCTCACCGACACTCCCACCGTCTTTGGGGAGGATCCGACCAGTCTCCCGGTAGCGTTCAATCACCGCAACTACCGCCCGCAAGTGCATGTTTGCGAGGATGGCAGGTAGGGCGAAAGGCACTAGGATGGCGCCGAGTGGAGCCGCAATCGAGATCAGCACCGCGTTGATCACGAACATCCCGAGCGTCAACCCGAGGTTATCCATCGCTACAAAGACCGCATTCCGCAAGACAAGCGTCACCTTCTGATCAAGTTCGACCAGCAGCGGAAACAGGTACGGCTGGATGCACCCCCACGCAAAGAGCCCGTAAGCAAAAATGATCGCAAGCAGCCAGATTCCAGGCACTTCCGATGTCCAGTAGAACCAGACGTTGAGAACCAGCACGACGCCGATGAACACATCGACGGTTGCAAGGATCCAAGCCCTCCGGAAGTGGGTGCGCACACCACGCCAGAACCGGGACATCTCAAAGAGGTCACCCCGCGCAAGTGGAGCGATTGCCGCATGCAGTCCCGCCAATGCCGGACCTGCGGCGACAAGTGAGAGAAACCCGAAAAACGTGGCCTGGATTGCAAATGCGACCATCGGGATCATCGCATCGCCATCCGAACCGGCGTCCTCTCCGATATAGGTCGCCACCCGGAAAGCCACCCACAACGCCGGAATTGTCGGGATGAACCAGATCAGGCTTACGGCGATCATCCGTGGCAGTTCAAAGTAGAACTCCCCGACCGCCGCCCGGAAATGACGCCATGCGTCCCGCACCGACGATGCCCCCTTGCGACCCGGATGGCGTCATATGCGGCCACCCGGAATGTCGTTCGTGTCAGAGAGGGCCTCGCATAAGACCCACCCGGACACACTCGACCCGGAACCCAAGGATACGCGCCCAATCGAGCACGCACCCCGGTGATCCTGGTCCCATGGTGGCTGACGCGCGTCCGGTGGATCAGGCGAGGTCCGGCTCGAGACGGACGCCTGACACCGGGGTCGGCGTAAACAGCCGCTTTGCCCCAGCCGCCAAAAGCGCCTCCCCCAAGCGTTCGGGGTCTGGATGCAGCGCAATGATCGTCCCACCATGGCCCGCACCCGCCAACTTCGCGCCGTAGGCCCCGGCATCAAGGGCGACGCCGATCAGGTGTTCGTTCGAGGGGCCCGAACCGCCAAGTGCCCTTTGGATTGCGTGGTTCTCATTCATGAGCGCCCCAAGTCGCGCCCACGATTCCTCGATCAATGCCCGCTTGCCTTCACGAGCGATTTCACCGATCCGGAGGTAGGCCTGCCGAACTTCCGGATCGCCTTCAAGCCAGCGCTCACGGATGGGGCGGTGTACCGCACCCGAATGGTGGACGACACCCGTATTCGCGAGAACCAGCGGGAGCCGGGGCAGATGCCCCATCCACGAGGCCAACGGCTCGACTGTCGCGTAGACCATCGCTTCAGTCGACCGGTCGAACGCCTTGTCTCGGAAGTCCATGGAGTTCAGGCCACCGAACGTAGCCATGTAGTGGTCCTGAAATCCGCAGGTCACTCCCAGCGACCGCAACTCAATTTCGCGGGCCAGTTCAGCCGTCTCATAGACGCCAAGGGTCTGTCCGAGATAGGTCGTGATCACCTTGACCGTGGCGACGACCATTGCGGTCGAACCGGACAGTCCGGCACCGAACGGTAGTTCACTCCAGCACTTCATGCGAACGTGCAGGGGCCAGATGCCAAGATGGCGTATCGCTGCCCGGAAGATGTCCGTGTGGGTCGAGGCAGGCGCAAGGTCTGCCACTTCATGGATCACGACTGCTCCGTCGTCAGCCTCGAGAATGAGTTCTGACGCCGGTTCAATACTTGCGAAGGCTCGCATCGGGACAGTACAGGACACCACGGTGCCCCCATACATGTCGGTCGGATTCCCGACGATGCCGCACCTGCCAGGGGCCGAGGCCACTACCCGCGACTGAGGCTTAACCTCTGCCGGCGCAGACCTGAGTGCGCGAAGCACACCCTCGGCCGCGTCAAGCCACCGAACGGCAGTTTCGCCATCCACTCGCCCGACCGCGTCGCGTTGCCGAACCTGACCCATCTGTCTTCAACCCGTTCCTCGCGGGCGATGGTATCGCCTGCGAATGATGCCGTGGTGCAAGAACGGTCCGGACACGCCGGGGGGCGCGCCTATAATCCCCTGAGGTGACCATGCGTAATCCGGGAAGCAACGCACGCTCAGGCTCTTCCCGTCCCGGATCAGGCATCCCGCCGACGGGGAAGCGAGGTGATTTGCCATTTGCGGCAATTGGGTCAGAACACCGGCGGGCACGAACGCCAGCGTCGCCTACATCCCCGCAGGCAAGACCCTCTGTTGGCTCAGCTACGCATGAACCCGGTGGACGTACGGCCCCCACGACCGGAAATACTCCCCGCAGGAATCCATTTGCGGACGAAGGCGCTTCCCCACCGCGTCTTCAGCAGGTCCTTGCGCGCGCAGGCGTCTCATCGCGCCGTGATGCCGAGGACTTGATCACAGCAGGTCGGGTTCAGGTTGACGGGGTTACCATCCGGGAACTCGGCACACGGGCTGATCCGGTACGCCACCAGATCACCGTGGACGGACGGCCGATCAGCGTCGCGCCAGTCGCCAGATACTTCGCGCTGAACAAACCTCGTGGTTACCTGTCCACAGTCGACGACCCGTTCGGACGGCCAACCGTGATGGAACTCGTGCCACCGGCGCCGGGTCTCTTTCCTGTCGGTCGTCTCGATGAGGAGAGTGAGGGTCTGCTTCTATTCACCACCGACGGCGAGTGGGCGCAACGCGTCACCCACCCCAAGTTCGGGTGTACGAAGGAATACGACGTCGAGGTGTACGGAACACCATCCCGCGAAACAATGGAGACCCTGCGTGCACCACTCGAGATCGGTCCGGGTGACCGGTCAACCGGTGCCGAAGTTGATGTGATCGCCAATACGGGACGCAACACCCGTTTGCGCATGATCCTCCACGAGGGAAGAAACCGTCAGATCCGTCGCATGTGCGAGGCCGTCGGCCTGAGTGTGGTCAGCCTGGTCCGTGTGCGCGTCGGCGGTGTGCGCATCGGGACGCTGCCTGTCGGACAATGGCGCACGCTCACATCAAATGAGGTTGGATCGGTTGCGACCACCCCCGCGCCCCGGCGTGGGAAGGCAACGACGTCGCGACGCCGTCCTCCCGGTGCACTACGAACCATCGCCGCACCTCCGGATCGCCGACCGGCGTGGGGTGAACGAAGGCCATCGTGAACGCCCATCTTGTAATCGCCATCGACGGCCCGGCTGGTGCCGGGAAATCGGTTTTCGGAGCAGCTTTGGCGCGTGCGCTTCAGTCTTTGTGCATCGATAGCGGCATCGTCTACCGAGCGGTGACATGGATTGCCCTTGCCCGTGGCATCGACCCGGATGACGACGCCACACTCAGTCCAGTGGCCTCGTCGATGAACCTCCAGATCGTCCCACCGACGGTCCAGGATGGCAGGCAGTTCACCATCCTCATTGACAGTCAGGACGTCACCTGGGAACTCCGCACGCCGGAAATCGACCGGACGGTGTCGCGCCCCTCCGCACTGCCAGGCGTGCGACGTGCCGTCACCGAACAACTGCGTCACCTTGCGCGGGACTCCCGGGTCGTCATGGTCGGACGCGACATCGGAACCGTGGTTCTGCAGGATGCTGACGTCAAGTTCTACGTCACTGCCAATCCTGAAACGCGCGCGCGCCGACGCGCCGACGAACTCCAAGCCCGAGGTCAGGAGGCCGACGTCGCAGATATCCTGCGAAGCATCATTGAACGCGATACGCGGGACACCGGACGGGCAATCGCACCACTTCGCCCCGCTCACGATGCCGTCCACATAGAAACTGACAACCTGACGATTGATGCCGAGGTTGCCTTCGCCCTTGATGTCGTGGAACGCTCCCTACGTTCCACGACTACGCTGGAGAGCAAAGATGTCTAGATCCGAACCCAGATCCATGGGCTCCGCACCAGACAGTCCACCACCTCAGTTCGGGAACATCCCGGCCGGCATCGTTCCCAAAGCCCGTGGCTTCCGCGACGGCGACCCATTCTTCGTCTTTTCGCAGTACGCCGTCGGTGGGGTGCTCCGGGCCGCGTCACGGATTGTCCTGGAAGACCTCAATCGATGTCCCACGCCTGACAAGGGACCATTGATCCTGGCAAGCAGCCATCTCGCCTACGCCGACATCCCGCTACTCGGTGCCCTAATGCCTCGGCCCCCGATCTTCTTCTCGAAGTCTGAAGTGGAAAGCTGGCCGGTCCTTGGTGCCGTTGGCGCACGCTACGGAACGATTTACGTCCGTCGGGGAGAAGCCGACCGGCAGGCAATCCGGGACGCACTCGCTTGCCTGGCAGCGCGTCAGATGCTCACGATTTTCCCTGAAGGTCATCGCAACAAGGGACGCGGGTTGCTTCAGGCGCAACCGGGAATCAGCTTGATGGCCCTGCGCGGTGGCGCGTCGGTGTGGCCAGTCGCCATCGACGGCAGTCACCTGATCTTCAGTCGGCTGCGCCCCACGGTCTCGATCCGCGGTGGCGAACCGTTCAACCCACGCGATATGCTTGGGACAGACGGCAAGACCCTCCGCGACCATCAGGAACTCGCCAACATCATCATGCGCCGCATCAGGGATTTGCTGCCGGCAAGTGCACACGGCGCGTATGCGTGACGCGCAGATCGATTTCGGACCCCAACCGGCAATCCTTGGCGTCACACGAGAATGCCCGGTAACGGAACGCTACCGGGCATCATGAATGCGAGTGTCAACGTGTCCCGCGAACCGTGCCCATTCGGACTACGCACGCCGAATTGGGAAGATTGGGCTTAAAGCCAACCCTTGCGAAGCGCGCTGGCGAGGGCCTGTTCAGTGGTGCGGGCTGCCAACTTTGCGTGGATCACGCGAATGTGGTTGTGAATCGTCCCAACGCTGATGCCCCACTCAACCGCCAGTTCGGCGCGGGTGGAACCCTCGGCGAGGGCGGAAAGCAACTGGCGTTCGCGGGGGCTAAGGGGTGATGGCTGGGTAACGGTTGCTGCTGCTGACTTTCCCACGTGCTTCTTCTCCTCAGAAGGAGCGTTCGCAGACATTCTCCTGCGACACGCATTTTGAGTGTAGCACGATCTGCGCATGCTTGCCCGACATTTTTTCGCCCGCTCAACCAATTGGTAGCCGATTTGTACCCGGTTAGGCACATAATACCAGCCACACGCGTGCAACTCCGCCATCGTCGCGGCTACCGGTACTGCGTAGTGGAGAATCTGCAACCGACGCGCAACCCATGAGTGCCGCACATCGCGGCCACGCAACGCATCAACTTGCGGACCTGAAACATATGTTCTATTCTTGGGCAAGGGGGACACACCATGCAGCGGGAGTTCATCATCACGCGCCTTGGCAAGGAGTACGTCCTATACGCCGGGCTGCTCGATGCGGCTCACCAGGCCGGTCTCCGCCAGATCCGAACCCAGTTGGTACAGGCACCTGGGCCGCAAAACGGGTTTGTAGCCATCTGCCACGCCGAAGTCGTGACCGAACGGGGAACCTTCACGGGACTGGGTGACGCCGACCCCGAAAACACCACCCGCGCCATGGCATCGGCATTAATCCGACTTGCCGAGATCCGGGCCAAGGCGCGTGCCCTCGGCGACGCCATAAACGTGGCGATGACCGCCTTTGACGAACTCGGTGACACAGTCCCAGATGCGTCGCCACCCGTCACCCAACTCACCGCCCCACCTCGCTCACCAGCATCTGCCCCCATTGGCCCATTGCGTACCGACGCAATTTCAGTGCCAGAACCGCAACCGCGTAGCTACCAGACCGATCCCGCCCGTCCATTCCCGCCGGTGCCTCTAGCCTCGATGCCGACCCAGGCCGAAGGGCGACCCTCCGGAAGGCCTCGGCCACCCGGAACAGGCCGACCGAGTGGGACGTCCACATCCAACCCCAATCCATCAACCGCTTCGTCCCGTCCGGCAAACCGAGAGGCCGAAGCCGCACCGCCACCTACCCAGAACCAACTGGATGCAATTGATCGCATGGCGCGCGCCCTTGGACGACAGGTCAACACCGAAGGATTGACCCGTGCAATGGCGTCCGAATTGATCACACGTTTCAGTGAGGAACGTTATCCGGCGCGCCGCGGGACGACACCTCCCGACGACGAAGTGTGAAGCCTGCACCACGTTCCGGCTCAATGGCGATCGATTGGGAAATCCCGGAACCCTCGTCAAGGATTGACCGGAAAGTGGACACCCTGGTCGAGATCGGCAGTCCGCACGCGCACGTCACCGTCATGGACTACGTGGAGCGTCCCGGAATGATCAAGAACCGTCAGCGCACCAGACCCGTCGATCCCGACTAACTCCCCGGCAATCGGTCGTCGGACTGTGCTCGATCCTTCGACAGGAAACGCCACGACGACCGGCCATTTTCGCCATGCAAGACGGGCCTCATACCGTCGCGTCGTCTCGATCCACCCCGTTTCTGAACACATCGGGCCGACAGAATCCAACGCCCACAACAAGTCGACAATCAGGGCCTCCCTGGACACTGGTCCGCCAAGTTCACCCGAGAGCGATGCGGGCGCCAGAGATGCCCTATCCATCATCTCGAATCGGGATACCGGTACATTCGCGTTGATCCCGATCCCTACAATGGCGTGTCGCATCACGGGCGTCCCGTCGGGGTCGTTCCCCAATGCGGGTTCAATCAGGATTCCTCCGAGTTTCCGCACGGTTCCCAAATCGCCAATGGCGCAAGTGACGATGTCGTTCGGCCACTTGACTGCCGTCACAAGTCCGGTAGCCGAGGTGATGGCGTCGCCGACCGCAACGGCGACCGCAATCGCAATTCGCCCTAACCGTTTAGGCGTCACCAACTGCAGTCGCAGGATGACGGACATTGCGATCGATCCACCCGGCGGCGACTGCCAAGGCCCTTTGCCTCGGCGGCCACGCCCCGCCGTCTGCGCATCGGCAACCACGGTCGTGCCATGGGACGCACCTGTGCGCGCCATTTCCGAGGCCACATCATTCGTGGATCCAGCGACCGGCAGGTAGACCAGAGGCACGCCCACCGACCCGCCAGCCTGTGAAAGGCGAGCCCGGATCAGTGCGTGATCCAGCGGTTCACCGGTCATGGTCGCAGTATCTGCTACGTCCATTCAGGACCGCCGTGTGGCAATCTCGCGCCGTGTCTTTGCAAACCAATCGGTCACGTTCCGGAATCGGTCGGGCGGATTGGCAACGATGCCCGTCCGAACGCCCCGGATCTTCGTGCTGATTGCATACTCATACGTCGGCAAGTAGAGGGGCAGCGCGGGCACCTCCTCAGCGAAGATGGCCTGGAACTCGGCGTACGCCTTGAGCCGTTCCATGCGATCTAGCGACCGACGGCCTCGTTCGAGCGCCTCGTCTGCCTTGCGGTTGGAGAAACCGCTGATGTTCAATCCCGCTGGCGCCACCTGCGTGGAATGCCACAACGAGTAGGGATCAGGGTCGAAACCGTTGAAGTCCCAACTGTAGACCGCGAGTTCGAACTTTCGGGGCAGGAGGAAATCCTGCACCAGGCCGCCCGCGCCGGTCGCCTGGACCTCAACATCTATCCCGATGGCGACGAGTTGTCTCTGCACTTCACCGGCGACTGCCAGCCGTTCGGGCCGATCATTGGTGAGCACCACCAGCCGTAAGGGATTCCCCTCCTTCTGGCGCCCCGGTCCGCCCGCAGGATCCGCCGTCCACCCAGCCTCATCAAGCACGGCACGCGCACGCGCAAGGTTGTATTCGAGACGTTTGACGTTCGGGTCATACGCCCACGACGACGGCAGAATGGGACCGTCGGCACGGCGCGCGTGTCCATTGCGAGCCAGTTCGATGACGCGCCCTCGGTCGATCGCACTCGTGATTGCCTGACGGACAAGCCGGTCGGACAAGACCGGGTTTGCCGTATTCATGAACAGCATCGTGACCGTGTTCTCGGGTGCGTCGTAGATCGTCACATCCTTGCGACGTTGCAACCGCACCACGTCGCCCGGTTCGACCAGTGGTGCCCCCTCCACCTCGTCACGTTCGAGTGCGGTGAGGATTGTCTTGTAGTTCGGATAGATCCTGAAAATGATGCGCGAAAGCCATGGTGATGGCGTGTGTGATGTGTTCGCCTCAAGCGTGATCCGGTCTGGAGTCAATTCCTTCAACTTGTATGGACCGGTCCCCACTGGCTGGATATTGAACCGGTGCGCGGGCAGGTCCCTGACCCCGACCGTCCCAAGGATGTGAGATGGAAGGATCCCGACCGTGGTGAATTCGAGAAACGGCGCAAAACTGTCCTTGGGCAAGGAAAGTCTGACCGTCAAGCGGTCCAGTTTCTCGACGTTGACATCTCGCCATTGCGCACCGTAGGGCCCGGAGTAGGCCGAGTCGCGAAGGACACCGTAGGTAAAGATGACATCATCAGCGGAAAACAGTGTGCCATCATGCCAACGTACACCGTCACGCAGATGGAAGGTGTACTGCCGAGCATCAGGCGCAATGTCCCATGTCTCGGCAAGGTTCGGGATCACTTGACCTTGCGGGTCAGTCCGGGTTAGCCCATCGAACAGAAGTGAGACAAGCGTGTTACTCGCGTCATCACTCGCCAGGACCGGGTTGATCGACTGAGGGAAACCGGCCAGCCCCTCGACGTACGCGCCGCCGAAATCCGGAGCCTCGCTGATCTCGGCAGACTGGGCGAAACTGCCAAGCAGGAAGGTGACTATCAGGATGCCGCCGAGGGCGATCGCCAACTGAGTCGCAAGGCGCCTTCCCGATGAAGACACCATTCGCGATGGCGGCACGCCTACCCCGTCACTCGAAGCACGATCAGTGACGTGATCAGAAACACCACGGACAGGATGATGGTGAACTGGAACAGGACCTGATCAAGGCCTCTCCGGGTGGTGTAGATCGATGCATCGCTACCGCCAAAGGCGCTGCCTAGTCCGGCACTCTTGACCTGCAGCAGGATCACACCGATCAGTGTGATGGCAAGGACAATCTGTACTAAGTAGAAGAGTGTTTCCATGGCTAGTCCCCAAGTATACGTGCGTGATTGCAGGGGATCCGAAGACGCAGGTGCCTGTCCTCAGGCCACACGAACTGCCGCGGCGTCCACGATAGTCGCAAACCCCTCCGCCAAAAGGCACGCGCCACCAACAAGCGCTCCGTCGATATGCGGTTGGGCGAATAGCGAGGCAGCATTGGACGCCGTCACGCTCCCACCGTACTGCATCCGCATCCCATCGGCAATTTCGTGACCGTAGAGATCAGCCACCACGCCGCGAATGACGCCAACCGTCGCGTTCGCGCCTTCTGGCGTGGCCGGCCGACCAGTCCCGATTGCCCAGATTGGCTCATAGGCAATGACAATGCCACCCGCCTCGACTGCGGGAATTCCATCCAGTGCCGCTCGGACCTGACGCGTCACAACGGTCGCGGTTGCGCCCCCGTCGTACTCCTCAAGGGTCTCACCAACGCACACGATCGGTGTCAACCCACCAGTAAGTACGGCACGCACCTTACGAGACACAACCTCATCGGTATCCCCAAATCGTGCGCGTCGTTCCGAGTGCCCCACGATCACGTAGGACGCTCCGGCACTTCCAACCATGCCGACCGAAACCTCGCCAGTATGCGCCCCGTGGGTTTCAAAGTGGACGTTCTGGGCACCTAAGCCGAGATGCGTCCCATGGATGACCCCATGAACCGACACGAGCGACACGGTTGGCGGAAAAAGTACGACCTCGGTTGGCCCACCATCGCGCAGGACCGTTCGGAGTGAGGCCGCCAGCCCGACAGCCTCGGCCACGGTCGTGTTCATCTTCCAGTTGCCCGCAACGATTGGGCGTCGAATTGTCATGATCACCACTCCTTATGCGACGACTGTTGGGGCAACGCGCACCAGAAAGAAATCAGTGAGTGGTTGTGCCGGCACGGTCACGAAGGACGGCAACGCCGGGTAGTTCAATTCCCTCAAGGAACTCCAACGCGGCACCACCGCCGGTACTGACATGGGTCACCGAATCGGCGTGTCCACATGCTTCCAGTGCCGCAACCGAATCGCCCCCTCCGACAATCGTCGTGCCGTTCACCTGGACAAGCGCTTGCGCAATCCCGATTGTTCCAGCGGCAAACGGTTCCATCTCGAAGACGCCCATCGGACCGTTCCAGATCACGGTCGTTGCAGACCGGATGATGTCCGCGTACCGTTCGGTCGTGGCCGGACCGATGTCAAAGGCCATCGTGTTGTCTGGCACCATTCCAACCCCGACGATGAAGGTTTCCACCGAGGATGAAAGGTGTGAGGCGACAACCAGGTCGACGGGCAGGTGGATCACGGTACCGGCATGGGACGCCTCGCTCAGGATTGCACGAGCGGTGGACACCGATGTGGCCTCCACGAACGACAACCCCATTTTGTACCCCTGTGCCCGGAGGAACGTGTTGGCCATTGCGCCTCCGATGAGCAGGTGATCGGCCTTCCCAATCAGGTTCTTGAGAACCCCGATTTTGTCGGAAACCTTCTTGCCCCCGACTACTGCGACGAACGGGTGTTCCGGGTCAGTCAGTGCCCCGCCCATGATGGAGATTTCGCGCTCCATCAGCAATCCAGCAACGGCCGGGAGCAGGTGCGCCACACCTTCGGTAGAGGCATGGGCACGATGTGCCGTCCCGAAAGCATCGTTCACGTACACGTCGCCAAGTTTGGCAAGTGACGCAGCGAAGTCCGGGTCGTTCGCCTCTTCCGCGCTATGAAAGCGAAGATTTTCAAGGAGCAGTACATCTCCCGGCTCAAGCGCAGCAACTGCACTGTCTGCCTCCGACCCGATGCAGTCGCGCACCGTGGTCACCGGCACCCCAATTAACTCGGACAGATGGACCGCAACCGGGGCAAGTCGCAGACCCTCCACAACGGCCCCGTCGGGACGCCCAAGGTGGGACATGAGCACGACACGAGCGCCCTGGGCCCGCAGAGCCTCGATGGTCGGGACGGCAGCACGAATGCGCGTGTCGTCGCTGATCTCACCGTCGTGCATCGGCACATTGAAGTCAACCCGCACGAGTACCCGCTTGCCATGCGCGTCAATGTCTCGAATGGTCTGCTTGTCGAGCCCGGTCATCGGCAACCTCTGGATTGGGTGGCGACTGCAACATCGCCAAATGGATGTAATGCCGATCACCCGGTGCCTCTTAGAGGCACCGTATGATCGTTGTCAAGACCTACGTGGCCAAGTCACACCAACCACGTAGACATGATTCTCCCGCGTGAAGCGGTGGAACTGCGAGGGATGGCGGTCAGTGGGCAAACCCGCGCGAGGCGATCAGGCTAGCCAAATCAGATACTCGGCACGCGTATCCCCACTCGTTGTCGTACCACGCCGCTACCTTGACCATGTCCCCGCCAACGACCATCGTCAGCTGCGAGTCGACGATGGACGAATGCGTGTTGCCCTTGAGGTCCATCGAGACCAACGGTTCGTCGGTCACGTCCAGGATGCCGTGTAGTGGTCCCGAAGCAGCGGCTGTGCGGAGGGCGTCGTTGACTTCGCCAACCGTGGTCATCCGCTTTATGTTCGCGATGAACTCCACGATGGACACCGTCGGGGTTGGGACCCGGTACGCCACGCCATCGACAATGCCCTTCACTTCGGGAATTACCAGTGAGACTGCACGCGCGGCCCCCGTGGACGTCGGCACGATGTTCATCGCCCCGGCCCGCGCCTCGCGAAGGTCCTTCGATGCGAGGTCGAGAATACGCTGGGAATTCGTGTAGGAATGGACCGTCGTCATCATCCCCTTGACAAGGCCGAAATTATCCAGGATGACTTTTACGACCGGTGAAAGGCCGTTGGTGGTGCAACTCGCATTCGAGATGACGTGATGGTGCGCGGGGTCGTACTTGGCGTCGTTTACCCCAAGCACCACCGTGATGTCCTCACCCTTTGCCGGGGCGGAAATGATCACCTTCTTGGCACCTGCGTGAAGATGCTTCTCAGCATCCGGGCGGTTCGTGCCTACGCCAGTCGCTTCGATGACGAGATCAATCCCTCGTCCACCCCAGTCGAGTTTTGACCAGTCGCGTTCGGCAGTGATCGCGACGCGATGCCCATTCACGACGAGACCATCAGCCTCGACCTTCACCGTGCCCGGAAAGTTCCCGTAATTACTGTCGTGACGAAGCAAGTGGGCATTGGTCGCCGTGTCCACCAAATCGTTAATCGCTACGAGCTCAAGCGAAGGATGTCGTTCGAGAATTGCCTTGAACGCCTGCCGCCCAATCCTTCCAAATCCATTGATCCCAATCCGCATGACATCGTCCTTACGCCCGGTACCCCACCGGCCACCTGTTTTTTTCAAATCATCATTCCGGGCTCCATCTGACGGACGGAGACGGAACGCTTCGACATCGGGAACTCGCAAGTATCGATCGACCGTCGCCCGAGCCGAGCGAAATCAGTGCCTGGCCGTCTCGAGTGCCCCCGTCGCCTTCTTGCTGCGCCTCATTTGTTGCGCGAAGTGGAAGGAGGCCGCGAGTGGCGAGGCGTTGGTCCGGCTTAAGAGAATACAACGGACTCCCGTGATATCCCCGACTGGGGGCGCGGTCGCACACCGCCGAAGAAGGAGTTGGAGCCAGAGTCGCCACGGGAGCACAAGTGACCCATCGACGCCAATGGCCGGGACTGCGATCAAGTCCAGGAACGGCGCGTTCCATGTCATGAAATGTTCATGCAACCCGGCCAACAACCGCGAAATGCCCGAGGGAACAAGTCCGGCCGCGGGCGAGGTCGCCCAACCCGGTACTACGTCTGGGTCTCAATCAGCATCGTCGTCGCCCTGTCGATGGCCATGCCGTTCTGCAACACCACCATCACCCCATAATGGCCCCGGCAAAGCATCGTTCGATACCGGGGCTGTTCGTAGGCCCCTGGGTCAAGCCTCGGGGTCAACCGGTGGAGTCACCTTGAGCGCCTCGCCTGCGTAGTTCCCGATGTGTTCGGCAAGCGCCAGAACATCAACCGGCAGAACCATGCGCGTGGATGGGCTCGCACCGAGTGCCTTCAGGGCCTCAAGGTGCTGCAGTGTCATGGTGCGCGCGTCGATTTGCGACGCCGCTTGCATCACCAGTTCGAGCGCCCGGGCTGTTCCCTCGGCCTGCAACCTGACGGCCGCCCTTTCGCCTTCGGCCTTGAGCACCGCCGACTGGCGATCACCCTGGGCAACCAGGACGACTGCCTCTCGACGCCCTTCGGCCTCGGAAACCCGCGCCCGGCGATCACGCTCGGCCGACATCTGGCGGTTCATCGCTTCCTGAACAAGCGGCGGTGGCACGATTTCGCGGATCTCGACATTCGTGATCTTGATTCCCCACCGTTCGGTGACCGCATCGAGCTTCACGCGCAGGACATCATTGATCGTCTCGCGCTTTGACAGCACGTCGTCAAGTGACAGGTCTCCGATGACTGCACGAACGGTCGTGGTGGCGATTCCCTGGGTCGCCCCTTCGGGATTGGACACCTCGACGACCGACAACGCCGGGTCGACAACCTTGCGGTAGATCAGGAAATCAACGGCAATTGAGGCATTGTCCTTGGTAATGCACTTCTGTTGCGGGATCTGAAGGAAGGACTCCCGGAGATCGACACTGACCGCGCGTTCAAGGAACGGCACCACGATCTGCACGCCAGGCCCCCTGGCACCGACACACCGCCCCAGTCGGAAGACCACGAGACGCTGGTACTCAGGGATGATCCGGACACCCCGGATGATGATCCCGAGGAACACCACTGCTACGGCGAGCCATCCCATGTTGCTTACTCCGACCGAGGGACCGCGCCAACGAGTTGCGTTCCGGTTGCTACCGGCTCGACAATCAGAGTCAGTCCCCGCCGATCCGTCACCCGGATCGCTTGCCCACTCTTCATCGTACCCGCAATCGCACGTCCACTCCATGCCTCGCCCCGGACGCTCACCGTTCCACCCGGTACAAGCGCGGTGATAGCAACACCCGTTTCACCGGGGAGAGGCATCGCCGTCCGCGCAGGGCGCCCGACCGTCCCGATCGCTTTCCCGACGACAAGACCGGTGGAAACCGCCAGGAAACCGACAGATCCGATCATGATCAGCGGATCCAGGCGTGCCGGCACACCGCCCACCGTCGGGCCGGAATCCGGGAAGAGCCACCAACTCCCAAGCGCGATCGCCATGACCCCACCGACGGCCAACATCCCGTGTCCTCCGGCCTTCAGCTCCGCAACCAGGAGGCTCACCCCCAGTCCGATCACTGCAACCGCACCTTTCTCAACCGGGAGGCTGTTAAAACCCATCAACGCCAGGACAAGGCAGATCGTGCCGACCAGACCGGCCGCCCCGCCTGTCGCTGCAAAGACCTCCGACCCGATCAAGACAAGGCCGATGAGGCAGAGCAGGTAGGCCACCACCGGTTGGGCGACAATCGCCAAGGTCAACTCGGCTAGCGACGGTGAAATTTCGACGATGACCGCATCGCGCGTCCGTAACGGCCGGTCGCCCCAGGGGCCGGAAACACGACGCCCATCTAGCTGAACAAGAGCGTCTTCCAGGTCCGAAGCGACAAGTTCAACGACCCCAGCCCGCAACGCGTCGGATGAACCAAGAACCACACTCTCTCGCACCGCACGTTCGGCCCATTCGGCGTTGCGTCCGCGCTGAATGGCCAACCCACGGATGTAACCAACCGCGTCGTTGGTGACTTTCTCCATCATGACTGGGTCGATTGGGATCACCATCCCGCCCTCGACTGCAACCGGGTGAGCCGCGCCCATGGTCGTTCCCGGAGCCATCACCGCCACGTCGGACGCAAAGACGATGAAGGTGCCAGCCGAAGCCGCCCTCGCACCGGAAGGTCCAACCATGACGATCACCGGAAGCGGCGCACCGAGGAGGCGTTGGACAATCTCACGCATTGAGACGTCGAGCCCCCCGGGAGTGTCCAGCACAATCACTAGGGCCTCTGCACCACGACGTTCCGACGACGTAACAACCCGGTCGACGTACTGGGAGACGGCCGGGTCAATCTCGCCGACCACCCGGGCGACGACAACCTCGCGAACCGAGACCGACTGTGCAATCACAGGCAGACCTGACCAACCGAGGAGAGTGACCACGGCCACAGCGATGATCGCAACGCCGGCCAACGACCGCACAATGGGCGTCACGAACCCAATCAAGGCACGTGTGCGAACAGAAACGGTGTCACACGGTGTCACTTCGCACCCTTCCATCCGTTTCCATCCTCATACGAGTATGGGCACAACACGGTGGCCGGTCAACTGCTCACACCGACGAGCGCATGCATGTACTGCGTCCGCCCCGCCTGGGGTCAGGCACGGCGGGCAGGGACCCGCATGGAACGCGGTCGCGCATCGGCCGTCTCCTCTTGCCAGTTTCTGGTTATGCGGAACATGGAGTCCCTATTTGAACCGGCCCACGTCGCCGGGCAAGGTTTATGGTGATGAACGAAGGCCAACTCAACGCCATGACCCGACCTGCGACAGGCCAGACGGTCATCGTTACCGGCGCTGCCGGATTCATCGGCAGCCACACAAGTGAGGCACTCCTCCGGCGTGGTGACAATGTCGTGGCAATCGACTCCTTCACGCCCCACTACGACCCCGTACGCAAGGAGGCCAATCTGGCATCGGTCCAGGCAACCGCCGACGCAATCCGTCGTGCCCTCGGCCCGTCATCACCCCAGTACACATTTCTGGAGGCCGATTGCTGCCGCGCAGACGACCTTGACCGGGCATTCCAGATTGGCGCCACGCTCAGTGCAGGCTGGCCGGTCCGGCGGATGATCCATCTGGCGGGACGTGCCGGCGTCCGTGCGCCAGCCAGTGAAGCACCCAACTACGTCGCGATGAACGTCGTGGCCACAACCGAGATCCTGGAAGCCTGCCGGAGACACGGCTTCGGCGACACGGCCGGTTCTGGTTTGCCTGGGGATCAGGTAGTGGAAGCGCAGGGCCAACCGCTCGTTGGGCACCTTGCGATGGCTTCAAGCAGTTCGGTCTACGGCGGGGGGCCACCAGGGTGGGACGGACCTTTCCATGAGAATATGACCGCCGACCGTCCACTTTCGGTCTACGCCGCCACAAAGCGTGCAACCGAAGTGATCGCCCACGCATACACCCGTGTCTCAAACGTGCGTGTCACCTGCCTGCGCTTTTTCACCGTTGTCGGCCCGCGTGCCCGCCCTGATCTCACCCCATCAATTTTCGGACGTGCCATCTGGGAAGGACGCCCGATCACGCAGTTCGGTGACGGTTCAATGGCTCGCGACTACACATTTGTCGGTGATACGGTCACCGGCATCCTCGCATCACTTGACCGTTTCGAGCGAGCGAACGCGGGCATCGTGGCACACGGTGACGACTACGAGGTCATCAACCTGGGAAACGACCGTCCAATAACGCTCTCCTATTACCTTGAAACCCTTGCCGGACTCCTCGATCGCACACCTGTGATCAACGAAGTCCCGGTTCCGCCATCCGAACCCATGCGTACCTGGGCCGATCTCTCAAAGGCGCGACGCCTCCTCGCGTATGCCCCGACAACACCCTTCGAGGAAGCGCTTGCGTCGTTCATTGATTGGTATCGCGCCACAATCCTTGAACCACCCGTGGCCTGATCTCACCAGACCCACTTGGACTGGCAGATCTGTCCAGTCTGTGCGATACCCCATCCTCCTGCCGCTTCAGCGACATTGGCAAACCATCGGTGCCAGTGCGACGATATCGGTACGCATGACGGACCGAACTGCCAGACGTAACCCACAATCGACCCCTCCGGCACGGCCAATGGCCTTGAGACCGCACGCGATTCTCATTGGTGTGGCCATCAGCTATCTCTTGCAAGTAGGTGGGGGATACCTCGCGGCCACACAGGGCATCGTCCGTGACCCCGGAGCGGAACTCGGCGGTGACTTCAGCGTCCTCCCAATCCTGCAGTTCGGCACGATCTTCATCGGCGGATACCTGTCAGGTCGAATCGCGGGCGTGGCCGGCTTCATCAATGGCATTGCCGTCAGTGTTGCGTTCATCCTCATCTGGGCCGGTCTGAACGCGTACAACGAATCCAAGCTCGTTGAAGAGTTCGGCCCCCTTGTTCTCCCCCCGATGAACATGGGCGGGATTGTTCTGGGCGATATCCTCAACCTGTCAGCTGGCGCCTTCGGTGGATGGCTTGCCGACCGTTGGGGTCGGTGATCGCGCACGGCGCCCAGCCGAATCCGGGACGACGTCGCGGGCAAAGGGAACCATTCGTGCTTCGGCAGTCGTGTTCCCATTGACCCCACCGAACGGCAAGGCTGACGGTGCCGTGGCATCAAAGGAAAACGGATGCATATCAGGCGGGGTGGGGTGGGGTTGAGTAATCGGAAACCAGAAGACGGGGCTGTGAAGCGTCACCGCCGCACCCCAAGGAGAGGTACAACACAATGACTACACAGACCCCTTCACCCCTGCCGGGAAGCCTTGCCGACGTTGATCCTGAGGTCCTGGCGATGATTGACGGCGAGACACGCCGCCTCCGCGAGACCATCCAGCTGATCCCGTCGGAAAACTACCCCAGCCAAGCGGTCATGGAAGCAACGGGTTCGGTCTTTACCACCAAATATGCCGAGGGGTACCCGAAGCGACGCTATTACCAGGGGTGTCAGTGGGTCGATGCCGTCGAAGACTTGGCACGCAAGCGAGCGTGCACCCTTTTTGGCGCCGACCATGCCAATGTCCAGCCCCACTCCGGCAGTTCGGCGAACATGGGCGTCTACCTCGCTTCGCTCAACTACGGCGACACCGTCATGGGCCTTGACCTGATCGCAGGCGGTCACCTGACGCACGGTTCCCCCGTGAACTTCAGCGCCAAGCTATACAAGTTCGTCGCCTACGGGGTCGATCCGAAGACCGAACTCATCGACTTCGACCAGGTGCGTGGTGTTGCCCGTGCCAACCGTCCAAAGATGATCGTCGTCGGTGCGACCGCATATCCGCGGACCTTCGACTGGGCAACCTTCAAGGAAATCGCCGACGAAGTCGGTGCACTGCTCCTCGCGGACATCGCCCATATCTCGGGCCTGATTGCCGGCGGGGCCCACCCATCCCCGGTGCCATTCGCTGACTTCTGTTCCACCAGCACGCACAAGGCCCTGCGTGGTCCTCGAGGTGGAATGATCCTGTGCAAGTCGGAATGGGCCGAACGAATCGACAAGGCAATCATGCCCGGACTTCAGGGCGGACCCTTGGAACACGTCATCGCGGCAAAGGCAGTGATGCTTCACGAAGCCCTGCAGCCCGCCTTCCGCGACTACGCGCATGCCATCGTCTCCAATGCAAAGGCGCTCGCACAGTCGCTACTTGATGAGGGTCTGACCCTTGTCACTGGAGGCACAGAGAACCACCTGCTCATTGTTCGCCTCGGCGAGACCGGACCGACCGGTAAGGAAATTGCACGCGCCCTCGAGCGTGCCGGCCTCATCGCAAACGCGAACACGGTGCCCGGGGAGACCCGTGGGGCCTTCCAGACCAGCGGCGTACGTTTCGGGACACCGGCAGCGACCACCTTCGGGTTCGGCGCCGACGAGTTCCGCACCATCGGGAAACTGATCGCGCGCGTCATCAAGGATCCCGCAGACACCACCATGCTGAAGTCGACCGCCAACGAAGTCCGCGACCTGTGCCATGCGGTCGAGACCCGTCGGCTTGACCTCTCCCACTCGGCGGCCTAGGTCCGTCAGTCCGGCACACCGTCCCAAAACCGTCCATCGCCCCGGGTTCTCAAGAGCCCGGGGGCGATGCAGGTACGAGTTGGTCGGGCATCCGTGTCCTGTACGTTGCGTCGACCGGGTGCCGAGCGCGTCCCGGCGATTCGGTGGGAATGTGACCTACACTACCGATGTGGTTTCACTATCGGGCATGAAGGCCAGCGGATCGCTCCCACGCCGTCGTGAGGCGATGGACGACGATGCGACCGTTGCCCAATCAGTCACGACCATTACCGAATACACCGAAGACGCTGCACCCGCTGTCGCCACCCTCTGGCGCGAGAGTGCGGTTGAGTGGCCCGGTGGAGGTCCATTCGGGGGGCGGCACGCCACAACTGAAGGCGTGCGACACGAATTGCGTGGCAATCGACCGCTAACCACCTTTATCGCTTGGAGACCTGACCGGGTTTCAGGGGAACCTCGTGCCGTCGGGTTTCTGTCGCTCATTGCCCAGCCAGAGGATCCGACCGCGACCTACGTTGGTCTCCTGACGGCCCATCCCGAATGGCACGGGTTCGGTGTCGGGCGTGAACTCCTCACCGCCGCACTTGATCGAACCGTGTCACTCGGGTTCGACCGCATCGACTTGCACACCTGGTCGGGCAACCTCAAGGCGATGCCCCTCTACAAGAAGACCGGGTTCTTCTGGGTGCCAGACACGTCCGTGCGCATGGCGAACTTCCTGCCATTGCTGCTGAAGATCGGTCCGGTACGCGACTACTTCGATCAGACCGGAGCGGATTGGTACCGCGACGCGGTCCGTGAACTCGACGTCACGCCTGATCGGGAGAAGTTTGGCAGCGCCGAGGTCTACACCTACGAATGGGTCCGTGAAGGCCACACCCTTCGCACCCGCATCGACCGTCACGCGAATGCCCTGCTCACGCTTGAGACACCGAATCTGTCGATCGATGTGAGCCTTGACGATACGAGGCTGCCAATCGGCACCACACGTCACGCGGGCGTACACATTTCAGTGCCAATCGGCGTGGTGGACGTCTCCGCAACGATCGTTGCCACCGGCGAAGGCGCCGTCCGGGCAAGCCACCAAGCCAATCGCACCATAACCGCCGGCGACAACGGCTCCTGGATATGGCCGGTCAGTGGCACAATCGGCAGCCAGTCGAAACCGCGGCCCGGCACCACATCTCCCGACGTGATGCGCGTCCTTGCGATCGTCAACGAGACGCCAATCAACTTCGCAGCTGCGGTTCGGGTAGTGCCTCCAGTGAGCCTAAGCGTCGAGGATGTCAACCCGCTCACCCCGGGCACCTCTCGCACCATCTGGGTGACCGCACAAAATGAACTCGACATTCCTGTGGAGGCAACGACCCGGGTAACTGTCTCCGGGCCGTTCGCCGTGGATGTCGCCACTCGAACCACGACGATCATCGCCCGAGGGCGCTATTCATTCCCCGTAAGCCTCACCGCGAACGGCAGCGGCGATGGATCGTTGCAACTGGTCGGCGAAGTCGCCGGAGCGGAGCAAGGCACGCCCACCAGCAATGCGGATGCTGGGGTTACCACGTCTTCAGCCGAGTTCGCCCCTCCGGTCTTCATCCCGTTGCATGCGGGTCCGACCGGATCACGCTTTGTTGAACAGACCGAGGCACACGTCCGTGTCATCACAGATGATCTGATCGTCACGGCACCGCTCCCAAGCTCCGGTTGGCAGCCATCGTTCACCGTCGTCGACCGACATACCGGAAACGAACTATTACGTCATTCCTGCGGCCTTGGTCCGCCATTCGCCCCATCGGCAATCAGCAATTGTTCATGGACACCCCACATCACGCGGGATGAAACCGGCCTGACCGTCGCACTTCGCTCGCAACCCGAACGCATCGCCGGCGTGACCTTCGAGCGCCTGATCCGGCTCGCGGGCAGTTCGATGCTTGAAGTCCAGTACCGCCTTGTCAATGGTTCATCGTCGGAGTGCACTCTTGAAGTCAGTGCGGGAACCTCTGCCGAACTGGATGGCGTCCGGCAGTCTCAGATTGCGTGTGTTGTCGACGGCACGGTCATTGTCGATGAGAGTGACCGCTTCCCGGACTGGGACGACCCGTCAGGTGGAGCGTCACATCTTTCCGAACCCTGGATTGCCGAGTTTGGCGATGGAATGGTCGTCGGCGTGATCTGGTCCGATGCACGCGACGTGACCAGTGACAACCGTTTGGCCGAACTCATCCTGCCATTCGGGACGGTCGCGCCCGGAGGCTCTGCCACGACCGCACCAATCGGCCTCTATGCCGGGGCCGGGGACTGGCATACCGTCCGCTCCCGATGGCGCTCACTGTTCTCGAGCCAGTCATCCTCTGCAGACCATGTTGGCACAAAAAACCACACGTCATCGGCCGCACATCCGTCAATTGAGATTACTCTCGACCGCGCCTTCGTCGTCGGCAACCACGTCTCCTCCAACGTGACCGTCAGCCACGCAAACGACGACCCGATGACTGGGTACCTCATCCTAGATACACCAACTGGCACGGCCGATATTGGCGAGGTCACCACACGAGGTTCCGGAAACCCGGTCATCGTGCCCGTGACACTCGCCTTGCCAGACTGGGGCGCCACTGGCTACTCGGCATTCCCGGTATCCGTGAACCTCGCGACCACCGAGACGACCTACCGTTTCCCGGTTCCGCTGGTTCGGGTAGGCGATGGCAGACCAGTTGAGGTAACCATCGGCGATATCGAGCAGCACGGTGGCGTGACACGCCAGACCGTCACACTCGACACAGGCCGGATGCGGGTTCGTGCGATCCCTACCGAACGTGGCCGTATCTATGCCTTGGAAACCCCGTCACATCCGTCTTACTCCAGGGCAGGGGACAGTGCCCTCCCGTCGATTGAGCAGGACTGGGTAAACCACCTGTTCAGCAGCGTTCCCGATCCGAAACCATGGGTATGGTTCAACCCTTGGTACGGCGGGGTGTCCGTGCACCTGAGAGACGGCGGATGGCACTCCGGTACAACGTGCCTTGACCACGCAATGTGGGAATGGCATCCCGTGGCATCCCGCCGGGGTGGTGTCTTGTGGAATGGATTCACGACGACCGCGACGGTTGATGCGTCAAAGGTTCCACCGGACCAAGCCCGCCTTGTTGGCCTGTCCGTTACCACAACCTATCTGGTTGCCGGTGGCGGGACGATGCTTGCCATCGAAACCACGGTCACCAACGGGACCCAATCCCGCCTTCATTCCAACTTGACGCTTGGCACCTACCTACAACCGGGCGGAAGTGTCAACGATGTTATTGTGCACTACCTGCGCCACGGGGAGCGGAGCCGCGCACGTGCCCACGGGACCCTCTGGTCCACGACCGAAGGGTGGATTGCCGTTGCATCAGGAAATGCCGGACCAGCATTGGCCATCGTCAGCAGTGATACCCGCGCGCGGATGATGTGCGGAGACATGGGTCTCCTCGGCGTACATCCATTCATTTCGTCCGACATCGATCTGGTACCGGGTGCCTCGCAGATGTCTACCACCTACATTGCCGTGGCGCGCGACCTCGACGAAGCGCGCGCATACCGGCCCCTGGTTGGAACCGCGCTTCCTTTGGCGAATGCCTGAACGATGCCCGAGACCACCGCGATCATCTACAGTCCACGTCACCGCGAACATCAACCGCGTATCGAAGTCCTGTATGGCCGCCACACGCCACACCCCGAGCGACCCGAGCGGGTCGAGGCGATCCGATCGGCCATCGCGGGTTCTCGCTGGGAACACACGGTTCGAGGCCCGTCATCATTCCCGATCGTGATCGCGACATCGGTGCATGAACCCGCCTACGTGGCGTTCCTGCATGAACACGCCGACCTTGCCGCCGAGGAGGGTCTCGATGGCGAGTGGTTCCCTTACACGTGGCCTCGCGACCGTGGGCTCGATCTGGGCACGCCCATCTCCAAACACACGGTTGATCTGGCGTGGCACTCCGCCGAATGTGCCCTGACCGCAGCAAAGGTCGTCCGCGACGGCGCGCCGTGGTCGTTCTCCATCGGCCGTCCACCCGGTCACCACGCGTCCGTCGGGGCGCACGGAGGCTATTGCTACTTCAACCATGCTGCCCTAGTCGCCCAATCGTTCCTTGATGCGCCCTCAATGACGGGACGCACGGCCGACCGCGTTGCGATCCTCGACCTCGATATCCACCACGGCAACGGCACCCAGGACATCTTCTACGCCAGTGACCGGGTCTTCTACGCCAGCATTCATGGAGAACCGGACTGGGCATACCCGCCTCACTCAGGCTTTGCGGGCGAGACGGGAACGGGCGCCGGTAGCGGTGCAAACTACAACCAACCGTTGCCGATAGGGACCGGATGGCGCGAATATTCCCATGCACTGGACCGCGCGTTCGATCGCATGGCGCAGTTCGATCCGTCGTACCTGGTGGTCTCGCAGGGGTTCGATACCTTTTCCGGCGACCGTTGGGGAGGCTTCGAACTCCACGCACCCGACTACGCCCGCATTGGCGAACGCCTGCGCACCTTCGGCCGGCCAATCGTCATCATCCTTGAAGGGGGCTACGAACCGGCGA
>CANFGH010000022.1 GCA_947446285.1 Chloroflexota bacterium
AAGTACGACATCAATCCCGGGAACACGCATGATCTCCTCGATGTTGCTGATCGCAAGTTCGGTCTCAACCATGACACTGAGAAAAATCTCATCGTTTGCGTGGGCGAAATAGTCGGCCTCACCACTGCCGATGAGACCAAGTCGCACGCCGCCTCCAGAACGGATCCCGATTGGCGGGTAGTAGGTTGCCCGGACCGCGGCGCGGGCTTGGTCGGCATCTTGCACATACGGCACGATGACCCCCATCGCACCCATGTCGAGAACACGGTTGATGGTGCCGGGCTCATTTCCCTTGACGCGGACTATCGGAGCGCTGTCGACAGTAAGGTAGCGAGCAAGCGCATCGTTCAGCGTGTGTTCACTCCACTGACCGTGTTGCCAATCAATCCACACGAAGTCGAAACCGAGATGGGCAACATGCTCGGCAAGTGATGGCGAATCGTACACGAGGTTTGGGCCAGTGATTACTTTTCCCGACCGCAGTTTTGTCAGGGCACTGTTCCGACGCACGCTTATCCCCTTCGCTACTTGTCAGGCACCGCGCCACTCCCGCACGTCCCAGCCGACCTGTTTCAAGTTCAGGTCATTGTGCCCGACGTGGGCATTCCTCGTTCTGGGTCGGCCATGGATAATCACACCTACAATGGCAACCTGTGGCCAGGAGGGTTCAAATCATGACCGAGATCATCAGCGATCAAAGGCCCGTTGGGAGTGTTCGGCGCCGGAGACTAGGAAGAACGGGGCTTGAGGTGTCCGAAATCGGCCTTGGTGGCGCCTGGCTTCTCGGGCGAGCTGGTGAGTTGCCAGCCGGGCATGGTGTTGCCACGATCAGACACGCTCTCGATCTCGGAATAACCTTCCTTGACACTGCAGAATGCTACATCGGTGGTCGTTCGGAAGCGCTTTTCGGCGAGGCGCTGGAGGCACATGCCGGCCCGTTTGTGCTTGGCACGAAGTTCGGTCATGTCCCAGCCGATTTTGACTGGTCTCGCGGCGCAGTTGTTGCGAGTGTTGAGGCAAGCCTCCGCCACCTCCGTCGGTCGAGCGTTGACCTCATCCAGGTCCACACGCCGGCGGAACCCACGATGCACGCAATGTTTGGGCCGGGAGGAACCGTGGAGGGCCTCCGCGAGGTGCGCGATCGGGGGTGGTGCCGCCACTTCGGGATCAACGGACGGGACCTGACGTTTCTGAGGGAGTGCGTGGTATCGGACCAATTCGACACCCTTTTGGTTTTTCAGCGGTTCGACCTCTTTGAACAGTCGGCACTCGAACTTTTTTCCGAGGCACATGCCCGAGACATGGGCATCATCGTCGGAAGCCCCCTGCGCCTCGGCCTTTTCGGCTCGGCCCGGGATCAACTGGTCGCTCACTTGGATGGCGACGACCGTCGACATCTCGAAGATTTGGAAACCCTATTGCGAGACTACCCCGGAGGGATCTCAACCGCTGCATTGCGGTTCGCGCTCATGCCCCCCGAGGTGAGCGTCGTCCTTAGTGGAGCGTCATCCCCTGAGGAGATCGCGAACGTCGTCCAAGCAGTGGAAGTCGGCACACCTACCCTGCCCGCTGACCTGTACAACGCGATCAAACGGTTGGCCGCAGGGAAGCACCGAACCCTTTAGTCGTCTCCATGGGGGCGGGACTGTGCTTCGAAGAGACGTGGCAGGACCTGCATCGCGGTCGCGGATGTTCCGCCCCCAGTCCGCATTGCATTGAAGACCGCGGTGACGGTTGCCAACCCGTCGGAGTCCCTTCGCGCTTCCGCAAGTGCGGATTGCAGGGCTGCCAAGCCTGAGCGGCACGCTTCGAGCTCACGTTCAATCCGCTCGAGGTCGGCATCCAGCGATACCGACACGTCGTCGTAGAGCCCGAAGTGGTTTGAGTCTGTTGGGAGTGACATAACGTCATCAGAACGGGCGGGAACCCACTTTGATGCGCCAGATGGAGCCAGGTGATCGCCGGTCTTCTGTTACGAGTGGACACCGGTCAGGGACAGTTGGTCTGACATATGGCAGGCCACGGTATGCCCGGGTGCGATTTCG
Source organism: Chloroflexota bacterium (assembly GCA_947446285.1). Taxonomy (GTDB): domain Bacteria; phylum Chloroflexota; class UBA11872; order UBA12225; family UBA12225; genus UBA12225. The sequence goes on from CANFGH010000022.1 coordinate 2,046, forward strand.
GTCAGCGGTGGTACGGTCGTCCGGCAAATGTCGGCGGCGTACCGGCATCGTGGATGGAAGTGGCACCCGGGTGGCGGGTTCGATGCGTCAGGAACCTCTCCCGCCAGGAAGATGCGGGACCCCCGCCGGGTGGGATCGGGCGTTGGCACGGCTGACAGCAGCGCCTCCGTGTACGGGTGCTTCGGCGTAAAGAAGAGATCCTCGGTTGGCGCGCACTCCACGATCCGGCCCACGTACATCACAGCGACGCGAGTGCTGACATGCTGCACAACCGACAGGTCATGTGCGACGAATATGTAGGTCAAGCCCAGACGTGCCTGCAGGTCTTCGAGAAGGTTGAGGGTCTGTGCCTGGATACTCACATCAAGCGCGGAAACCGGTTCGTCGCACACCACGAGTTGAGGCTCGAGAGCGATAGCCCTCGCAATGCCAACCCGTTGACGCTGTCCACCCGAGAAAGCGTGCGGATAGCGCGCCATGTATTCGGGATGAAGGCCGACCAGCCGTAGCAGTTCAGCGACCCGATCCTGCAATTCGCTGCCCTTGGCAACGCCGTTCACCATGAGGGGCTCGCCGATGATGTCCAAGAGGGTCATGCGCGGGTTCAGGGAACTGTAGGGATCCTGGAAGATCATTTGCAGGTTGCGACGAACCCCGCGCACTTGGGTCGCGGACGCTGTGGGAATGTCGAGCCATCCCTGTGTGCGGTCGCGGAAGTGGATCGTGCCTCCCGTTGGCTGATAGGCGCGCATGACCAGTCGGCTTGTCGTGGTCTTACCGCATCCCGACTCTCCGACTAGGCCGAGCGTCTCACCCTGACGAACGTTGAATGACACTCCGTCAACCGCGCGGACATGCCCGACAATCTTTGACCAGAAGCCTTTCCGGATGGGGAAGTGCTTGACCAAGTCGCGCACCACAAGCAGGTCGCCATCCACGGCGCCGGCAGGAACCGTGCCGGTCTGGGCCGAAGTATTCGTTGTCATCAGGCCACCTCTCCGGCACGACTGCATCGGACCCAATGACCTGGGGCGACCTCAACATACTCTGGCTGATCACACCGCACGGGTACGTAGTGTCTGCACCGCGTGTGGAACGCGCACCCGACGGGCACACTGAATGGATCCGGGACCATGCCTTCGATGGCTTCTAGCCGGGCTTGCGCACGCTTCCCCAGCCTGGGCATGCTTCGAAGCAGTGCCTGTGTGTAGGGATGTTGGGGCCGAAGGAACAGGTCGGTAACTGATGCACGTTCCACCTGCCTCCCCATGTACATCACGACAACCTCGTCCGCGATCTCGGCGATCACTCCAAGGTTGTGGGTGATGAACTGGATCGCCATGCCGGTGGTGTCCTGCAAACTTCGCACCAAGTCGAGAATGACGGCTTCCGTGGTCACGTCGAGGGCGGTTGTCGGCTCGTCTGCGATAAGGATGCTCGGGTTGCACGCAAGCGCAATTCCGATCACAGCGCGCTGACGCATGCCACCGGATAGCTGGTGCGGATACCTGCCCAGAACCTCATCTGGCCGAGGAAGGCCAACCTGACGCATGACTGTCTCGGCGCGCTCCCTCGCCTGGTCACGGTTCGCGCCTGTATGAAGGCGGATGACTTCAGTGATCTGGTGCCCAATGGTGTGGATTGGGCTCAGGGCTGACATCGGTTCCTGAAAGATGTATGCGATTTCGTTCCCTCGCACACTCCGGATCACCTTGCCCTTGGGGTCGAGGCCCGCGAGTTCCAAGGTGGATCCGTCTCCGCGGGTCAGCATCATGCTTCCGCTTACTACCTTCCCCGGACGTGGCACGATGCCAAGGATTGACTGGGCAGTGACGGACTTGCCGCACCCGCTTTCACCGACGATCCCAAGCGTCCGCCCGCGGTGCAGTCGGTAACTCACTCCGTCTACCGCGCGGACGGTTCCACCCGGCATCGTGAAGTGGGTGCGGAGGTCGTTCACGTCAAGCGCGACCGGCGTGTCCATTGCGCGTGGTGCGCTTGTCGTGCCGACGCGAACGGCATCAGTCGAAGTCATCATTTGGCGTTCGCTTCCTGCTCACGAAGGACCGGATGCGGGAGGTCGATGGCAATTCGCGGAGTTTTGCGCACGATCATCGACCATACGGGTCGGCGGCATCGCGCAACCCATCACCGACAAAACTGAACGCGAGGACGATCAGGATCACCGCGGCACCTGGGATCAGAAGCCACGGGAACAGGGCGACGGTCTGGATGTTCTGGGCTTCCTGAAGCAGGACCCCCCAACTGATGACCGGAGAACGCAGACCCAAGCCAAGGAAACTCAGGCTGGTCTCGGACATGATCATGCCGGGCACGGCTAGGGTGATGCTGGCAATGATGTGGCTTGCAAAGCTCGGCACCATGTGCCTGAAAATGATCCGGCTTTCCGAACAGTTGGTCAGTCGCGCGGCGAGGACGAAGTCTTCTTCCCGCAGGGCAAGGAACCGACCACGCACGACCCGTGCAAGACCGGTCCAGCCGAGCAGCGAGAGGATGATCGTGATCCCGAAGTAGACATATTCCGGTGGCCACTTCGGAGGCATTGCCGCGCCCAAGGCCATCCACACCGGAATGGTTGGCAGCGACCTGATGAACTCGATGATGCGCTGGATTACGGCGTCAAGCCACCCGCCGTAGTAGCCGGAGACGCCACCAAGCAGGATGCCGAAGACGAGGCTTAGGAGCACGCCAACCAACCCGATTGAAAGCGAAATGCGCGCTCCGTAGACAATTCGCGAGAACATGTCTCTTCCGAGGCGGTCAGTCCCGAGCAGGAAGAACGGAGTGTTCGCTGGAGCGTCAGGTGCGAGCCCCATGAGATGGACATCCGATTCCCAGATACCCCAGAACTTGTACTTCTCCCCTTTGACGAAGAAATTCACCGGAAACCGCTTGGTCGGGTCAGGAACGTAGGTAATCCGCAGGGTATTAGTGTCGCGGGAGCTCTTCATGCCAAGGACGAACGGCCGAAGTGAAAAACCACCGTCCTTATCCTGAAAACTGATCGGTTGTGGTGGCGCATACCGGTACAGGTTGGAGACCTTGTTAGGGTCGAGTGGTGCGATAACTTCGGCAAAAAGGGCCACGACATAGAAGAAGATCACCACAACGGTGCAAATCATCGCGAGTTTGTGGCGACGAAAGCGCCAGAACATCAGTTTCCACTGGGATGCCACCAACACCTTGCTGTCCTGGGTTCGAGGAGTTGCAATAGGCAGAGGGGCGCGTGGGTCCGGCAGTGCCGAGGCCGGAGGAGGCCTTGAGGAGGTGGTCGATGTCACCGATCGTTCCTACTCGTCCAGGCGGATGCGAGGATCTATCCACGCAAGCAAAAGGTCAGACATGAGTGTGCCGAAAATAGTCAAACTTCCGAGAAGAAGGATGAACGCACCGGCCAGATACATGTCCTGCGACTGGAGGGCTCGCAGAAGCAGCGGACCCGCGGTTGGCAGGCTCAAGGTCACGGAAATGATCGTGCCACCGTTCACCAATCCCGGCAAGGCCCATCCAAGTGTGGAGATGAACGGATTCAACGCTACCTGAACTGGGTACTCGTAGGTGAGTACCGTCTCGTCCAGGCCCCGGGCACGGGCCGCGGTGACGTACGGCTTGTGGAGTTCGTCGAGGACATTTGCCCGCATTGTCCGGATGAGACCGGCGGAACCTTCCATCCCAAGAATGGCCATCGGTATCCACAGGTGCGACAGGAGATCTAGCACGCGTCCGAATGACCATGGAGCGTTCTTGTAGCCATCTGAGAAAAGGCCACCGACATCCGCACCGAAATAGGAGAATGAGACCCACATCACCACGAGCGCGAGCATGAACCCGGGGACCCCAAGGCCGATGAACCCGATCGTCGTGAACACGTAGTCAAGCAGGCTGTACTGGTTCGTGGCCGAATAGATCCCAATGGGGATTGCGAGCAACCACGTGAAGACCAATGTGGAAAGCGTGAGGGCGATGGTCAGTCCCATTCGCTCCCATATCAGGGACGCGACAGGTTGACGCCATTCCAGGCTCAGGCCGAAGTCGCCCCGGAGGACGATGCCACCGATCCATTTGAGGTACTGGATGTACATCGGCTGATCGAGGCCATAGGCCTCTCGGAGCAATACCAACGTGTCACCGCTGACCTGTTCGCCCATTGATGCCAGCGTTGCGGCATAGGTTGACAAGAAGTCCCCTGGCGGCAACTGGATCAACACGAACGACAGCAGGGAAATCACGAACAGCGTGGGAATGGAGAGCAGGAGACGCTTCAGCGTGTACGCAAGCATTGAAGCCTCGCGACGGCGGGGGTTTCACCGGGGAACACGATTTCGACATGATTGAATGGACGGTGCCTGACGATCATGTCAGCCACCGCCCATTTACCCAGAACTTGATTACGTTGGGTTAGGCACGCCCGAGGTAGAACTGCTGTGGGCTGATGAGGCCGTAGTCGCGGAGGGTGTCATCCGCAATGTAGCCCGCGATGGTGTTTCCGAAGGCGTTTGAGGCGACCTGCGGGGCGACGATTTCGCCGACCACACCGATGACCATCGGCGCTGCCTTGTGAACACCAAGGAGATCCTGGAACAGGGCGTTTCGACGGGCTTCGTCCGGCTCAACCTGAACCCGATCCCAAAGGTCCCAGATCTTCCTGATTGGGTGGTCTGCAGGTGGTTCTTCCTGCTTGTACGGGGCTTTGGCGTACCAATTGCCGTACGTTGGTGCCCACGGTCCGTCCTGGATGGTGCCGAGCCATCGGCCTGGATCAGCCTTGACCACGGAAGAGCGGTCGAAGCCCCAGTTACCGATTTCGATCTCACCGGTTCGGCAATGTTCCTCGTAGAGGGACCGCTCGACGGCCTTCATCGTTGCCCGGATGCCGATAGCTTCCCAATAGCCCTTGACCAACTCATGCTGGTCATTCTCAGGTGATCCGGTGGGCGAGATGTGCTCAACGACGACTTCAAGCGCCTTGCCGTCCGGACGCTTGCGGATTCCATCCGAGCCTTTGGCGAGGCCAAGCTTGTCGAGCAGGTCGTTGGCCTTCTTGGGATCGTATTCGGCCCACATTTTCACCAGGTCGGCATCGAACTCGGGAGAACCCGTCACCGGACTGGCTTGGCGTCCGACCCCAAGGCCGTTGTAGACGATCTCGGCGATTTCATCCCGGTTGATCGAAATGTTCATTGCCTGGCGGAACTCGGGAGTGGCGAACAGTTTCGCCAAGACCGGATCGGGGCAATTCTGGTTCGGGAAGTACGCCTGCGTGCTGGCTGAGCGCCAGTTGAGGACACGGTACTTGCCCTTTGCCTCGTTCTCCTTCAGGAAGACATACGAACCTGCAGACATGTGACGCATCTGCATGTCAATCTTGCCCTGTGCCACCCAAAGGTTGACCACATCGAGGCTTTCGAAGAACGCGTGCTCGATCTTGTCAATGTACGGAAGCTGGTTGCCCTCGGTGTCGACCTGCCAGTAGAACGGATTCCGTTCCAAGACGCACGGGTCGGCCGGCGCAGGAATGGTCACTTTCCACGGCAAGAGTGTCGGAAGTTCCGGGTTCTTGAACCAGAAAGCAATCGCGCCTTCCATGTTTCCCGCATCGCCCCACAGCGCCTGCCATGCCGGAAGGTTCTTCTCGGTCGCGATCTTTGCGAGTTCGTCGACGCTGGCGTACTTCGGATGGAACTTCTTGAGGTAATGCGATGGGGCGAGGAATGCGGGCGGGTTGGGGAACCCACCGGTCTTCGCGATCGCAATAGGAAGGAGCGGGTTCGGGGCGGCGTAGGTCACCTTGAACGTCGTCGCGTCAACCGCAACGATGGTCGCGATCTTGAACTCCGCGCCCACCTTTTGCCGGATTAGCGGATCTGCGTTCGGCCGGATGTCCTTGTTCTGGTTTATGTCCTGGTACCAGAACATCACATCATCGGTCGTGACCGGTGCGCCGTCAGACCACTTCAGGCCCTGTCGCAGCGTGAAGACGTACTCCGACGCATCGGCGTTCTGTTCCCACTTCTCAACCAAGTTGGCAACAAGGCCGATGGTCTTGGTGTCGGGAGCATCCCAGTCGATCAGCATTTCTTCGACCAACTTGGATGGTCCGACCCGGTCGGACGGGCCCCGGTACGCCCGGTGCCAGGTGCCACCGTACTTGCCAACCGCCTCCAGCGGCTTGATCACCCGTGGATTAGACGGTACCCGTTGATCAACAGGAGGAAGTTTGCCGGCCTTGACCATGTCGGCAAGCATAGGAGCTTCCTTGAAGGCTCCCTGGAAGGCGCCGGCTACTGGGGAGGACAGGCTTCCACCCGGTGCATCCGACGAAGCAAACGCCGTAGCGCTCGCCTGAACGGAGGCTGCGCTTGTGGCTGCTGCCACTCCAAACGCAAGCTTCCGGAGGAAGTCACGGCGACGACCGCCCTTCACAGCGTCTGCAAACCCTGACCCATTTACGAGCATCGCAACCCCTCCCAAACAATGAGTGCGTCTCCGCACACAGATCACAATTGAGTCTCGAGTTGGTTTCAACTCAAAATCTCAGGTTACCAAGGAAGATACCGATTTGCAACGTCGCTCGCAAATCTCCAGCCGTTCCGTGGTTTCTCAGCCGGACAACGGTCGGACCGAAGAGCGCCCTTCCCTCCCGTACACTCGGCAGATGCCAGATCGAACACTGCCTTCCGTCAACGACGCCCCGCGCCTGTCATTTACGGGCTTCATTGCGTGGCGCGATCTTGTCAACCATGTGTCCCTTTTGTATCCGCGCGAATGGCATGCAACCGACGGGGTTCCGGCCCAATTGACCCCTCCGCCCTTCGCACCGCACCGTGCGGTCGTATCCGTGGAGGCGCGTCGCTTACCGACGAACGTCGAGCCGGACGATGCCATCATCCTGCAGGAGGGCCTTGAGGCAGGCGTCAGGTCCATTCCTTCTGCCCATATCGAGCGATCAATCGGTGACTCGGTCGGAGCGATGGTTGACCTGGAGCTCGAGCACTCGTATGTCGCCGATCCTGTCGGGGACAGCGCGGGCTTGAAGTGGAAACGGTGGCTTCGTGTGATGTATCTGAAGGACATTCAATTCACGATATCCGCGGAGGCCGAGGACAACGGCGACTTCGAATATTGGCGTCCCGCATTCCTGTCCATCATGCGGACAGCCCAGTTTGCGGATTGGGCGGCCCAAGCGACTGGTCGATCATGGGAGGCGGAATTGAGCCAGGATCAGGAACTGGGGTAGCGCCACCGGGTCCTCACTCACCGATTGCGTGACATAACGCAGGGAGCGATACGTGTGGCGCCGGCGGATGAGCACCTTGAGGGCCGTCTGACCAACCGCGTCTCGAGGTATTTCGTGCGCGTTGGGTGCGTGACGGGTCGGCGCCAGTTCGACCGTCCCCACCCGGGCATTTTGGTTACCGGGCTCCTCCCCGGTGTGAGGCGTGGTTCCAGGATGGTGGGCCTTGCTCAGTCCATTCCGGTCACGACCGACTTGAGACGGTCAATCGCGGACTGGTTGTCCAGGCCCGACAGGTCTCCCAAGTTCGGGTCGGATGCCAGGACGGCTCGAACCACGCGACGCATGACTTTTCCGGACTTTGTTTTGGGAAGTTCTGAGACGATCACGACCGGGCTTGGGCGAAGGGTCTTGCCGAGATCCCGGACGACGATTTCCGCGATTTCGGTTGCGAGACGGGCAACACGTTCAGGGTCGTTCACATCACCCGCATCGCGCGGAACCGCGACTACAGCAAGGACTTCGCCTTTCACTTCATCTGGAATGCCGCATGCAGCAGCCTCGAGAATCCCGGGATGGGTCAGGACCGACGCTTCAACCTCGGCGGGTCCCAGTCGTTTGCCCGCGACCTTGATCGTGTCATCGGATCGCCCAAGGATGTACCAGCTTCCGTCCCGAGTGATTTGCGCCCAGTCACCATGAACCCAGGTCCCTGTTTGGTCTGGACGAGTCCAATAGGTCTCCAGGTACCGTCGATCGGCAGCGGCCTGACGTGCGGGGTCGTGGTCGGGATGACCGGGTGGTGATCCACCCCAGAAACTCTGGGTCATGCCGACCCACGGTTGCGTGACGACGAGTTCGCCGACGTCTCCCCTGACCGGGTTGCCTCCATGATCGATGACGTCGACCGACATTCCGGGTACGGCGCCGGTGAACCCGCACGGTTGCTGCGGTTCGATCGTGGTGCATCCCACGATGCCACCGGATATCTCCGTTCCTCCGGAATAATTGATGATCGGACATCGTCCCTGACCCACTTCGCTGAAAAACCACCACCACGCTTCAGGAGTCCACGGTTCACCGCTCGATCCGAGCGCCCGCAGCGATGAGCGGTCATGGCGGTTCACGGGATCGGATCCGTGTCGCATCAGGCTGCGGATTGCGGTCGGTGCAATGCCGAACACGCTCACCCGGTGCTTGGCAATGAATGCCCACAAGCGACCCGCGTCAGGCCAGTCGGGTGCGCCGTCATAGAGGCATACTGTCGCGCCGAGCAACAATGGGCCCTTGATGAGCCACGGCGCCATCATCCATCCCGGGTCCGAATACCAGCAGACCCGATCATCGGTCTGGACGTCGAACAGGACAATCTGATCGGCAGCCGACTTTATTGGGAACCCAGCCTGAATGTGCCGTGTGCCCTTCGGTTGACCAGTGGTGCCAGACGTGTAAATCACCATGTACGGATCATTTGCCAGAGTGGGCGCGGCTTGATGGTCGACCGGTTGGCCCGCCAGAACCTCATGCCACCAGACGTCGCGACGTTCATCCCATGATGTCGTGCCACGATCGTTTTCTGACAGGCGACGGATCACGACAACCCGTCGCACGCACGGTGAGAGCAGTACCGCGTGATCGGCGACAGCCTTGAGGTCCACCGCCTTGCCCCGACGGTATGCCCCGTCAACCGTGATGAGGACTGATGCGTCGCAGTCATTCAGCCTCGTCGCAACCGCGGAGGCGCCAAACCCCGAGAAGATGGGCGTGAAGATTGCTCCGATACGACTGCAAGCGAGCATTGCGACGGCACACTCGACGATCAACGGCATGAAGATGCCAACGCGATCACCACGGCGCACTCCGAGAGCGGCCAATCCATGCGATGCCTTTGACACTTCTGCGTGCAATTGGAGATACGTGACGGCGCGCGTTGATCCCTCCTCACCTTCCCAGATGATGGCGGGGTGGTCGGCGCGTCCGTTAGCTATCCAGTGGTCGAGGGCCTGCTCGGTGTAGTTAAATCCCGCGTCTGGAAAGAAGGTGGCAAACGCAGGCCCGCGAGATAGGTCAAGGGTGCGCGAGGGAGGAGATTTCCAAACGACCCCAATGTCCCTGGTCATCTGCTCCCAGAACCAGGCCGGGTCATTCGCACTTTGGCGCCTGAACTCGTCCAGGGAAGTCAAGCCAGCTACCTCGATCAGCCGGGCTAGGCGACTTCTCTTATGTTCAGCGGGTCCCGGTGTCCATGCGAATGACGCGCAACGGTCGCGGTCCCAGGCTGGTCTTGGTTCGGTCATGCCGGTCTCTCCACTCGGCGGCAGCGTATGGCACCCGGGGCGGGTGCGCAAGCTGGAACCGGTGCGATAGTTTCTGGGTGATTGCGGAACATATCTTCGAGGTCGTGCGGGTGCAGTCACTCTTGCCTGCAGTTGCAGACCGGCGATTCCCACGTGTCCGCATCAAATGGCCAATACATGCAGATGAAGGTAGGGGCACCATGAGGATTACCGCGCTTGAACCAATCCTGTTTGACGCCGGACTTGATCGGGTCTGGTGTTTCGTTCGGATTGATACCGATGCAGGGATCTTCGGGTACGGTGAAGCGACCACGACCGAGCCGTTCATGGTGGCGTCGGTCGTCAGGCAGTTGGCATCGTGGCTCGTCGGTGAGGATCCGCGTCGCATCCAGGACCTTTGGCAACGGATGTATGCGCGGTACCACAACGTCCGCGGTGGCAATCTGCTGCTTGCGGCGATGAGCGGGATTGAGCATGCCCTGTGGGATATCAAGGGCAAGGCGGCGGGAATGCCTGTCTACGAGCTGATTGGCGGCGCAATCCGTACCGTGGTTCCTGTCTATGCAAACCACATGTTCTTCTCACTTGGATCCGATCCGTTCCTTCCCCAAGGGGAGCGGTCCCACATGCCTGGCCGGTACCGTGACCGTGCGCTTGAGGCGGTTGCCCGAGGCTATCGTGCCATCAAGATTGCTCCTTTCGGCACGATCAGGGACACGATTGACCAAGCGGGCATCAGGCACGTCGGAGCGATTGTCGAGGCGGTGAGAGACGCCGTTGGTCCCGACGTGGAGATTGCCATCGATACGCATGGTCGGTTTGGCGTCGCCGCGGCTATCCGCGTCGCCAATTCACTCGCCGGTTACCGGCCGTTCTTCATTGAGGAAATCGTTGCACCCGAAAGCCCCGCGGCGATGCGCAAGGTTCGCGACATGGTGTCCGTACCTCTGGCCACCGGCGAACGGGTGTATACCAAGTGGGGATTTCAGGATCTCCTGAACCATCAGGCTGTCGAGGTGATCCAGGTGGATGTTGCTCACTGCGGGGGCATCCTTGAAGCCAGGTTGATTGCCGGGTTGGCTGAATGCCACTTCGTGCAGGTTGCACCGCATGCGTGGTACGGACCGATTGCCCTCGCAGCGTCGCTCCACCTTGACGCCACGATCCCGAACTTCCTCATTCAGGAGGTTCCAGTGCCCCACGTCATGCCAGCCCAGCAACTGGACTTGACCGGCGACTTGCTCATCCCACGCGACGGGATGCTCGCAGTACCGGCCGGACCTGGCCTTGGCGTGACACTTGATGAGGGCGTACTCGCGCGGCACCGGATCCACGGGTAATCTGGGCACCGGGCATCGACCGCAGAGATGCATTGACGGGCACAGGTTGGAACGTTGGCGGGAAGGACCGATTGCCAATGAAGTACCGGACGATGGGGTCTCACGGCCCCGTGGTTTCCGCGATCGGTTTCGGGTGCTGGCCGATGGGGGCGGAGGACTACGGGCCAATTGATGACCGTGACATGGCCCTTGCGGTTGACCGGGCCATTGACGTTGGAGTGACGCTGTTTGACACGGCACCTGCGTACGGACATGGCCGCGCCGAGACAGTTCTCGGCGCGATGCTTGGAACGAGGCGGAAGGACATCGTCCTAGTTTCGAAGTGTGGCTTGCATTGGGACCAGGATGCGAACCCAAGCCCGTTCAGGCGGGATAGTTCCCGGGCGGCCATTCTTGATGGACCCGGTGGCCTCCACGAGCAATTGCGACGCCTTCGGACCGATTACCTGGACGTGTGGATGGTTCATTGGCCGGATGTGAGCGTGCTATTCGAAGAAACCATGACGGTTCTGATCGAGGCGCGCAATTCTGGCAAAGTCAGGCATCTTGGCGTCTCGAACTTCTCGCCACCGCAATTGCGTACGTGCCGGCAGCTGGCACCACTGGTCACGAATCAAGTGGGTTACAACTTGTTCGACCGGCGCTGGGAATTACAGGCATTTGAGACCTGCCGGGAACTCGATGTTTCAGTCATGGCGTACGGGTCGCTGGCTCACGGGCTACTGTCGGGCACCTGGGATCGCACCGCTCAGTTGGACGCAACCGATTGGAGGAGCCGGGGAATGGCATTCCGCCAACCCCTCCTTACCGAAGAGAACCTGCCACTGAACCTCGACGTCGTGGATCGGTTAAAGGAAGTGGCCTCCCGTGTTGGCGTGTCGCTACCCCAACTCGCGTTGGCATGGGTGCTCCGGGAAGACGTTGTTGCGACGGCCTTGGTCGGTTGCCGTCGACCGTCAGAGGTTGATGACAATCTCGGCGCAATCGATCTGGCAATTGGTGACGACCTACTCGGCGAACTTGACGCCATCATGCAGGGCGCGGCTGGTCAGGTGCATGAGTTGCCTGCTTGACAATTGGGTACGGTCCTGTTGCCAGAGCCCGGGTGGTCGGAGTTGTGGCGAACTCGAAGGGTGGGTAACCAACTAGTGATCAACATCCAGGCTCGCCTGCAGCATTTGGTGGAGCGTGGTGGGTACCGCATTTGGGAAGTCAGCGAGACAGTGCGGGAATGCGATCCGGCCCGTACGGCACTCGTGCTGTGCGATGTCTGGGACCGGCATACCTGCCGGGGCGCCGAGGAACGTCTCGCACGTCTCTTGCCGGGGATTGCCCTGGTGGTCGAGCGGTTCCGGAACGCTGGCGCACTGATCGTCCATGCACCCTCCGATACCATCGATTTTTATGAGGGAATGCCCGCCCGCGAGCGTGTAAAGACGGTTTCTGGGTCGGTTGACGCGTCCCCCCCGGCGGATCATCCCCATGAGGTTCCGCCCTTGCCGATTGATCCGACCGACCCGTGCGACACCTGTCCGGATTCTGACCATCCTGAGCACAGGACAGGCATGCCATACCCGTGGACGCGCCAGCATGCTGCGATTGAGATCGATCAAGAGCGTGATGTCGTGTCGGCCGATGGCACTGAGCTGTGGAAATACTATTCAGCCCGCGGTATCGACCAAGTCATCATTGCGGGTGTCCATACGAATATGTGCATCCTCAACCGGACATTTGCCATCAAGCAACTCGTCAGGTGGGGGTTTTCGCCAATCCTCTTGAGGGATTTGACAGATTGTATGTACAGTCCCGAGAAGTCTCCGTACGTGTCCCATGAAGAGGCCACAGGCCTGGTGGTCGGGTACATCGAGAAGTTCTGGTGCGCAACCGCCTCGAGCGTTCACCTCTCGACCGAGTGAAATGTTGCGTCTTCACGTGATGGGTGCTTGATGTCCGTCAAACATCGCGTCCGGTAATTGGCGGTCACGAATTGGTTGGGCGCGTGTAACCCACGGTGATTGAGGCCGAGGCAAGCGTAATCTCGCTGGTGCTGGACAAGAGCTCCTCCCGTGTCACGCCCTGTTGCCGGTCAGGCACCGTTGGCATGGACTGAAGAGCGAAGACCGTGAGGACGTAGTCCTTCATCCCCGGCCCCTTTGAACAGCGGGGTGCGTATTCGCCCCGGCCGATGATGCTGTTCGCCCCAAACGTGCCGATTTCCCTGCTGGTTGTCGGCAACTCACTGACCCACTGAGGAGTGTCGTACACAACGAGGTCCGCATGTGTCTCGAAGTGATTGACTTGCGTATGCATTGTCACCGCGTACGACACAGTTCCCGATGGAGCTCCACTCCAGATGATCGACGGCGTTTCGGCCCATCCGTCACAGGTGTGGGCTGCCGCGAGCATGCACCCTGGCGCGTCCGGACTGGAGAGCGTGAACCGTTCAGTGGCGGGCTGTGCCTGCGCGCTGGACGCATCCGATGTGGCGGATCCGTTCCTGCTCAAACCCGTCGAGGCCCATCGGCCCGCAGGAAGCATCGAGTGCGCTCGTAAAAGCTAGAGGAATGAACAGTCGGCGGTTCATCGTGTTCCCATTGCCGGGTGAATGATGATGGTGTCGCTGCACAACGGCGCAAGTCGCCCCCCAGCGTTTGCGACACTTCCATTCTGCGAGGCTGCCATGGATCGCGTGCTAACGGAGTGATAGGCAGTTTTCAGCGCGGTATTGTCAATCGGCACGCATGGTGCTTGTTTCTGAGGTGGGAAAGGACGGTTCAAACGATGAACATTGATGCGATCAGGCGTCTTGTGGAGTTCGACACGCCGACGGTAGCGAATGGCTTGGAGTTGCTCGAGGTTCGAGACCCCTCATTTGGGTATACAGGGCCCGACATTCGGTGCCTGATGCCTGAGGCTGGTCCTCGGGTTGGCATCGCGGTAACCGCTCGCATGGACACGACCTCGCCGGGGATGGACGACCCGCACTCGCTCTTTGACGATTGGCTTCGCCTGATGGTTGAAGTGTCAGATCGGCATGGTGGGAACCTACCTGTTTTCGCGGTGATTGAGTCTGTTGGAGTTCGTCCTCGGTACACCGTGACAATCGGTGACGGCATGGGAACCTTCATGCGGATGGCCGGAGCAGTCGGGTACCTGACAAACGGATGCATACGAGACATTGAGGGCGTGCGAGGCGTGCCTCTTCCCTGTTGGGCTGCCGGCCTCTCGCCGATGCATGGGAAGATCCGTTGGCTTGACGTCAATAGTCCGGTCGTCATCGACGGAATGACGGTCCATCCGGGGGACGTGATCCATGCCGATGAGAACGGCACCTTGGCCATTCCCCCCGGTGTCGCCGATCAGGTCTACGACCGTGCCCTTGAGGTTCGGCGTAAGGAGGCAGCCCTGTTTGACCGTCTGCGCGCCCCCGAAATGGACATTCGCACCCACCTCGGGATGCGCTAGGGAACTGGACCAGACCGCGGTGGTGCCTACGCGTGGTCCGTTTGCACTCGATGGTGAACTCACTTCCCTCCGTACGCGAGATACAGTGACCGGAAGTACTGCAGAACCCGGCTTGGATCGCTGCTCTCCGGCGCGCATTCGGCCAGGCAGTAACCGGAGTACCCGGTTGCGGTCAGAAGAGACAAGAGCTCCGACCACGGATACTCCTCGTCCGTCAGGTCGTGCAGGTGCACAAGACCGATCCGGTCGCTGACCAGGCCAAAGTCGTGTCGCACCGAACCGCGTTCGTCGACATCGAACCGCGTATTCGAGTTCCAACAGAGGACGACATTCGGGTGGTTTGCAACGTCGATGACGTGTCGCATGTGAATTGCATCGCCCACCGACCCATGCATCTCAAGGCGAATGACGACACCGTTGTCGGCAGCGGTTTGACCGCATTCCCTGAGGGCGTGCCCAATCTGGTCAAGCGTCGCCTCAATTGCGATGCCAGACGCGAGGTTGTCGCCGTTAGGCCGGACCTTCACCCCACCTGCACCGACATCGTGTGCAAGTTGCAACGCGCCTTTCGTTCCTTCGATATTTGAGCGAACAACTGACTGATCAGTTGAGTGGTACTCGTAGATTGACCCGATGCCTACCAGTTCGATGGGTGATGCTGCGAACTGGCGACGGACGTCAGCCCGGGCCTCTGCCGACATGCTTTCCTCAACGCCATGCGCGTGGGTCGTCCGGAGTTCGACCCCTGCGTATTTCAGGAGTGTGAGATTGGAAATGATTGTTGGGACATCCCAGTCCTTTCCCAACTGATAGGTAACAAGGCCGAGTTTCATTGGGATGGTCCTTGACGGCAAATTCAGTGATGGCTTTTGGTGGGGATCCGGACCAATTGCGGACCCGGCGCCCCGTACCGACTTGGGCTAGACCCAGGGGAATGCGAACGTCGGTGGGTTGGCAAACCGTTCCATCGAGATTGCCAGGTGAATTGCCGCCCCAGGCGCGAGTCTGACAGCGAACGGAATCCCTTGGGGGTTGTGCTCGCCACCCTCAGAATCACGGACGTGGGTCAGCCGGTGCTCGTTGTAGGCGCCACCTTGGACAACCACTGTGTGTGCGTCGACCGGGTCCAGATTGACCAGATGGACGGTGACGCCATCGGCGGTCATTCCGTCCACGAGTGCGGCAACGTGCTCAGGCAAACCGGCGCGACGCCGTGCAGGATCGAAGTAGCGCAATTGGGCGTGAAGGGCATGAACATCGCGTCCAGTCGGGATCCCACCAAGCATCAATTCGGTAAGCGCGCCGACGGTCGCGGGATTGAAATGGTTCATATCGTCCGACATCGTCGTGTCTGGGGACCGGAGATCAGCGCGGAACCCCTCTACCTTTTGGCGCAGGGCCTCGAGGTCCGCCTCCAGGGCGCGTTCGGGATACGTCGGGTCAGTCCCATTAATGTAGTTGACCCATGGCGGGACGTGATCCAGCAGCTCAAGGGCTGACTGGTCATGCGTCCAGTACCAAAGCGCAAATGCACTCGGGGCAAACTTTGAAGCGCGGTACTCATACCACCCTTCGGGTCCTGTTTCCGGGAGACTCGCGAGCGACTCGCCGTTCGTGATCCGTTCGAGGCGATCAAGCCGCCCGTACATGTGAGGGTAGACCGTCTTGCCGTCCTGCACCGTCGCGTGGGAATTGACGTTATCAATCATCCTTCTCAACAACGAGACGTAGCTGGCGTTTCCGGTCATCAACATGCCGTTGGCGAACGAGAATGGCGTCCGGGTGTGATACGCGCGGTGGGCAACCCGGCCGTTCCACGGGATTTGCATCACCGAGAAACCCCAACCGTAGACGCCGCCGTACCACCCGTATCCGCTGTCAACAGTTCCATCGAGGCCGACACTCGATGGGATCAATCCGTTGTTCTTTTCAGTTCGTTCGACCCACGCATTGAGATAGTCGCGCACCCAATCACGGTACTTTTCCTCGCCGGTCAGCGCGTACGCAGCCAGACCAAGCGTCGTGGCACCGAGGTTGACGTGGTTGTCTCCCACCACATCCGTGTAGTCCCGGAAGTGTTCGAGCATCTGGTCGAAAGACTGTTCGCCGTGCAGTGCATCGAACCGGCCTTCGACGTCGATCGGATCGCCTGCCCAGTCGAGGGCCGTTGCTGGCCTGAGCAGAGGTCCACGGCTCCCATTGAAGAAGCTCCGGATCACCTTGTGTTCCGGATCGTAGTTGGGGACGTGCGGATTTTCTCCCATGTACCAACCGGTCCATCGACGCATCCGTGCAATCAGGGTCCGGTCATTTGGATCAGACAGCCCCTGCAGGAAGATCGGGCTCCACGCCTCACCATGGTGGAACCAGTCGAAGCAGGCGTGGAATTCCTGGAAGTACATGCCATCCCGGCCGAGGGCGACGTCCGTCGTCTTGGCTTCGGTGTACTGGCGGAAATGTCCTTCAAGCGCCTTCTTATAGAGATGGAGGATGCTGTCGTCCGCGCCCAGTGCATGGAGAACCGTCCAGTTGAGGACGTTCTCGAGCGCATCGTCCGGGCCGTCGTCGCCAGACCAGCGCGGTACACAATTGAGGTACCCACGATCATCGAAGTACCGTGCGTAGAACTCATGGCACGCGCGGGTCTGTGCCTCAAGCAGTTGGCGCTGCAAGAGGGCCCATCGTGGAGGCGCGATAGGCGTCGGAGCGTCAATTACGGTCTGCAAGCTGTTGGGTCGCAACGGAGTCATGTGGTTGGTCTCCTCAAGCCCGCAGTGTAGCCCGGCATGGCATTGCGCGGGGTGTCCGAACGGGGTTTCGCACGCGTGTTGACACCAAGCGGGAGTATGCTTTGGTCGGGTGGCCCATCAGAGTTATTCAGGCATTTTCTTGCAGGTCAACTAGCATTGGCGAAAGAACTCGCGCTGTTCCTTGCGGCGACTGTGATCGCATACAAGCGATACCAGTCTCTCTCTTGGGCACCCACCGCGATCACGTGGGGTCAGGACAACCGGACTTGCGGGTTCCGCGTTGTCGGGCAGGGGCCCTCATTCCGGTTTGAGAACCGCCTGCCGGGTGCAGACGTCAATCCCTATCTCGCGTTTGCCGTAACGATTGGCGCGGGCTTGCATGGGATCCGCCATCGGCTCGAGCTTTCTGCGCCAATCTTGGGGAACGCGTATGAGGGCGGCGACGGCAATCGGTTGCCTTGCACCCTTCGGGAGGCGATTGCCTGTCTTCGGGGGAGCGAAACCACCCGCAAGGTCCTTGGTGAAGAAGTTACTGCGCACTACCTCCTTCCTGCTACCCATGAGGCGGACGCCTACGACGGTGCGGTGACGGACTGGGAACGTACCCGGTACTTTGAGCAAGTCTGAGGGGAACCCATGTTCGGACCACGATTAGCGGGCAAGGTTGCACTCATTACCGGAGCGGGCATGGGGCAGGGGCAGGCAGCCGCCGTGCTTTTTGCCAAACACGGTGCCCGCGTGATCGTGGCCGACATCAATCACGATGCAGCACTTTCGACGGTTGACGCGATTCGTCGCGACGGTGGTGATGCGTTCGCGACGACTGGAGATGTGGGGACCCAGTCGGATGTCAAGCGCATGGTGGAGGATGGAGTTTCCCATTTTGGTGGGCTTCATATTCTCTACAACAATGCCGGGGTCCTCTGGAAGGATCGCGACAAGTCTGTTGTCGACACCGAGGAACACTGGTGGGACCGGGTGATGGAGATCAACTTGAAGGGCGTCTACTTCGCCTGCAAGTTCGGAATCCCCCACCTCATTGCCGCTGGCGGGGGCTCGATCATCAACATCGGGTCAGTGTCGGCGTTGCGAGGGTTTACGCTGCCCCAGGATGCGTATACCGCGTCGAAGGGTGCGTTGATTTCGCTGACAAAGTCGCTGGCGGTTCAGTATGCGAGGCAGGGCATCCGCGCAAACATCATCCATCCCGGGATAGTTGAGACTCCAATGCAGGCGCCGTACCTCGCGGACCCGGGCAAGAGAGCATCGTTCGAAGGAGCGACACCGCTTGGGCGCCTTGCGCGACCGGAAGAGATCGCGCAGGTCGCCTTGTTTCTCGCCTCTGAGGAGTCCTCATACGTGACTGGTGCGGAAATCCCCGTTGATGGCGGGTACACCGCCACCGGGGGATAGGCGCAGACGGGACACTGGGGACCCTGGGCCATGGGTGTGGTCCCGTGTCTTGCGTGCCGAGGTTGTCAGGCACGCGCCTCCAGCCATTCGGTGCTGATTTCGAGGCCAAGCCCTGGCGCATCTGTCGGACGGACCCGGCCATTCCGGATTGGCACCGTTCCCGGTAAGAGCGACATCTCCTCAAGAGGCACGCCAGGAGGAGAAACACCCTCCGACCGCTCTCCCATCGCGATAGCTGGCATGGCGAGCGACAGATGCTGCCCCCACGGGTAATTCATTCCACCGTGGACAATCATGGTCAGGCCGTGGGCTTCCGCAAGGTGGGCAATCTTCTGGCCGGACGTAATTCCACCACACCACGCAAGGTCAGGTTGGAGGATGTCGACGAGCCCCTTCGCAGCCGCGTGCGCGAACGGTTGCATTGTGTACCAGTGTTCTCCGGATGCAAGGACGATCCCGGGGAGGCGATCCCGGACACGCTGGTACCCGTCCATGTCCTCCGGGAGCAAGTAGTCTTCCAGCCACTTGATCCGGTAGGGGCGCAGGGCTTCGCCGAGGCGGACGGCATGTTCCACGTTCAGTGAAATCCATGCGTCGACCATCACTTCGACGTCAGGTCCAACTTGCTCACGGGTCTGCGCGACCAATTCCTCGGTCCGGCGTACCGCGCCGATGCCACCCTCCGGCCCTTCGCGAAGGAATACCTTGACCGCCCGAAACCCAAGTTCGAGGAACCATTCGATGCTATTGGCGGTTCCGTACGCAAGGTCGGTGTTGCTGGCGTAGCACTCGATTTCCTCCTTCTGAGGCCCGCCAAGGAGCTCGTAGACTGGGCGTCCAAGGATTTTGCCCTTGAGGTCCCACAGCGCAATGTCAACGGCACTCATTGCGTAACTGGCAAGTCCCGCTGATCCATATGGCGCCGAGATGCGTCGCATGATGTCCCAATGCTTTTCGGTTGCCAGACAGTCCTGACCGGCAAGGACGGGTGCGAAGTGCCCGTTGATGACTTCACGAACTGGTTCACCGTGGTTCGTGAAACCGAACCCCTCGGTACCGTCATCCGCGGTGACCACGACCGCGACGCGCTTCCATGTGGCATTCCACCGGTTTCTCCCGAATTCCGGATAGCGCAGCATCGGGCTGGAGAAGCCGCCTGTCGGTTGCTTCGGCACACGCGGGGACGTTGTTGGTCGGGGTGAGAGGTCGACGGTAGCGGCGCGAATTGACTTGATCTTCACAATAGCGTGTCCTGAGTTGTCATGCGGTTTCAGTGCCTGCCAGAGGTCGGGGCAGTCCTAACCTCGCCCGATGAATGGCTGCTTGATTGGAAGCACGGTGGCTTCGAGCATCGTCACATGAGGTGGCAGGAGCGCCATCCAGACAGCCGCCTGTGCCAGTTCGTCCACACTCATGTTCGCCTCGACAGACGTTGTCGCGCTTGCGCGTTCGACGCGAGTGTTTCCCGGGTACAGGCAACTGGCTGCGATGTTGTGATCGCGACCTTCGAGCGCGGTCACTTGCGTGAGACCCCATACCCCGTGCTTGCTGGCACTGTAGGCGGCGGAACGCGGTCGGACCCGCTGCGCAGAGATGCTGGACACATTGATGATCCGCCCACCGCCCTGGGGCTTCATGATCCGCATCGCCTCGCGAGTGCACAGGAACGGCCCGGTGAGGTTCGTGGCGATGACCTTGTTCCACGACTCAAGGGACAGTTCATCGAGCGCCCCACCGTCAAATGCGCCGGCGTTGTTCACGAGCACGTCGAGACGCCCGAAGCGGGCTAGGACGGCCTTGAACAACTCGGCAACCGCGTGTTCGTCTGTCACATCGGTTGGAACTGCCAAGACCTCGGCACCAAGAGCCTGCAGCTCTGTCGTGGCATCGTCAAGGGTCGCGCGGGTCCTGCCCGAAATTGCCACGTGGGCGCCTTCGCGGGCCATGCCTCGGGCAACACCACGACCGATGCCTCGGCCTCCTCCAGTTACGAGAACGACCTTGCCTTCAAGACCACCCATGCAATTACTCCGGGGCGCGTGATTCCGCCTGGAGCGGCGCGCATCGGCATCATATCCCCGGCTCCCCGGCATGCGCTTGCGGCGCTCAGCGTAGAACACACCACGGGCACTCGTCCAGGGGCGAAGTAATCGAGTTTCGGTCGGACCCCTTCAGACCCTTGTCCGCATGTCGACGATCAGCCATGTCGGAAGTCGCTTGAGTTCACACGGTGGACGAGGGCGAGACAGCCGGCCAGCCCGACACAAGGGACTGTGTCGAGGAAAACCCCGCCTGGGAAGGACCCCTGAATGGCCTTGCGGATCAATTACAACTACGAGTCGGTCGCATCACAGCGCAATCTCTCAGCGTCGCAGTCCAGCTATGGACGTGCGATTGAGCAACTTTCGAGTGGATTGCGGATCAACAAGGCTGCGGATGACGCGGCCGGTCTAGCCGTGAGCGAGAAACTCAAGAATCAGGTCCGAGGCCTCAATCAGGCGCAGCGCAATGCTCAGGACGGGATTTCCCTTCTGCAAACTGCGGAAGGTGCGTTGAACGAGACCCACTCCCTGCTGGCTCGGATGCGTGAGTTGGCCGTCCAGTCGGCGAACGACACGCTCTCAAACAGCGACCGGGTTCACATTCAGGACGAAGTCAATCAACTCTTGTCTGAAGTTGACCGTATCGCAAATTCGACCCAGTTCAACAAGATCAACCTTCTGGATGGTTCTGCCTCCGCTGTCAAACTGCACGTCGGCGCGAACAAAGAGACAGGCGTGTTCGACAATGAAGTCTCAGTATCGCTTTCCGCCACAAACACAACCACCCTGGCGATCAGCACGCTTGGGTCTACTGCGAGCATGACCACCCAGTCGGGTGCGAACAATGCGATTAGCACCTTGGATACTGCGATCGAAACCATCAGCACTGCGCGTGGCAAATTGGGGGCCAACCAGAACCGCCTCGACCACATGATCGAGAGCCTCGGTGTGGCGACGGAAAACGCCGGGGCTGCGAACAGTCGCATCCGCGACGCAGACGTTGCGCAGTCGGTTTCGGAGATGGTCCGCAGCCAGATCCTGCAGCAGTCGACGATGGCCGTGCTTGCCCAAGCGAACCAAGCTCCGCAGATGGCACTGCAACTCCTCAAGTAAACCCAAGCGTGCGGGGATGAGACCCCGACCTGCCCAGACGCGCGATAGGGAGTCACCGAAATCGGTGGCTCCCTTTTCGTCTATGCCTATCCGGGAGGGCGTTCACTCTCGCCTGAGCCCACGGGTGCATGGGTTCGCTCGTCTGGTGAGCCAGCTTGCAAACTTCGCGGAACCAGTCTTGTGGGATTCGGTCCACAAATCGGCATGGGCCCGCAACCAGAGCCTGCTCCTTCGGTGCCACATGTCTGGCATGCATCGAGCACGCTGCCGTTGACGAGGCGTAGAACCCTAAGCACTCGGTTTCGGCTCGGCAAAACGCTCGTGGCGTCGGTGTCGGAGACCCACTTCGGGACACCGTCACCTGTGTGCATCGATGTTCGATCCGAATGCAGGTTTGGCATTGTCCCTCTCGCCACGCGGGAGCGCGTACCGGAAGGATTGCTGACCGTACATCTGCCGGCGTCGGGGATTTCCCTGATCCCGAAGCAATGGTTCCCGTGCGCCGGTGTTGGGGACGTCCCGCCCCAAGCATCGGTTAAAGCGAGCTCGGGGCGTGTGTAAGGACTGTGCTCTTAGAGGTTCACGGTCTTGCCAGTTCGGGACGCCTCGTAAAACGCGAGACATGCCCGCAGGGTCAGAACACTGTCATCGATCGTCGCGATGGGGCGCGTGCCATCTGCAAGGCAGTCGAGGAGATGGTCCAACGGGCCGGCCGACATCGAAGTCCGGTAGGAGTCCCCCGCGTGGCCTCGTCCAGCTGACATGGTTCCGGTGGGTACCGGGTATGTGTCTGGCTGGAGCGTGTGCCAAGCTGATGGGGCTGCCGTGACCTGAGACGAACGGACCACAATTGATGGGTTGACGCTGCCGTCGTACACGAGGTTTCCGTCACTGCCGGCGAATTGCCAGTTTGTGAGGCCATTGTCTTTGGGACTGGACCACGTCACCTCCACTGTTGCGACAACACCACGGGAGAACTCGACGAGCGCGACGCCAAAGTCCTCTTTCTGGGGGTCGAGGTCCTTGTGCACAAGAGTCCGCGACATTCCGGTGATCGCGACGGGCTCATCCTGGAGTGTCCAGCGAAGCCAGTCGATCAAATAGATGGAATGATCCATCCAACCACCGCCTGGCACGCGTGCAGGGTCCATCCACCACGCGTTCGGGTTCGGTTGCCCGGGCCAGTCGAGCTGGGCGCCGTGGATTGAGTATCGGCTGACCATCGTGGCCGACAACGGCGTGCCGATCAAACCCTCCTGGACCCAGCGGCTTATTGATCGCGCGTGCGGCTGGAAGCGGGTGTGCGACTCGAAGGGAACGGCCAGGACATCGGCTCGTGCGACG
The DNA here is from genome assembly GCA_947446285.1 of Chloroflexota bacterium. Classification (GTDB taxonomy): domain Bacteria; phylum Chloroflexota; class UBA11872; order UBA12225; family UBA12225; genus UBA12225. The sequence goes on from CANFGH010000022.1 coordinate 25,065, forward strand.
GCACTGGCCAATCGTTCGGCATCGGCCACGGTCATTGCGCAGGGTTTGACAAGGACCAAATGCTTTCCGTGCTCGACGGCAGCAAGGCAAAGGTCAACGTTTTCCGCGGTCGTGCAGGCTGTCACCACAACGTCGACGTCCGGGTCAGTCGCAACCGATAGATAGTCATCTGTCTGGTGAGGAATGTTCCATTGCGTTGCGAGGAGTTGCCGGTTCGCTGCATTGCTGTGCGCAACGGCAACGACTTCCGCGTCACCACGTCGTGAGGCAATTGCCGGTGCCTCGCGACCGATGTACCAATGGTCGAGTCCGATTATGCCGATCCGTTTCTTGACGCCCTCGCTCATGGGGTCCTCCTACCAAGTACCAGGTGGGTCCCTTGAACCCATTACCCGAGGTGAGCATTTACACAGTATCTTGAGTGTGTGCCCGATGACCGCACTCGCAGAAGGGCCTGTCCACCATCGCTCCCCATCGATCACGAAAATCGGTACCCCGACGACCTGCGCCGCGGGTTGCCGGCCAGACTGCGTTGTGTCGGGGGCTAGGAAACATTACGAGCGAGCGGCGAGACCCACTGTAGGAAGGGTCTTAAGCGCCTCGTGGATTTTCGCTTCCGGGTACGCGTAGTCTTCGAGTTCCCCCGAGAGGTACTTTTCGTACGCCACCATGTCGAAATTTCCATGACCGCAAACGCCGATCAGGATCACGCGCTTCTCGCCCTTGGCCTTCGCATCCAAAGCGGCATTGATGCCACCGCGCAATGCGTGGGCTGGTTCAGGCGCAGGCATGATGCCCTCGGACCGTGCGAACCTCAGAGCTGCCTCGAATGTCTCAATCTGGGAATAGGCGACCGCCTGGACATGCCCACCGTCCACAAGTTGGCTGAGAAGCGGCGCGGCGCCGTGGTAGCGAAGGCCACCCGCGTGGATTCCTGGTGGAATGAAGTTGTGTCCAAGCGTGTGCATCTTCACGATTGGGGTGTTGCCGACGGTATCACCGTAGTCAAAGGTGTAGACGCCCTTGGTGAGGGTTGGGCACGCCGCTGGTTCGCACGCGACAATCTTGGTCTTGGTGCGTCCTGCAAGGTTCTCGCGAATGAATGGGAAGGCAAGGCCTGCGAAGTTGCTGCCACCTCCGACACATCCGTAGATCTCGTCAGGATATTCGCCGGCAAGGTCGAACTGGCGCAGTGCTTCCTGCCCGATGACTGTCTGATGCATGAGTACATGGTTCAGGACTGACCCAAGCGCGTACTTGGCATCGTCGTGGGTCGCCGCATCCTCCACAGCCTCGGAGATCGCGATACCCAGGGATCCAGGAGAGTCCGGATCATCGGCGAGGATCTTCCGGCCGGCATTGGTCAGGTTGGTCGGGCTCGCAAACACCTGAGCACCAAACGCTTCCATGAGCGTTCGGCGGTGGGGCTTCTGCGCAAAACTGACCTTCACCATGTAGACCGTGCACTCGACGCCAACCATCTGGCAAGCGATGGACAGGGCCGTTCCCCACTGTCCAGCACCGGTCTCGGTCGTGATGCGCTTTGTGCCCGCTTCCTTGTTATAGAAGGCCTGTGGCAACGCGGTATTGATCTTGTGCGACCCGGACGGGCTTCCGCCCTCGTACTTGTAATAGATGTGCGCGGGGGTATCGAGCAGTTTTTCGAGGCGTCGGGCCCGGATCAGCGGACTGGGGCGGAACAGCCGGTAAGCATCGCGAACCGGATCAGGAATGTCAATCCAACGGTCGGTCGATACTTCCTGCTTGATGATTTCCATTGGAAACAGCGGAAGAAGGTCGGCCGGTCCGACCGGCTGCCCTGTGCCGGGATGCAGGACTGGTGTTGGCGGTGTGGGTAGGTCCGGAACGATGTTGTACCACTGCTTGGGTATCTCGTTTTCGGGAAGCAGGAACCGTGTCTGATCGGAAGCCACGAACAAGCCCTTTCCTTGCACCGACGCCAGAACCCTGGCGCATGACGGCAATGTGTCCGCCAAGTACACGATGCACGGATCGCATTTTAGAGGCGCCCGTGAACCGATCAGGCGGAGTATATTCGCCTTGGCAATCCGGCGTGACCCTCCAGAAACGTTTGTGGCCTGGTCTCCAGTCACTGGAGCTACAGGGAGGCCTATCTTCCGATGAGCAGGGTTCCGACGGTAAGGGCCGCAATGGCAACCACGACGAACATCGCCCAGGCTGGCACCGTTCGCGACCAGATGGCAGTGTCCGACGCTCCAATGGTCACGGGGTTTGAAACCCGCACGCGCTCAAGACCGAGGCTTGTCGCGTCGACGGAACCAAGATTGGTCAGGTCTTGGTGCAAGTCCATCATGGACTGATAGCGCAATGCGGGATCACGGCGCATGGCCTTGAAGACCACCTCTTCGAGAGGTGGGCCGACCTGCCGATTCTTCTTCCGGATGGAAGCCGGTGATGATTGGACATGCTGTGCCATGACGGCAAGGGCGTTGTCACCTTGGTACGGAGGTTGCCCGGTAAGCAGCTCGTACATCATCGCGCCAAGCGAGTACACGTCGCTCCGAACGTCGCCCCGTTGTCCTTCTACCTGTTCCGGTGACATGTAGTCGGGTGTTCCAAGTGCGGCGGCGAGAGAAGCAGTGGTGATCTTGGGTGCGCTTTCGAGGAGCGATGCACCGAAATCCATTAGCTGGATCTGGCCTGCCTTCGTGACGAGGATGTTGTCTGGCTTGATGTCGCGGTGAACGATCCCGAGCTCGTGACAATAGTTGAGCGCTTCGCACAACTGGGCGCCGAATGAAATCGACTCGTCGACCGAGAGTGGAAGGCCGCTTCGGAGAAAGTCGCGAAGGAGACCTCCCTCGACCCACTCGAGTGCGAGGAAGGGCAGGTCACGCTTTTCGTCGAGCCCAGTCGACACCACACGTTGGATGTTCGGATGGATCAGTGACCTCGACACTTCGAGTTCGCGGTCATACCGTGCGCGGGTCCCCGGATCCTCAAGGAGCTGTGGATGAGGGATTTTCAGTGCAACCCTTGTCCCGTCTTCGGACCGGGCCTCGAAGACGACACCCATTCCTCCCTGGCCTACCCGACGGATGATCGTGTAGCCGCCGATGTTCTCGCCGGGGGAGTACAGCATCGTTTCCCACCCATCGTGTCATCACGCTCGATGCAACATGCATCAGTTGCGCAAAATGCCTGTGCTTCACATCGTCTAACGGATGTGAAGCACAGGGTGGTCTGCACCAGTTTGCGGACTGGCTCGCGGGAGAAGTTACGCGGAGATGCGCTCGACTTCGGCTTCGACACCATGATCGGCAATGTCAAGCCCTTGGACCTCTTCGCTGACCGTAGCTCGAACCGCCATGAAGCTCTCGGCGATCTTCACGAAGAACCACGATGCTGCGAAGCTCACGACGGACACGATGATCACACCGACTACTTGGAGGAAGAGCCAGGTCAAGGCCGATCCACCACCACCGTAGAAGAAGCCTGCCTGCGAAATGCCGCTCACCGCGGGATTGGCAAAGAGCGGAACGATAGCCGTGCCGACGATGCCGTTCACGCCGTGAACAGGGAAGCCTCCGACCGGATCATCGATGTGATAGAGGTACTTGTCCATTGCCTTCATCGCGACGATCGTGACCACTCCGGCAAGCACACCGAGGATGATCGAACCAACCGCATCAACATAGCCAGCGTTCGGGGTGATCATGACGAGACCGCCCAGGATGCCCGAGATTGCCGCAACCGGGTCCCACTTGCCATCGAGCCACTTGGCCATAATCAATGCAACCATGCCGCCGGCAGCCGCAGCAGTATTGGTGGCGATCGCAGCCATTGCGCTCTGACGGGTCAGATCGAGGCTGCTTCCCGGGTTGAACCCGAACCAGCCGAGCCACAGGAGCGCGGTGCCGACCACGGCGAGAGGAAGGCTGTATCCATACTTTTCGGCGCCTTCCTTGGCGGTGTCGATTCCAGCCAAGTCGCCGTCGACGGGCCGAATGCGGCTGACCGAGCGACCGCTGGTCTCCGGTCTGAACCGCAAGGTGAGGGTCTGACGACGCTTCACTGACGCACCCAGTGCCATGGTGATTGCCAGACCTGCAACGCCAGCCTGGATATGGACCACGGTCCCGCCGGCGAAGTCCTTCACTCCGAGGCCTGGGAGGAGCCCAGTCACGGTGCCCAAGGTGCCGAGAATGCCGTTCGGGCTCCACACCCAGTGCGCCAGAAGGGGCCACACGATGATCGAGACGAACACGCAGTAGAGCATCCACGCGCCAAACTTCATGCGTTCCGGCACACCGGCGCCAATCAGCGCCAACGTCACGGCAGCGAACATTGTCTGGAACAGCATGAAGACGCTCGTTGGCACGCCATTCAAGGCGGTCCCCTTCGAGTCGAATGCGACGGGCCAAGCGGTATCGAGCCCGGCGCCGAACCCGAAATCGAATGGCTTGCCGATGAAGCCTCCGATTGTTTCGGGATTGAATGACAGCGAGAAGCCTACGAGAACAAACAGCACGCTCATCACGCCCACGGCCGATAGGCTCTTCATGAGCGCGTGAACCACGTTTTTGGGTCGGGTCAAACCGGCTTCGAGCAAGCCGATTGAAGGAACCATGATGAACACGAGAAACGTCGCGAGAAGCATCCACAACGTCGCGGGCAGATTAACCGCGAGTGAGGCTGCTGAGTCCCATGCACTGACCAACTTGTCGTCCACGTTTGCTTTCCCCAGTTCTCCCCGTCGTATTGGGCGGTATGCACAACTCTGGAGCGCCGCTAGTGCGCATCAAGATCCTGTGAACCGTTGTAGTGATGGTAGGACGTCACCACCTCGCCTGTAACGGGACAGGGCGTACGAACATCTTTGGCGCCGATTGTGCAAACTACACAAGCCTCTCGAGTCGACAAGCTTGGATGGACCTGAACCGCTTGCAATCTCGGCGATAGCCGGACCTGTCCTTCGAGTGCTCCTCGCCTTGAATTGACGTCGCTGCTGGACCAGGTGATTCGTCGCAAACCTGTCGTCCGGGTACTCTGGGGGAGAGGAACAGTCATTATGAAGGCACTTGACGCGGTCGTGGAGATCCTAAAACGGGAGGGTGTTGAACTCCTGTTCGGATATCCCATGAATAATCTGATCGAGGCGGCGGCAATCGGCGGGATCCGGCCGATCATCGCGCGGACAGAAAAGTCACTCATCAACATGGCGGATGGGTATTCACGCGCGACGAACGGACGAAAGATTGGCGTGATTACCGTCCAGGCGGGACCAGGGATTGAAAATGCCTTTGGTGGCATTGCGCAGGCATACGCGGATGGAAGCCCGCTTCTCATCCTGCCTGGTGGTGGTGAGATGAGCAAGCACGGGCTTGGCGGTGAGTTCGACCCAATGCCCAGTTTCAGGCATATCACCAAATGGTCAGCGCGAATCCCATCTGCTGATCGGGTGCCGGTCATGTTGAGGCACGCGTTTGCCCAACTCCGCAGCGGGCGCCCGGGTCCGGTGATGCTTGAACTTCCGCGGGATGTCGCGGCAAATGACGTATCCGCACCTCTCTCGTACACGCCGCCCCCGTTCGTGCGAAGTGGCGGTGATGCCGTGTCAATCGGCGATGCAGCCAAGCGGCTGATAGACGCAAGCCGCCCCGTCATCCATGTCGGCCACGGGGTCCTGTGGTCCGAGGCGACCGCGGAATTGCGTGAACTGGTTGAGTTGCTGGATGCGCCGGTCGTTACGACTATTGCTGGTAAGAGCGCGTTTCCGGAAAACCACCGCCTCTCAGCCGGAGCGGGTGGTCTTTCGATTGCACACGCAGCCGCGCGGGCACTGCGGGACTGCGATGTGATTTTCGGAATTGGGTGCAGTTTTGCCCAAGGCTCGTTCTCGCCGCCAATTCCTCCGGGCAAGACGGTCATCCATGCCACGAACGATCCCGCAGATCTTGATCGCCATGTCGAGGCGGATCTCGCAATCGTGGGCGATGCGCGGATCGTCCTCCGGCAACTGATCGAAGCAGTCCATGCACTTTTGTCGTCGGGCCAGGTCATTGCCTCTCGGGAGGCTTTTCACGTCGCAATTGAGGAAGCTCGACACAATGGCGTTGCGGACCGCCACGACCAGATGACGGCGACGACACTCCCGATCAATCCGTACCGGGTGATTGCCGAGGTCATGCGTGCAGTCAATCCGGACGAGACCATCGTGACCCATGACTCCGGGAACCCGCGTGACCAGGTGCTTCCAACTTGGATCTCAACCTCCCCGCGGGGGTATGTCGGCTGGGGCAAATCGACCCAGTTAGGAACTGGCCTCGGGATCATCATGGGGGCAAAACTCGCCCATCCCGAGAAGTTGTGCATCAACTTCATGGGCGACCTCGCGTTCGGCACGGCGGCGATCGAACTGGAGACAGCGGTTCGTGAGCGAATCGGGACACTCACGGTCCTCTTGAACAATTCCGTCATGGGCGGATACACCGCGCACATGCCCACGGCTTCGGCGACGTACCAGAGCAACCGCCTTAGTGGGGACTACACGGCGGTAGCGCTCGGGCTTGGAGCGCATGCCGAGCGAGTTGATCAACCCGGAGACCTCGCAGCGGCAATTGCCCGGGCAATTCAAGCGACGCGTGCCGGCCGGCCGGCGCTGATCGAAGCGATCACCAAAGAGGAACCGGTCTACCTGCGCGCACGAGACGCGGTGCTTGGTGAAATTCGCTAAACGGAGATTGAGCGCTGTTTCAGTCCGGAGGCGTCATCGGTGCGCCTCCGGACCCTCGGTCCGTTTCAGGAAACCGCACCCATCATCTTTCTGAATTGCGTTCTTGAGAAATTGGTTGGTCGCGATCTGTTGAGACGTCTTTGGGTTGCATTCCGCAGGGCACACGAGTGGTAGCTCAGGGGTTTCCCTGAAGTTTGTTGAGGCGTGGTGCGTCACACTCGGGATGGACAAAGGTCCATTGTGGTTGCGGTTGAGGGCCCTGACCAAGGGAGTTGTGATGAGCCTGCAGCAGTTGATCCTGACGGCGGTCACGCCGACCCGAACACCGGTGTCTAACCAACTACGCACGACCCCTGGACCTCCTGGGATTGGTCCGGTCAGTCCCGACCAGACTGTCACCGAATACGGACCTGGGGCGCTCGTCGAGGACGTGGCGGAGGCAATTGGCCACAATCCTGAAGCAGTTGCTCGGGAACTGGCAACGCGGCAGACCATTGACACAATTGGTGCCAGATATGGCAAGTCTCCAATTCAATTGCGCGGTGCCGTCATGGACCGGCTTCGGGTTCGCCTCCATTGTGATGCCGGTAAAAGCGTTCCGTTTCAGCATGCACGAATTGACGGGACGCTCGACCATGCATCCAAGCTCATCGACACGCTTATGCGTCAATCCGGTGCATTCCTCGCACTGACGTTCTCAGCGCTTTCAACCGTTGACGCTTTGAAGGCTCAATCAGACCAGCGGCGTATTTGACGGAACCGGATTGTCGCGCACACCGTCGGCTTACCACGGAAGTCCGTGGAGGTCAACGTCGCCCGATGGCCACGCTGCTGAACCAATGGGCCTTGCCATCGTGACGATTTCCAAAAGACGGTGCCCGTCCGGTTGGTCAAAGCGAACTGGCGCGTCAAGGCGGTTCCAGCCGAGGCGCTCATAGAAGCTCACCTTGCTCTCGAGACAGACAAGCACGATGTGTCGTGCATCGGGCATTGTTGCCTCGGCTACCTCGGCGGCCCGACGGACGACCATTGATCCGTACCCCAAGCCCCGGACGTCTGGCCGGGCCATCACTGAATAGAGCCCGGCGACGTGATGCTCGTCGGTGCCGACCCGGATTGTCCGTTCAAGCACCCCGGCGTGACCGACGAGTTCGCCATTCTTCCAAAGCAGGACGCGCGTCGGTCGATCAACCGGAGATGCCCAGACATACGGGGGCACTCCAAAGTCAACTGTTGATCGCAACGCAGCCAACGCATCGGTTTCGCGCGTGGTGAAGTCACAGAACTGGTGAACTTCAATCGTGACCACCTGGTTCTCCTTCTTGATCAGCACGATGTCCGCTCCTGGGATCCTATCCTGATGACCGAAACCCCAGTCCGCGGCAAACTGCATACGACGCGGGTGCCGACAATAGCGCGCTGATCAGCTGCTGTACGGATCGACTGCATCCCGAAGACCGTCACCGAGAAGGAAATAGCAGGCGACTGTCAGGACAACCGGTAACGCAGGAATGAGCATCCACGGGTGGATGAGCACGCTGTCCAATTGCTGGGCATCCTTGAGGAGTACGCCCCAACTGACCGCCGGGGGCAGCATTCCAAGTCCAAGGAAACTCAGGGTGGTCTCCCCAAGGATTGAATACGGCACTGCTAGGGTCGCTACGACAATGATGTGACTGGCTGCATTCGGGAGCATGTGCGCAAGAATGATCCTCAGGTGGGAACTGCCGGCAAGTCGTGCTGCTGCAATGTAGTCCAGTGACCGATAGGCCATCACCTTGCCCCGCAGCTCCCTGGCGAGGCCGGTCCATCCGACCAATGAGAGTACTAGGGTGATCAGGAAATAGCGCTGCACGATGGTCGTGGTTCGCGGAAGCGCCGCTGCAATCGCAGCCCAGAGTGGCAAGGTGGGTACCGACCGAATGATTTCGATTGTGCGCTGGATGACGTTGTCCCAAGTACCGCCAAGGTACCCGGACGTTGCGCCCATGACCGAACCGATCGTGAGGGAAAGGAACACACCAACCAGTCCGACAGTAAGAGACACCTGTGACCCAACCAGCATTCGCGAGAGCACGTCTCTCCCCTGCTGATCTGCCCCGAGGAAGTAGATCTTGGGTGGGTTCTTGATCGTGTCAAGTTTTGGTGCGACTGAGTCAGGCTGCTGCACCCGAAATGACGCCAACGGGTCTGCGGGGGCGGCGGTTGGAGTGGCAGCAGCGTTCGCAGGCGAGGCGCCACCTTTCAGTGGCTCGCCCGCCGTGATGCCGAAAAGGTGTACATCTAGCTTGAAGAGGCCGAACAACCAGTACGGGTCACCCTTCGGCAGGAACTCAAGCGGGCGGGCGCGGGAACAATCATCGACGTACCGATATTTGAGGAGGAACGGATCGAGGGATTGCTCGAGGGCGCACACGGCAAGTTGCCCGTCAATGAAAACCATTCGTGTTGGTTCCGCATAACTATGATTGGTGTCGATCCGGTCAGCACCGTACGGGGCAAGGAATGGTGCGAACACCGCTAATCCATACATGAGAAGCAAGGTGCGGAGCGCCCAAACAGAGAGGCGATTTCGCGAGAATCGTCGCCAAATCAGTCCCCACTGGGAAATTTCTGAGCTCCGCGCCTCTTCGGTCGCGTCTGGTCGTGCGTCCGGGCCCGCCTGGTCAGACGCCGCGTCTGGTGATGTCGAATGCACCCTCGAGGTCACAAAGTCACCTCAGTGAACATCCGAACTTTCTCTCTCCAGTGATGATCTGGTCTCACTTCGCATCAACTTTCGTCAAGGCGCACCCGTGGATCCACCCAGGCGAGCAGGAGGTCAGCGAAAAGGTTGCCGACGATCAGCAAGATCGAGAGCATGAGGAGGAAGGTCACCCCGAGGTACATGTCCTTCTGGATCAATGCTCGAATGTAAAGGGGGCCTGTAGTAGGCAGGTTCAGGACGATCGAGATCACCACTTCCCCAGAGATCAGTGTCGGAAGGGTTGTGCCCAGTGCCATCACAAGGGGGTGGAGTGCGTTACGGACCGCGTGGCGCCAGATTACCCGACGCTCATGAAGGCCTTTGGCGCGCGCGGTCTGGACATACTGCTGGCCCAGAACATCTAGGAGATTGGCGCGCATGATCCGTGTGAGGCTTGCGGTCCCTCCGGCGATCAGGACGACAATTGGGATCCAGATGTGCTTCGCAAAATCAACCAATTTGGCCAGGCTCATCGGTTCGTTCTGGTATTCCCGTGAAAAGAGGGTGCCAACTTCCTGACCGAGAACCGTCGCTGAGAAGATCAGCAGTACCAACGCAAACAAGAATTGCGGAATGGCGACGCCGAGGAATTGCAATATCTGGATGACATAATCCGGAAGCGAGTGCCGGTGGGTGGCGGAATAGACACCTACGGGGATGGAAATGCCCCAACTGAATATCAGGGCGAAGAGCGACAGTCCGATCGAGAATCCAAGCCTCGTCCAGATGAGTGTGGAAACGGGCTGGTCCATCGTAAAGGACTGGCCAAAGTCACCAGTGACCGCGCGAGAAATCCACTTGGTGTACTTCACGTGGATTGGGTCGTTGAGGCCGTACCGGTCTTCGAGTGCTCGGATCTGTTCCGCAGAGATCTCGCCACCAGATTGACGCAGTTGGGAAATCTTGGAATCAAGCGCGCTTCCGGGCGGCAGTTCGATGAGGATAAAACTCAAAACGGATATGAGCGCGACCGCGAAGACCATTGCCGCGAAGCGTCTAATGAGGAACGTGGCCATCGGCTGGTTTCGCCTGACTGCACAAGGGCAAGTTTGGTTGTCCGCATGGGTCAAGGAGCTGGATTGGCGGCCCGGTGCCGGGAATGAAGTCTGCCTAGGATCCGCTCATCGGCAACCTAGACGGTTCCACCAAGGTTGTACCCGGCACGCGGGTCGCTGAACAACCGGAACGGTGGTGCCTCTGCCGCTCCCGGCGGATGACAGCACCGTTCCCAGCTCGTGTTATGCGTGGGCTGCCGGGTCAGACCAGTACCACGTCTCCGGCTCGTACACCGCAGGCGTAGGGTGGATCCATGGGTTCATGAAGCCACCAAGGGCGAGGTCGTCACGTCTGGGGACGTTCGTCAATCCCTTTTTGACAAGCACAAGCCGTGGGGGGTTCGCGACGGAACCAGCGTAGAACGGCCCCTCTTCGATGTGGATCTTGATGATGTCCCAGACAAGGCGGTGACGCGCTGTCGGGTCTGGCTCAATCTTGGTCCGGTCGTAGAGTTCCCAGATACGAGCCACGGCTCCGCCCGGTTCCGGAGCCTCGCGTGGCGGGGTCCGGTCGAACGGTTCCTTGTCGAGTTCCTCACCTGCCTTGGATGT